>DTTO01000001.1 GCA_012964665.1 Fidelibacterota bacterium
TGGCTGGAGAAGCAGGGGAAGGATTTATCTCTGTGTATTGGGCGTACTATCCCGATTCTGACAAACCTGGCCCTACTTTGTATAGAGAACTCTGTGAAAAAAATAATGTACCGGAAAAAATGCGTGGGCTTTATCATTATTATGGTTTTGCTACGGCCAATGTATTAGTGGAGGGATTACGGAAAGCTGGGAAATATCCTACCCGCAAACGCTTAGTGAGTGGTTTAGAATCTTTAAAAAATTGGGATAATGGTGCATTTCCACCGATCACATACAGTCGTAATGACCATGCTGGAGTGGAGAGCGTAATTTTGCTGCAGTTGCAAGGTGGGAAACAAGTTGCTATTACTGACTGGCTAGAATAATAAGTATTAATTAAACCATCCTTAATTGTCATTGCCCGCCTTCCTGATTTCTACGAAGGTGGGCAGTGACTTTTTTTATGAGTGATTTAACCATTAAAAATCTATGTATGCAATTCTCTGGTGTGGTGGCACTAGATGATGTTTCATTTGAAGTAAAATCAGGAGAAATATTTTCACTGGTCGGGCCTAATGGTTCCGGGAAATCCACCTTATTTAATTGCATTAATGGCTTTCACCGGCCACAAAAAGGCAAAATTCAATACAGAGGTCAATCCTTGACCAAATGTCAGCCTCATGAAGTGGTGAAATTGGGCATTTCCCGTACTTTCCAAAATCTGCAGAATGTGCCTTATATGACAGTATTAAATAATATACTTATCGGTGCCCACCAAAGAATTACGTTGAAAGAAACTTTATATCGTTGGCTAACAACAGCGCAGCGAGAACGGGAAGAGGCCATGGCACTCGAAGTGATGGACTTTCTGGGGATTGCGAATTTTGAACAAAAATATCTCAGTGGTCAACCCTACGGTATTCAGAAACTGGTAGAGATTGGACGCGCTTTGATCAGTCAACCTTATTTGATTCTTATGGATGAACCAGCGGCAGGAATGAATGACCAGGAAACAATAGAAATTGCGAAAATTATTGGTGAAATCAGGGATGTATTGGGCATCACTGTATTAGTTGTGGAGCACGACATGAATCTGGTCATGAAAATATCCGATCGTGTCTGTGTGCTCGATTCGGGTCATGTTTTGGCGCTGGGTACGCCGGAAGAAGTAAAGCAGCATCCTGAAGTAATTAAGGTATTTTTGGGGGAACAAGCCCATGCTTAAGCTGATCGGCGTGGAAACATTTTACGGTAAAATCAAAGCACTCCACGGTGTATCCATGGCGGTAAATAAGGGTCAGCTGGTATGCCTCCTGGGTGCTAATGGTGCCGGGAAAACAACCATTTTAAAAACAATTTTTGGTATTGTTGAACCGGAATATGGTACCATCCATTTTAATGACAAACGTATAGATCGTAAAGATCCTGAAGAAATCATCAAATTGGGGATCTCTCATGTGCCTGAAAACAGGCGCATTTTTCCGGAATTAACGGTGTATGAAAATTTGATGATGGGTGGTTTTCTAATAAAGGATAAAGATTTGTTTGAGAAACGTTTTAAAAAAGCGACAGATTATTTTCCGGTATTGTTAAAACGTGGCAATCAGCAGGCAGGCACATTGAGCGGAGGAGAACAACAAATGCTGGCTATTGCCAGAGCATTAATGCTAGAACCAAAACTATTGCTTCTAGATGAACCTTCGCTTGGCCTTTCTCCAAAATTAGTACAAGAAATCTTTTCAATTATTAAAGATCTCCATCAATCAGGAGTCACAATATTATTGGTAGAGCAAAATGTGAACCATGCATTGAAAATTGCTGACTATGGGTATGTGCTCACTTCCGGGAAGATTTTTTTAAGCGGCACGTATGATGAGTTATATGAAGAAGAAAAAGTACGGGAAATGTATTTAGGTGAAGGGAAATATACCCGTCGTGCAAACTTATGGAGTGGTATCAGGTGAATATTGATTTAAACAAGTATAATACGATTCCAAAGCTATTCTGGCGTCAGGTAAACAAATTCCCCGATAAAACAACGATCTGGAAAAAGCAGGATGGTTTATGGAAAGCCTTAACTTGGCAACAATACGGAAAATTTTCACAAGACATTGGCAATGGGCTTTTAGCTTCTGGTGTAAAAAAAGGAGATAAAATTTCCATACTTAGCCAGACTCGACCGGAATGGGTTATGTGTGATATGGGTATTATCTGCATTGGATGTGTGACGGCCCCGATTTACCATTCCAATACCAATGACCAGGTATTCTACATAGCCAATCAAAGTGATAGTATTTTTGCTTTTGTGGAAGACCAGGAACAATTAGACAAAATGCTTGCGATTTGGGACCGTCTACCCAATATCAAAAAAATCGTTGTTTTGGATCGGTATCATCCTCCGAATTTGCCTAATGTATATTCCTTAGATCAATTTCTGGAACTTGGGCGTGAATACGGGGAAAAAAATCCTAATCAATTTGAAGAATTGATTGACACCAGCCAGCCAGATGAAGTAATCAGTCTTACATATACCTCCGGTACTACTGGAAATCCCAAAGCGGCTATATTCACGAGCAGAAATATCATTGCTAGCTCAAAGCATTTACCAGACGCAACAGGGTTGAATTCTGAAGATCTTTATGTGTCCTACTTACCCTTGGCCCACATTGCAGAGCGGTTAATTGGTCATTTCCTACGGTTCCTTGTGGGAAACCCTACTGTATTTGCTGAGAGTATGGAGGATATGCCCCAAAATATCCGACAAACGGGCCCAACAGTTGTTTTTGGTACACCTCGGGTATGGGAGAAATTTTATTCAAGAATTTTAACAGGGATTGATGATGCCACCTGGATTCAACAGAAAATATATCATTGGGCAATTCATATCGGTAAAACTATCTGTGAAGTCAAGGAAGCCGGGGGAAGTCCCGGTTTGTGGTTGCAAATGAAAGCGGTCATAGCCAAATTTTTTATTTTGGATAAAATTAAAGATATTTTTGGGGGAAGGATTCGTTATATGTTGACGGGGGCAGCACCAATTTCAAAGGAAATTCTTCACTTTTTCTACTGGGTAGGCTTGCAGGTATTCGAGGGATATGGCATGACTGAGACATCTGGTATCATATCAATACAGACAGAGGGTGAAGTAAAAATAGGTTCAGTGGGACGCGCTACCCCTGGTACCGAATTAAAAATCATGGCAGATGGTGAAATCTGTGTACGCGGAGAACAAAATATAAAGAGTTATTATAAGAATGAACAAGCCACTGAGGAATTATTAAAGCCTGACGGTGAAGGCGGATATTGGCTTCATACAGGTGATGTGGGATATGTTGATGAGGATGGATATTTGTTTATTACCGATCGGAAAAAAGATATTATCATCACTGCCGGTGGAAAAAATGTGGCACCTCAAAATATTGAAAACTTGATGAAAACTAGTCCTTATATATCGCAAGCGATGGTCTACGGAGATCGAAAGCCATATTTGACAATGCTGGTTACCTTGGATGAAGATGAAATTACCAAATTTGCTCGAGATCAAAAATTACTGTATAAGGATTTAAGTGACTTATCCAAAAAAGAAGAAGTAATAGAATTAATGAATACAATCATGAAAGAAAAGAACAAGGAATTAGCTTCATATGAGTCAATTAAAAAAATCCGTATTCTTGAAGAAGATTTAGATCAGGATAAGGACGAATTGACACCAACATTAAAGGTGAAAAGAAAAGTGGTTACAGAACATTATAATGAACTCCTGGAAGGAATGTACTCATGAGTAAAAGAGGAAATTTTGTCGTCTTTCTCTTGATTATTTTTATGGCTTGTGAAGATAAGGAAGAACCCAATCCACTAGTTGGAACATGGAACATGACTTCTGCTTCGGGTGGAGTCTACATAAAGGTGAATAAAACACAGGAAATTTTTATGGGTCTAACTCAAGGAAGTATTGAAGTCTCAACCATTTCCAATGGAATAACAACTCAGACACATGCTTTAAGCCAACTTAATGTTAACAATAATGATGATGGATTATTTATAAATGCTTACGAATATTCTGATGATAGGCAGGTTGATTATTATATCAACGATTATATCGCATCTTTAGACCAGTACGACCAGTCATCAGTTCGGATTTATACGCCCAATGGATATTATGAGTATGTAGGAACCCAATTTAATTACACCTTGCAAGAGAAGTCTTTTACGGTGAATGCAGACACAGTTTATCGCCAGCTTTACATCGATGGTAATTTTGTTATGGATTCAACCCGTTATGCTGTTGTTTTGGGGACTCTAACACAAATAGGTACTGAAATCGAAGCAAATCAAAATTTTTTAATGCCAGATCAATTATTTTTACCCGATGATGTCACAATCACGATCAATGACGATGGTACAGGAGAAATAGAGGAAACTTTTGAAGGATTTGAAGAAAGATCTGATATTGAATGGGAAGCGACCGATTCAACCTTTACCTGGAGATATTGTGAAGAATATGATGGTCAAATCGAATGTAATGATGGTCCTGAGTTTATGTATCAAATAACTGAGGGATCGCTCATCTTATCAGATGAACAGGATATTTGCGAAGAAATGGGAGATAGTAGTGGCGTTTATTGTGATCAAATGATGTTTTATCAATATGGTATAGAGATGGGCACCCTAGATGGTTTTTGGATGGAAATGGAAGTTGTTTTTTCCAAACAGGCCTCTGCTGCAAAATTAACCAATGAGATTAGGGAACAAAAGAAACCTAGAATTGGAAAATATTCGATTTTAAAAGGGTTTGAACCCAATAAGTAATTCCATTATTGAGTAGTGGTTAGTCATATTTAACCACTACAGTTTATAGTTTAATAAAGATTTTCTTTTTGTACATCCAGGCAAGTATCAGCCAAAACATCAATACATGAAACAGGGCGAATAGCAGGGAGCCATTTAGGTCGCCTGCCAATGGCTGGAAGACTGTTTTATATAGGTAGGAATAGCCGGAAACCAGTTTTCCATCTAGATCAAATTTTATTTTTAATAAAATATTAGCCCAGATCCCAGAAGCCACAAAAATAAAAATTGAATTGGAACCGAAGATGACAAATGGCTTTGACCAGAGCTTTATCCCTTGAACATCAATGAGCCAAATCATGGCAGACAAAACAATGGTTGCAATTCCACCTGTATATAAAACATAGGAACTGGTCCATAATTGTTTATTGATGGGGAAAAGGAAGCCCCATACCCAGCCCAGAATAACTAGTAGTGCACCAAGAACAGCCATGCGCTGAGCATTGTCTTTATGGTCATTGGCTGTCTTAATCATAGTGCCAACCAAAAATCCAATTAATACGGTTACTATAGATGGAATTGTACTTAATAAACCTTCCGGATCGAATTGAATACCCGTACCTCCCCAGAGATGGCTTTCTCCCAAAATTAATTTATCAAGGACCAATACCAAATTGGTTTTCAGTCCATATGGGTCTAATCCGGAATACCATCCATATCCGATAAGCAAAAGCCAATAGCTTACCAGTAATCCTAAGGATATCTTGACCAGCCCTTTGATATCTGTGCGGACAACAATGATACTGGCAAAAAAATAGGCTAATGCGATCCGTTGTAGCACACCTAGTATTCGGAGTGTGGACCAATCCCAATCCTGCCTTATAAAAGGGAAAGCATTGAGTAAAAGACCAAATACAAATATGGTGATCGTTCGGTTGATTACTTTCCAAAAAAGAGGGCCGTATTTACACATCTCATATTTTTCGAATGAAAAGCGCATGGCAACACCTACAATAAAAAGGAAAAATGGGAAAACAAGGTCAGTGAGGGAGCATCCGTGCCATTGGGCATGGCGGAGCGGGGCATATACATGTGCCCATGTACCTGGATTATTTACCAGGATCATAAGGGCAATGGTAGCACCGCGAAAAGTATCCAGTGCAATCAGTCTATCTTGCTGTTGTGTCATGAATTGTCTTTTTTGATTCCAAATTGGGGATCAATCTTTATGAATTTAATCATAATGAGTCCGGGAATCGTAGCCACCATAACCCAATTGAAAAAATGCTGATATCCAATGGATTCCTGTAGTGCTCCACTAAACATGCCCGGTAGCATCATCCCCAGGGCCATGAACCCAGTACAAATAGCGTAATGGGCCGTTTTGTGTTCACCTTCAGAGATCATCATCATAAAAAGGAGGTAAGCAGTAAATCCAAACCCGTATCCAAATTGTTCTATTGCTACGAAGGTACTGATTAAATAATAATTATCCGGTTGAGCATATGCCATGTACACATAAACCAGGTCCGGGAGCTTCATGGCAAGCGCCATCCAAATGATCCAAGATTTGAGACCATGCCTTGCAGCGAAAAAACCACCAGTAATTCCTCCCAATGTGAGCATGATCATACCTAAGGTGCCGTAGATAAATCCATACTGGGAAGTAGACAATCCTAAACCACCTGTTTCAATTGCATCCAGCATAAATAAAGGTGCGATCTTTACCAATTGGGCTTCACCAAAGCGGTAAAGTAAAATGAATATGATAACTAAAATGATCTGGGGCTTTTTAAAGTAGGATAGAAAGACTTGAAAGAAATTCTGGATAGCTTCTTCAAAGTTTGGATCTAGATGACTTTTATCGGAATTGGGATAAGGGAGTTTCCATTTATGGTAAAAGCTGAATCCGATAAATAGAACTGCAAGCATTCCAAAGATCATTGACCATGCAGTTGTGGTCTCTCCAGTCCAATCTTCTAACTGTCCAGCTAAAATCACCAGTAGGCCCTGACCAGTCAAAATTGCGAATCGGTAAAATGAATTGCGAATACCTATAAACCAAGCCTGATCATGAGAGGAAAGACCTAACATATAAAATCCATCGACTGCAATATCATGAGTGGCTGAGCTGAAGGCCATGAGCCAGAAAAATACTAATGTGTAGCGGAATGCATTGGAAGCTGGAATGGAAAGTGCAACACCTGCCAATCCTGCCCCGATCAATAACTGCATGGCCACGATCCAAAACCGTTTGGTGCGTAAAATATCTACGATAGGACTCCATAAGGGTTTAATCACCCAGGGGAGATATAGCCAACTGGTATAAAGGGCAATATCTGTATTAGAAAACCCCATATTTTTATACATCACTACGGAGACGATCATGACAAATGCATAAGGGAGCCCTTCCGCATAATAAAGAGAGGGGACCCATGCCCAGGTACTATAGTTCGTTTTTCGCATTATGACTGGTAAATGGTTTTTAATTCTGAACCTAAATAATAGTGCCTCAATATAAATGCGTGATCATGGTTTGAAAAGGCCATACCCAGTGCACCGATTTGGCACATGCCCACGCCATGGCCCCAGCCTCTACCGCTCAATTGAAAAGAATCATCATTCTCTTTTTCAATTGTAAAGGCGGAACTGTAAAGAAAAGAAGGAGATAAGACATCCCTGATTTGATATTCAGACTTAATGACTATGGATTGGGGTTTGTCAAATTCATCCAAATATTCGATTTCGAGATCAATGATCCGACCCGAATCTCCAGTTTTTAATGGTCTTAATTCCAATATATCAACCGCAATTAACTCACATTTTTTCTTTAAGGAACTCACCAATTCAGATTGCGAGAGTTCGTATGTCCAATGAAAGTATTTCCCCTTCTCATCCACATTACCGATATAAGATTTCAGTGAATCTTCGGATACGATCTGAGGGCTACAATAAGCTGTACCTGACTCATTAACGTCGGGTATTGAACAAAGATATGGAACAGGATCACCTTCCCATACATTTTCATATTTTTCCGTAATTCCACCACAAGATTTGGAATATCGTGCGTCACAAATTTGATCATTAAAAATTAAAACTTGTCCAAAGGTATCATTCGCACTATTGATGGAGGTATCAGTTGTATTTGCCATCCCCTGGTATCGTTGGCAGCAATCATCATTACAAATATCAAATCCCAGGTGTCTATGTTTTTGTTCCATATTGGCCAATAACCAGGACCGAGCCACAATGGTCTGTGCTTTTAGTAATTCCGATGGACATTGAGCACTCATTTCTGATGTGGCCACACATTTTAGATATTGTTCCAGAGGCAGTTCATTGATCGCAATGATTTTACCATCTATAACTGAAAATTCAATTTTTCCCCAGAATGAAGCATTGATCTGTTTTTGCCAATGGAATCCACGACCGGCGATCATACCAAATAAAGTGATGTATGGATTTTTATCTGGGATTGATGGAATAATGCTTATTGTAGGTGATGTTACATCAAGTTGGGAAATATGTAATTGGCCTTTACGAAACTGAATGGTCAGTTCATCCTGATTGTTACAAGATGGATATAGTTTTTTTTCTGTTTCAAGTTCGAAGCATTGTGGATCAGAAAATGAAACTTGAATCGATTCTATTTCATCTTGGGGCAAAATAAGCCCAACGCGGATCAGTGGTTCAATTTTTGGAATTTTTCCCGGTTTCAGCATGTTTCCATCCATGCTTTCGCGCCTAAACCGATAATGGGGGAAAAGCGGAGATCCGATAGGATGATTCGATTTTGATCAAACTGATCATTATCCATAAAATGATGTTGGATCGACATATTGGCTTCTAACACCATTTGAGTTAATGAATCAAGCATAGCAGAATAGATTACCGATCCTTCCTCTGTTTGAAGAAAAGCTGAAAGCCGTTGCCCAATGACAATTCGATCCAAGAAAGTATTTTGATAAGAATGATCGGGTTGAAGAGTTCGATCAATTATAAAATGGCTTTTCCAACCAGAAAAAATAGTGATGATTCGTTCAAATAATAATTTTCCTAATACTTGTCCAATTATTAAGTCAAAATTCTTACTTTGCGATTCGCGTAATTGATTGATGCCGGACATAGACGAAAAAGATTCCAAAGAATGGCCTTCCTTAGTTTTTAGTTCCCATGTTTTACCAATCCATTCTGATATGTCATCGAAAGGAATGAGCCTTCCTTGCAATTTTAATCCGTCTGCCGTTCCTGTACCTCCACCGATGTAGTAGGCATTATCTATGTTACGAAATGCACCGTCTTCACAAAATTCCTCTCCCCAAGCGCACATATCTGAATCGTTCTCTAATTTTTGTATAGGGTAGTGAAGTTTGAGTCTAGATTCGATTTGATCACAAAAATCAGGAATTCGGGGGCCATTTACCATGGCTTTGATTCCGCGACCATTATCCATTTTGACCCCGGGCATAGCGATGGAAACCCGAAATAACTCATCATCAGCTAGTGATGTTATGACCTTTTTGATACAATCCACATAAACGCGACCTTGGTTAGATTCCTGCTCAGATATTTTGAATCCATTTAATTGATCGAATAGTGGTATTGGAGAAAAATTAGAGTCAAACTTTTCCTGGTCCGAATATTTGATCTCAATTACAGGATCCAATAATCGGAATGTGTGATCATTCACTCTTTCAACCACACCGCCCGAAACTTTGGTGGCACCGCCATCTATGCCAATGATTTTCATACTAAGCCTATTATAGATTTAAAATTCATGATCTTATGGAATGATGCCCTTAACTGGTATTCAGAAATGGATTCTTCCTCTAACAATTGATTTATGGTCATATGAACTTTTTCAACAATGTCTGGATCATAAATGAGGTTATTCCCAAAACAGAAAATATCAACACCTGCATTGATCATCAATTCTAAGGTTTTTTTAAGGTCATAATGATCTGAAATGGCTTTCATTTGCGGATCATCGCTGAAAATAATACCGCTGAATTCCAATTCTTTACGGAGAAGTTTATTTAAAATATTGAATGAAAGTGTCGCTGGATGATCGGGATCAAGCCCACGGTGGAATAAGTGCGAGGTCATAACCGCATTAAGGGATTGGTTTTCTATCAATTGTCTATAAGGAATCAATTCTATATCAGACCAGGAATCAGAGACATCAATAAATCCTTCGTGGGTATCTTCACCAGAACTCCCTTGACCGGGGAAATGCTTCCCCACAGTCAAGACACGGTACTTTAAGTGGGAATCAATCAGGACTTTTGCATGCTTAAAAACAATATTTGGATTGTTAGAAGAACACCGTTCTTTTTTTGCAATAAAGCTGGATGAATTCGTTGATAGATCTAGAACCGGTGCAAAATTTAGATTGAACCCATGGTCAGAAAGTGTTTGGGCTGTTCGTTCTGCCTGTTTGCGAGTTTCTTCTAGATCATTAATCTTTCCCAAATGAGCCCAACTTTTTGTAGCGGGAAATCCATATTCTTTTTTAAGTCGGTTAACTTGTCCGCCTTCCTGGTCCACTCCAATTAATAGAGGAGTCTCGCTTAAGCTTTGCAGCGTTTCATTAAATGCCTTTACCTGTGCAGGTGATAAAATATTATGAGATGAAGGCGGTGTACTGGTCATATTTTGATCGTACAGAATTACACCACCTATTGACCGCTCATCCAAGGAATTGAAAAATGATTTCGCATCCTCAGGCGATGTACCTTGGAGTCCAACCATGAGCATTTGACCAATAAGTGTAGATTTATCTTTGGGTGAGGTAATCATACTTTGGAAGAAATAAAAGTTAAAGACTTATGGGAGAACTTCTGTTAATTTTTCCACTATGGATAAGAGAAGAATTTTACTTGGTTTCGTTCTCATATTGTCTGCCTGTGCAGGTCCCGGCCAATTCAACCCCAACCAATCTTGGGCTGAATCCACATTAAATAAACTCACTCTACGGGAAAAGATTGCGCAAATGATGGTGTACTCCATGAATATGCAGTATATGAATTATGAAAGCGATCAATGGCAGGAAATACAGCAACACCTTTCAACGGATGGAATAGGTGTTCTCCATATTTGGTTCGGCGATGCAGGCAGTTCTCTCACTATGCTAAACAAAATACAGGCAGAATCAAAAGTGCCAATTCTGGTAGATGCTGACATTGAATCGGGGTTGGGGCGACGATATCCAGGAGCAGTTACCTTGCCACCCATGATGGCCATTGCGGCAACGGGCGAATCACATTTTGCCTATGAAGCGGGGCGTATTGCGGCAGAAGAAAGTCGAGCAGTAGGCATACATTTCAATCTTTCACCAGTCGTGGACGTAAATAATAATCCCAAAAACCCCATCATTAATACACGTTCTTTTGGAGAAAACCCAGATTCAGTCGATCGGTATTCCGTCGAATATATTCGTGGTTTGCACGATTATGGAATGCTGTCTACTGCAAAGCATTTTCCCGGCCATGGCGATACGGAGACGGATTCCCATTCCGCATTAGCCCAAATTCCCAGTGATTCTTCTCGTCTATGGACAATCGAATTGCCCCCTTTTAAAAGCGCCATCGATGCAGGCGTGGATGCAGTGATGGTCGCCCATGTCAATGCTCCGGACTTTCAGGATCACGCTCAGGACCCTGCTACACTTTCTAAATTTTGGATGCAAGATATCCTTCGAGATCAATTGGGTTTTAAAGGTGTTATTATTACGGATGCCATGCGAATGGGAGGTATTATAAAAAATTATTCTGATGAATATGCACTGGTTACCACAATACAAGCTGGTTCAAATATTATTATTCAGAACATGAACTTGAAAAAATCCATTGATACCATTGAAAGAGCTGTGATAGATGGCGTCATTTTAAAAAAACAAATTAATGAATCTGCTTTGAAAGTGCTAAAAATGAAGGAACGCTTGGGACTTCATCGAGATCGATTGATCAAAACAGATTATACCTATCAGCAAATTGGAAAAGCAGAAAACTTCAGAATGGCTGAAGAAATAGCCTTGCGTGCCATCACCCTGGTAAAAAATGAAGGAAGTGTTTTACCTCTCAGTCCAGCTATTGATGATACTCTCTATGTGGTTGATCTTTATGATGAGCCTAATAATCACAGTGAAAGTAGCTTGAGCAGGCAATTAAAAGATGTTAGGAGTAATAGGAGGGTCATATCATTTCAAATCGATAAATCTGATAGTACAGTAGTGGCTGACTTTATTTTGGATCAAATCCCCGTCAATGGACTGGTTTTTCTAAATGCTTTTGCCAACCCTGTGGAGCATAAGGATGATATATTTTTACCAAAAGTAGAAGCTGATTTCATTAATCGTCTAATCCGGAAATGTAAAAAAGTAGTGATTACCAGTTTTGGGAGTCCCTACCTGATACAGGATTTTCCAGATGCACCGGTTTACATTTGTGCTTATAAAGGTAGCGGCATACTCCAAACAGCGGTAGCCAATGCTTTGAAAGGAGAAGCCGATATTACAGGAATCTTGCCTGTTAGTATACCGGGAGTTGCAGAAAGAGGGACTGGAATCCAAGTTGAATCAAAGAAATGGCCTAACAGTAATGCAACAAGGGCGCCGGGTAAAATTTTAATCAAAGTGCTAGCATCTCAGACCGGCGCAAAAATTGAACCTGTAAAATCTATGTTGAATCGGGCTGTGGCTGATACAGCGTTTCCTGGCGGAGTTTTATTGGCGGCCAAGGATGGACAAATTTTCCTCCATGAGGCGTTCGGTTATCACACCTACAATAAAACTAAGGCCGTTACAAGAGGCGATATTTATGATTTGGCTTCTATTACCAAAGTCATTGCAACCACCTCAGCGATAATGCAACTGATAGATCAGAAAAAAATATCTTTAGATGATAAAGTTGTCGATCATTTACCTAAGTTTATCGGTAAGCAGTCAAACCACTTCAATCAAAAATCTCAAACAACTATTCGTCATTTAATGACCCACACGGCAGGCTTGCCTGATTTCAAACAATATTTTCTTATAGATGGAGATGCGCAGGCAAGACTTGATTCAGTCATGAATACTGAACCTCAGTTTGAATTAGAAGAAAAAGTGGTTTACTCGGATGTTGGATTAATCACTCTAGGAAAATTGGTAGAAGAAGTAGCGCAAATGCCATTGGATTTACTAGTGGATTCTTTGGTCCTCAAGCCCTTGGGTATGACTTCAACTTATTATAATCCCCCTAAAGAGCGGATGAAAAGAATTGTCCCGACAGAAATATCTGAAATCTACAGAACAGGTTTGATTCGCGGTGAGGTACATGATGAAAATGCCCATAGTTTAGGCGGTGTTGCCGGTCATGCAGGATTATTTTCTACAGCGAGTGACCTATCAATATTCAGCCAAATGATGTTAAATGGCGGTAATTATGGCTGGAAACGGATCTTTAATCCGGAAACAGTGGGATCATTTACCAAGCGTGCCAATGTGGTAGAAGGCAGTTCTCGGGCTCTGGGTTGGGATACGCCGGATGGAAAAGCATCTGGAGGCGTGTATCTTTCGGACGCCAGTTATGGCCACACTGGATTCACGGGGACATCTTTATGGATTGACCCTGAGAATCAAATGTTTGTTATCCTATTGACCAATGCGGTCCACCCAAATCGTACCAATAAGAATCCCAATTATTTTGATTGGAGGCAAAAAATCCATGCTGCAGTATATGAATCCATTGGATTGTCAGAAAAAAATGTGAATCTGAATTGGCGAGAAAGGTGGAAATAAGCATGAAGGCAAAAGAAAAAAGAAAAGGGTCCCAATACTATTGGATCTTTCTTTTATTGATCGGGTGTGGTCAACCATTTAGTTGGGTGGAAACACTGTCGAAACCTTGGACCCTATCCGAAAAGGAGATTTCGGAAATTTTACCTCAGTTTCAACAAAAATTTCCTGACTTTCACGATCGGCTGAAGGCATTCGCTCTTTGGCAAGTTGGTAAGCCTTATGAATTGTTTTGCCTTGGGGAAGAAACCGGGGAGGATAAGGACCCAATTTTTCGATTAGATGTTTCCGATTGCACTGTTCATGTCCTCACAAGCTTGGCTAGTGTACAAAGCTTAAGCTGGAATGAGGCAAAAATAAATTTGATCAATATTCATTACAAACCTAATGAGAATGGTATTTCTATCCCTACATACAAAAGTCGATGGCACTACACAACGGACAGGATTCAAGATCATCCTTCAACAAGGAATATTACCCTTGGATTGTTGCCAAATGATCAACTTAAGACTGTAACAATCACTTTAAATAAAAAAAGTGATGGGAAAGCTTTTCTTGATCTGGATTGGAAAAAACCTACATCGGTTCAATATATTAGCAGTGAGTATCTTAATTCAAAAGTCCTTCAAAACTTACCCAAGGTAGCCGGTGTCGCTTTTGTTAGAGAATCATATTTTAAAATGGGATTGGTGGTGGCTCATGAAGGGATGGTGATTGATCAAAAAAATATTATCCATGCTTCTGCAGAATACGGTGAAACAGTAAGTATGGATTTTATGGAATATTATTTCAGGGAAGAAGGCCCATTGTTTGATGGCGTACTGTTTTATTCATTCCACCCTTTAACAGAGTAGATCATTGCACTGGATCGATCTATCTATCATTTTAATTTTTCTCGCTGGATTTTCCATATATGGCATTTATCAAAGTCGATTCAATAAATCCTCCGAAGATTATTTTTTAGGCGGTAGAAATTTACCTTGGCCTGTGGCCATGCTATCCATTGTAGCGACTGAAACATCGGTCCTCACTTTCATTAGCGTCCCCGGTTTGGCATATCGGGACGATTGGTTTTTTCTTCAATTAGCAATTGGATATATTATTGGACGTGTGATCGTTAGCTTATTTTTATTGCCCCAATATTTTAAATCCGGCGTGAATTCAATATATGAAATCATTGGACATAAATTTGGCCCTGAAATTCAAAAGGTAGCTTCTGGTGTATTTTTAATTACACGCGTATTGGCTGATGGCGTTCGGTTTTTGGCAACGGCCGTAGTTGTACAGGTAATCACTGGGTGGTCACTCTCACTGGCAGTCCTTGTAATTGGTGCTGTGACCCTCGTTTATACTCTTTCAGGTGGAATTAAAACAGTTGTGTGGGTAGATAGTATTCAATTCATTCTATATTTATTTGGCGGGGTCGCATCTATTTTTATTTTATTGAATTATATTGATCAGTCATTATTCGAAGCGATATCAACCCTTTCTGGTCAAGGTAAATTGGCTATTTTCAATTGGAAGGGAGATTTATTAAGGGAACCGTATCTATTCATTAGTGCAGTATTAGGTGGTGCATTATTATCCTTTTCATCCCATGGCGTGGATTATATGATGGTCCAAAGGGTATTAGGTACAAAAGACCTGAATTCAGCGAAGAAAGCCATGATCGGCAGTGGGATTATTGTATTCATTCAATTTGGTGTGTTCCTTTTGGCCGGCTCACTGATTTTTGTATTAATGGGCGGCGTAGAATTAGAGCGTGATCGTGAATTCACATCATTTATTGTTAATTATCTCCCAATAGGATTGAAAGGAGTGTTATTAGCGGGAGTCCTATCGGCGGCAATGTCCACCTTAAGTTCATCCATAAATTCGTTAGCCTCTTCAACCGTTACAGATTGGCTGGGTGGAAATCAATCCATCCAAAAGTCTCAAATAATCAGTTTGATTTGGGGTCTGGTTTTAATTGGCATTGCACTATTATTTGATGAAAGCGACTCTGCCATTGTGATCGTTGGATTGCAAATTGCATCTTTTACTTACGGAGGGTTACTGGGATTATTTTTACTAAGTAAAATAAATCGAAAATTTCATCCCATCAGTTTGGTCACGGGATTAATTGCTAGTTTTTTGATAGTTTTTTATTTGAATCAGATTGGAATCGCCTGGACCTGGTTTATAGGTGTTGCTGTTGTAGTCAACTTTACCGTCACTCATATAGTTAATCTGGTTTTCGATAATTAACTTTCATTCGATCCAACCGCTTATATTGCCAATTCATCCGATGAGTAAAGCTGTCATAATCACGATTTTTTTTAGACGACCATAATACTTCCGCCATAGCACTCATCCGAGGAAGTGCCATATATTCTGCTTTTTCAGGTGTCTTGATATATTCAGTCCATAAATTTCCCTGTCCACCAAGGATAAAATCTTTTTTGTTTGGTTCAATATTATCTGGAATAGGTTCAAAATTATATACTATCTCCAGAGGAAGAAATCCACCGATAGCCAGTGGTTCATTTTTTTTATTTTCCGATTGATAATAATCAAAATAGGCGTGGGAGGTAGGCGACATGATTACCTCATGCCCTGCATTTGCTGCGGCAATTCCCCCTTCCATACCGCGCCAGGATTGAACGATAGCCCCTGGTGCTAATCCGCCTTCAAGAATCTCATCCCAACCGATTAAACGTTTACCAAGACCATTTAAAACTCCTTCGATCCGTTTTATGAAATAACT
>DTTO01000002.1 GCA_012964665.1 Fidelibacterota bacterium
TGAATTCGGCCTGAACGGTCAGCGTGAATCTGATGCGCTTTTTCTTTTTCTTTGTCTTTTTCCAATTTCGAAATGGAATCATTATCATCAATATCATGAAGCATTTCTCCAAGATCAGGAATCACGAATGTCTCCGGGTTATCAGGTGCCAAAGCATTCCGGCCTTTCTCCGTAATATCGATAACATGTGATTTCTCTTCAATGCTAAAGAAAAGGTCTTCATCAACTTCATGAAGTTTTTTATCACGCATAAAATCGGATTCAACCTGATGGGCTAATTTTTTTGTTCCACCTTCTTGGAAAATTTTCATCACTTTCGGATGTTTAGGCATTCCGCGCAAAGCTTGCAATAACTTATAGCCAGCTTCTTTATCCTTCCCTTCATTCATGTGGATTTCTCCTTCAGAAACAATTTGGGATATAAGGGCTTTTTGTTTTTTAACCAAGTTTTGAACAAGAGGACGTAGATCCACAAAAGATGTATCAACTGGCGCATCTACGGCACCAGAAATAATCAAAGGTGTTCGGGCTTCATCAATCAAGACAGAATCTACTTCATCCACAATGGCATATGCATGACCGCGCTGGACTTGATCCTCCTTTTGAAGGGACATGTTATCCCTGAGATAATCAAATCCAAATTCATTGTTGGTGCCATAAGTAATATCACAATTATAGCTCTCACGCCGCTGATCCGGTGTCATATTATTTAAAATAAAGCCAACGGTTAGCCCCAATCGCTTATAAATTTCACCCATCCATTCCGCATCGCGCTGAGCCAAGTAATCATTCACGGTAATTAATTGTACGCCACGGCCAGTAAGTGCATTGAGATAAATGGGAAAAGCAGCAACAAGTGTTTTACCTTCCCCCGTTTTCATTTCCGCTACATTACCACGATGAAGAATGATACCTCCTAAAATTTGGACATCATAAGGAACCATTTCCCAACTTAATTCACGACCAACTACCTTCCAATTGGATCCACACATACGGCGACAGGTCTCTTTTACCATGGCAAAGGCTTCTGGAAGGATTTCTTCTAATTGATCATGTTCCGCTTTTAAAATGAATTTTTTTGCTTCATCTTTGTCACTTATATCATTGGCTGCTTTTTCTTCTGTCGCTTTTCTAGCAGCAATAACCATAGCTTTCAGTTCCTGGGTACGGACTTTCAATTCATCATCAGATTTCGAAAGAAGATTTTCAGCCAATTGGTTGATTTGATCAACCGCTGGCATTAACTGTTTCATTTCCCGATCTGAACGAGACCCGAAAACCTTTTTAACCAGATTTTGTATCATGAAGACTTTTTCTCTGTTTCTTTGGCTATTGTTTTATATACATTATCCAATACGCCATTCACAAAGCTGGAACTTTCTTCGGTACTATATTGTTTCGCAATTTCAATCGCCTCACTGATAGACACTTTTGGTGGCACATCATCCACAAAACATATTTCACTGATGGCAACACACAATAGCAGGCGGTCTAAAAGTGCTACCCGGTCAAACTCCCAATTGTTGAGACGGCTTTTGATCTGCTCCTCACACCATTCTTTATTATCTATAGTCACATCAAATAAATTCGTAATAAAATTGCGCATATTTTCATCGAAGGATTTCCGACCAAGTGCATCTTGGAGAACTTTATTTCTATCCTCCTCTGCAATTTCATAAGCGTAAAGAGCCTGTAATACGGCCTCGCGTCCCTGTCTTCGGGGGTGGGAATTATTTTTTGCCACGTTTATCTTTAATATTTATAGTTTCAAATAGAGATTTCAAATTATTCCGATTTCGTTAATTCGTAATTGGATAAATCCAATCGAAAGTGTCATCAATTTCTTCTCGTTGAATCCCGAGCAATGTTTTTCTTAATTCTAGGGCAATAGCACCGAATTCTCCACTCCCAATTGTATGCTTTGCACCTCCTTTTGTCACAAAACCAATAGGTGTAACAACAACTGCAGTACCGGTACAAAATACTTCATCGGCATTGATTAGTTCATTTAAGGATAAATCTCCCTCTATAACTTCTAAACCCATTAATTCTTTTGCAATACAGATTACGGAATCACGGGTAATTCCGGGTAAGATCGAACCACACAATCTTGGTGTTTTTAATATTTTTCCTGTCAATGCAAAAAGGTTGGCTGAACCCATTTCTTCCACACAAGTTTCATCAGAAGCTTTCATGTAAATCACCTCGTTAAATCCTGCTGCTTTTGCTTTGGAACCGGGCAATAGCGAGGCAGAATAATTACCAATTGCCTTTGCATTTCCAATTCCTTTTGGGGCAGCACGATGATATTGCTCTGATACTATTAAATGTAATGGTTTGACACCGCCCTTAAAATATGGTCCGACCGGTGAAACAAAGACCATAAAAAGATAATCGGATGATGGTCCTACACTGATGGAAGGGCTGGTGCCAAAAGATATTGGGCGGATATACATGCTACCCTTCTTATAAGGTGGTACAAAATCAATATTATCGTTAACTGTCTGCCTAACGGCATCAAGAAAATAATCCTCAGTAATTTCAGGTATACAAAGACGTCGAGTGGATTCGCCAATTCTTTTTGCATTCATCTGGGGTCGAAATAGTACAATTCGATCTTTTGCAGTATGATAAGCTTTTAGTCCTTCAAAAACGCCCTGTCCATAATTCATTACACAAGATGCGGGCGACATTTTCACTTTTCCATAAGGAACTAATCCACCATTAGCCCAAGCATTGCCCGCTTGACTTTCTGCCTGCCACATACTGCGAGTGGGTACCACTTCAAATTTTAGATTTTCCCAATCAATATTTTGTTTTTTCATTTTCTTTCTCTTCTTAAGAGTGAACGGGCGATGATTAATTCCTGTATCTCTGATGTCCCTTCATATATTTGGGTAATTTTAGCATCCCGCATAAGTCTTTCAACCCCAGTTCCACGTATATATCCGTATCCACCAAAAATTTGTACACATTGTGTGGATGCATCCATAGCCACTTTTGAGGCAAAGTTTTTTGCCATGGCCGCTTCCTTTCCGAATGGTTTTCCTTCGTCCTTTAATTGCGCTGCACGATGAATAAGCAGACGAGCAGCATCTACATGGATGGCCATTTGTGCCAGTTTACTTTGAATAGCACCAAATTCGCCGATGGTTTTTCCAAACTGTTTACGTTCATTAGCGTATTGTATTGACCTATTCAATGATTCAGCAGCGATTCCCAACGCCTGAGTTGCAATCCCAATCCGCCCGCCATCTAGGGTGCCCAGAGCAATTTTAAAGCCTTGACCTTCTTTACCAATTATGTTTTCCGCAGGAACTTTACAATCTTCAAGATATAACTCGCATGTGTCAGAACCGCGAATACCCAGTTTGTTTTCTTTTTTACCTATTGATAACCCATCAAAACCCTTTTCAACGATAAAAGCTGAAATACCTTTGGATCCAACATCTTTTTCCGTTAGGCACATGAGTAAAACTATATCGGAGCTAATACCACTGGTCACCCAATTTTTTGTTCCATTAATAATATATTGATTCCCGTCCCGCTTTGCAAAGGTGCGCATATTGCTGGCATCGGACCCGGATTGGGGTTCAGATAATGAAAAAGCACCTAGCCATTCACCACTAGCAAGCTTCGTTAAATATTTCTGTTTTTGTTTTTCACTACCATATAGATATAATAGTTGACAGACTAATGAATTGTTTACCGACATAATCACAGTTGCTGAGGCATCTGCTTTGGCGATCTCTTCCAACGCGATGCAATAGGATAAGGAATCTATTCCGGCGCCACCATATTCTTCTGGAATCATCATCCCCATAAAGCCTAATTCACCCATCATTTTAACTTGTTCAGCTGGAAATTGAGCATTCTCATCACGATCTATTACGCCAGGACGGAGATGATCGTTGGCAAAGTCCCGGGCGGTCTTTTGTATCAGCTGTTGTTCCTCAGATAAATTAAAATTCATTTTATCTCCTGACAACCATTGCCGAAGCTTCCCCACCTCCAATACATAATGTCGCCAAGCCAGTCTGCACATCCCTGTTTTTCATAGCATGAATTAAAGTGGTCAAAATACGTGCCCCACTGCCACCGATGGGATGACCAATTGCAATAGCACCACCATTCACATTGACTTTGCTGTGATCAAGTTTAAAATCTTCTATAGCCGCCATTGCCACCGGTGCAAATGCTTCATTTATCTCCCAAAGGTCAATGTCTTCAACTGTGAGGTTCGCTTTATCTAATACTTTTTGAATTGCCTTGGTCGGTGCTGTTGTAAACCATTCCGGTTCATGAGCGGCCGAAGCTTGAGCCACAACTGTAGCCAAGGATTTCAAGCCCAATTCCTTAGCTTTTTCAAGCGATATAAGCATCACAGCGGCAGCACCATCATTAATTTTTGAAGCATTGGCGGCTGTGATAGTCCCATCCTTTTCAAAGGCAGGGTGCAGTTTCACCATTTTTTCAAAATTCGCTCGACCTGGTTCTTCATCTGTATCAACGACCAATGAATCGCCTTTCCGCTGGGGAACGGAAACCGATACGATCTCATCAGTAAATGACCCATTCCTTTGAGCTAACTGTGCTCGGGTATAGGATTCCTTGGCGAAGTTATCTTGATCTTCTCGGCTATAATTTTTATCATGGGCACATATTTCGGCACAATTACCCATATGTTTATTACTGTATACATCCCATAGTCCATCCTGTATCATTGAATCAATCAACTGTCCATGACCCAGCCGATGACCATCCCGCCCTTTAGGGAGCAGGTATGGCGCCTGAGTCATATTTTCCATTCCACCAGCGATTACAATCTCTGCATCGCCAGTTTGGATAGCCTGAGCTGCCAGCATTACTGCTTTCAAACCCGAACCACACATTTTATTAATAGTTAGGCATTCTACTGAATTGGGTAAACCGGCACCTAAAGCTGCCTGCCGTGCCGGAGCTTGACCTTGGCCTGCAGATAAAACATTTCCCATTATAATTTCGTCAATCATATTGCTATCAATACCGGTTTCCTCGAGGACTGCTTGTATAACACTAGAACCTAACCGATGCGCTGGAACAGGGGAAATACTACCTTGGAAGGCCCCCACTGGTGTACGCTTGGCAGACAGAATAACAACTTTTCTCAATTTAAACATCCATAATCTTTTGCGTTTTGGGAATGATATAATTACCAGCGGAGGCTGAGATAACGGGGTATCCGGTAGATTGAATGTGCTTAATCAATGAACAATAATAATTTTTTATTTAGCTATTTTCGTTGGACACACATCGAAAATAGCTGTCAAAACAGGCAAGAAGTTAACAAATATGGCAGTCGATTTTTAAGTCTTTTGGTACTAATTACCGTTAGACTGGTTATCATAAGCTTTGATGATATCCCGAACTAATTTGTGGCGTACTACATCGGATTCATCTAGTTGGCTAAAGCCAATCCCATCAATGCCATTTAAAATTTCAATTACTTGCAGGAGGCCCGATTCTGATTTCTTGGGAAGATCAATTTGAGTTACATCTCCGGTAACAATGGCACGGGAATTTACACCTAGTCTGGTTAGAAACATTTTCATCTGCATGGTGGTTGCATTTTGAGCCTCATCTAAAATCATAAAGGTATTGTTGAGTGTTCGTCCGCGCATATAAGCTAAAGGAATAACCTCAATAGTATTTTTGGCCAATAATGGTTTTAAACGTGTGGATGGCATCATATCACCCAAAGCATCATACAAGGGCGCCAAATATGGATCCACTTTTTCTTTCAAATCTCCTGGTAAAAAACCAAGGCTTTCCCCAGCTTCCACAGCTGGCCTGCAAAATACAATACGGTCTACTTCCCTGTTTTCGAGAGATGCTACGGCAAAAGCAACTGCCAAATAGGTTTTCCCTGTACCCGCCGGGCCCACAGCAAAGACAATATCATTGTTTTGGACTGTTTTAATATATGCTTTTTGCCCATTTGTTTGTCCTGATATAGCACCCTTACGTCCATAATGAACAACTGTGTCTAATTCATCCGTTTCATGGCCATTTTGTGATGCGGTAATATTGATTAGTGTTTTGACATCATCCTGCGTAAGTGATCCTTTTCGGTTAAGTGTGGATCCCATTTCATGAAAAACCTCATGAATCACAGCCACCTCATCTTCCATACCTTCAATTTTTATAATATTCCCTCGTACAATGATATTACTTGTGAAAGCATTTTCAATCAGTTTTAAGTTGGCGTCTGCCGGGCCGAACAAGCTGCCCAGATCAACACCTTTCATTTCAATTGTCTTTTCCATCTACCCTAATTATTTAGTTTACTTTAACATAGAATTTAGTCAATTTCATAAGGAATTCATTAGCCTTGATCTCGGCGAAAGTATAGCATGAAAAAAAAATACTATATTCTTTTTGCAGGTATTTGTTTATATGGTTCAGGATGTATAACAAAACCTGCAGTTTTAAGTCGATACCTTTCCACCGAAAAAAATATCCAATTTCTGGTGGATAAAGGTAAATCCCATTGGGAAAAACGCATTAATCCGAAAGATGCGGAAAGAGCCCGCTTGTTTTTGTCCACAGCCTATTATCAGAATCCTAATAACGGAGAGGTATCTGCACTTTATTCAAGGGTTTGTTTTTTCATCGGATATTATTTAGAAGAAGATCCGGCTAAATCCGATTCATTGTTTATTGAGGGTATGGAGACGTCCTGGGATTTTATTGTTTCGACAGAAGCGTATCAGGAAGGATACGCTCTCACTGAGGGAGATTCCATAGTAAAAATGATCAGTGGTATAGAAAATACACCACAAGAAATAATACCTATTTTGTATTGGTGGGTGGCAAATTATTCCCGTTTTCTTCTAACAAAACCCGTAATGGAACGCATTGGAAAGCGAGAAATTATTGAAACAGCCGTACATCGGATATTGGCTCTCAATCCAAATTTCTTTTATCATGGTGCTAATCGGATTTTTGGTGGTATTTATGCCCGCCTTCCTGGTGTGGAGTTGAGTCATTCCAAAAATAATTTTGAAAAATCTATTGCTGGAAGTCCAAATTATTTAGGTACTTATGTGATTCGTGCTCAATACTTCCACACCAAAAGTGGTAATCGTGAAAAATTCGTGCAAGATTTACAATTTGTGCTACAGGCTGACCCAACTTTATTACCCGAAGTATCTCCTGAAAATTTGTTAGAACAAGAAAAAGCGCGAAAACTACTGGCAAAAGAATCTGCTCTATTCGAATAAGCAATGTGCTTTTCTTCTGGCAGATAACCATTCATTCGACTCAAATTAGTACATGATTCCAAATATAGTCTTATGGAGTTTATTTGTTCTAATCTGCATCATCCTGGCGATACTTTTCATCCCTTATCGCTTGTCAATTGTGGGTAATATCCAATGGTTCGAAAATAAAAAGACAGGGAATGCGCATATCCATTTTGGTGGGACAAAGCGCGGAATTTCCATTTCACCCTTTCCAATAATGCGGTTTTATTTCGGGCGTTTTGACCAACCATTTTTTTCATTTTCCCTTCCCAAAAAAAAAGAACCAAAAATAAAGAAGGATAAAATGAAACCACTAAATAAGAAATTTAAATCAATTAAAACTTATACCATTTTAGGGAAGGAAGCCCTTGATGAAATCCATTTTGACCAATTCTTCCTAAATGGCAAGTTAGGATTTCCAAATCCAATGCACACGGGTATGATCTTTGGATGGAGTCAATTATTAGGAAATTTTATAAGAAGTAAAAATGTTGATATTTCGATCAGTCCTCAATTCAATAACCGCTTTGAAACAGATATACGAGGTAATTTCAGATTAAAATTTATCCCAGGAAAAGTCTTATGGAAGGCTGTAAAAACTTATTTCAAATTCAAGAAATGAAAGGGTTATCATGAATATAGCAGAATTGATTAAAAACACCTTAAAAGAAGCCCAGGAATTAATGACCTCAAAAACAGTGGTTGGTGAACCCATTCGTACCGATACCCATACGGTCATCCCTGTATCTAAAGTAATGTTCGGCTTTGGCGGTGGAGGCAGTGAAGGCAATGAAAAGGGCAAAGTCGGTAATGGCCAAGGCGTTGGTGGCGGATGGTCAATCGAACCAGTCGCTTTTGTAGTTGTTGGAGATGATGGAGCAAAACTTATGACCATTGGTGATAAAGAATCCCTTACGGGGAAATTGATGGATCTTGCCCCTTCTGTCATTGAATCTGTTAAAGAATTTGTTGGCAAAAACCAGAATGATAATTCGGAAGAGGAAAATCCTGAGAATCAAAATTAGCCTATCATCTATAATTAAATTGATTCTATAATAACTTATACACTACTTCCTGAGAAGTAATAAATACAAAGGAGAGATTAATATGAAAAAAATAATTCATTTTATTTTATTTGCTTTCGCCAGCTTATTGTTTGCTGATTCGCTAGACGTAATTTTCAAGGACGGACTTACTTGGCGCAATATAGGCCCCTTCCGTGGGGGAAGATCACTCGCAGCTGCCGGTATCCCTACCAATCCACAAACATATTATTTTGGATCAGTAGGTGGCGGTATTTGGAAAACAGAAGATGGGGGCATGATTTGGGAAAATGTTTCCGATGGATATTTTAATACTGGTTCAGTTGGAGCCGTCGCCGTTTCTGAATCTGATCCAAATGTCGTTTATGTAGGAATGGGTGAGGCCTGCATTCGACCCGTAATGACCTCTCATGGTGATGGGGTTTATAAATCCACTGATGCTGGTGAAACATGGATACATATTGGATTAAAAGATACCAGAACAATTTCTTCAGTGTTGGTTCATCCGAAGGATCATAACACTGTTTATGTAGCCGTTCAAGGAGATCAATATCAGGCCAGTGAATCACGAGGAATCTACCGTTCGGTTGATGGTGGTCAAACCTGGGAAAAAGTATTATATGTAAATGAACATGCTGGGGCTAGCGGACTTAGTATGGATCGTAATAATCCACGTATTCTTTATGCAGCATTTTGGGATCACCAGCGCAAGCCATGGCAAATGCGCAGCGGTGGAGATGGTAGCGGTATTTATAAATCCTCTGATGGTGGAAACACTTGGAATAAACTGACCAAAGGTCTTCCGGAAACAATGGGAAAAACTGATGTAAGTGTATCTGCTGCAAATTCTAAACGTGTGTATGTAATCGTGGAAGCTGAAAAAGGTGGACTTTTCCGTTCTGATGATGGAGGAAAAAGTTTCAAACGTGTTAATAGCGATCGCGTTCTTATCGCTCGCAGCTGGTATTATATCCATGTTTTTGCTGACCCACAAGATGAGAATGTGGTTTACGTATTGAATGCTCCATTTATGAAATCCACAGATGGGGGGAAAACATTCACAAATGTTAGTGTGCCTCACGGAGATAACCATGGCCTTTGGATAAATCCTTTGGATAATCGAAATATGATTAATGCCAACGATGGTGGTGCAAATATATCATTCAATGGAGGAATATCTTGGTCTACCCAAAAGAATCAACCGACAGCTCAATTCTACAGAGTAATCACAGATAATCGTTTCCCTTATTACGTATACGCAGGACAACAGGATAATTCAAGTGTGGCTGTCCCAAGTCGAACTAACGGCCGTGGCATTGATTGGTCCGATTGGTATCGCGCTGCAGGCTGTGAGAGTGCTTATCTTGCCTTTGATCCAGATAATCCTGTTACGGTTTATGGCGGCTGTTATCAAGGACTCATTGAGAAATTTGATATCATAACAAGGAAAAGTCGAAGCATTATGGCTTATGAATACCTTGGGTTAGGATCTGTACCAAAAGATCAAAAATACCGATTCAACTGGAATGCGCCGATCATTGCTTCTCCTCATGACCCAAGTATAATCTATCATGCAGGCAATGTCGTTTTTAAAACTTTCGATGGTGGAAATTCATGGGATGTCATCAGCCCTGATCTAACTCGGAATGAAATTGAAAAACATGATCTTGGTGGTGTTCCATTCACAAATGAAGCCGCTGGCGGTGAAGTATATAACACCATTATGTACATGGTGGAATCCACCCATGAACCTGGCACTATCTGGACCGGTTCCGATGACGGTCTTATTCACGTTACTCAGGATGATGGAAAATCCTGGGAGAATGTAACCCCTCGAGGATTAGATGAAGGCATCATCAATGCGATCGAGATTTCACCTCATGATCCCGGGACAGTTTACTTCACATTCACCCGGTATAAGTTTGGTGATCTGTCTCCTTCTATTTATCGAACCACAAATTATGGTAAAAGTTGGACGCAGCGGACTAAAGGTATAAATGGCAATGCTTTTGTAAGAGTGGTTCGAGAAGATCCGGTTCAGAAAAATCTTCTTTATGCAGGAACCGAAACTGGCCTTTATATTTCCTTTAACGGTGGAAAATTATGGGAACAATTTCAGTTGAATCTGCCTGTCGTCCCAATCACCGATCTAACGATAAGGAACAATGATCTGGTAGCTTCCACTCAAGGGCGTGCTTTTTGGATATTGGATGATTTGACCCCGATACATCAGTATAAGGATGAGTTAAATAAAAAAGATTTTCATCTATTTAAACCAAGATATGCAATTCGTACACAAGGTGGAAGTGGTAAATCTAAAGTGATGGGTGAAAATCCACCCAATGGAGCTGTTTTACTTTATCATTTAGCTGAAAAGCCAGATAAAGAAATAAAGATAAAATTGGAAATATTAGATAATAATGAGACTGTTATCCGAACTGTTACAAATAAAAGCGGAAAACCAGCAAAATCCTTTGGAGAGTCCTATAAGTCTGCAACAATTCCTGCCAAAAAAGGTATGAATCGATTTATATGGAATTATCGAATCAATGACTTATCTACTGTACCGGATGTTTCGTTTTACGGTGGGTATGCAGGATACCGTGTTGGCCCAGGGTACTATTCGGTTCGATTAACCGTTGGCGATGAATCTATGTCACAATCATTTGAGGTCCGCCAAGATCCCCGTGTAGATATTCGTGATCGTGATTCAAAAGTTCATCAAAATATGTTGTCCGATCTATATGGACAAATAGATAATCTGCATCAATCAATTGTTAAAGCGAGAAATATCCGTGAGCAGATTAAAACAATGAACGAATTGCTGAAATCAAATGAAGATCTGGAAAATTTGATTCAAGCAGGTGAAAAAGCAATAGAAGCTATTGATACGTGGGAAGGTAACGTGGTACAAACCAAAATGGAAACATTCCAGGATGTAGTCAATTTTCTGAATCGGCTCAACGCACATATGTTGGATCTACTTAGTACAATTGACAGTTCAGACCCACCCCTCACTCAGGGCCAGCGTATACGCTTTTCAGACCTATCGGAGGAATGGCAATCCTATAAGAAAAAATTGGATAATATTTTAAATGAAGAGGTTCAAGAATATAATCAGCTTTATAAACAGGAAGGGCTTCCAGCTGTTATTATACCTGATAAATAATTTCAAGATGATTTTCTTTTCCACATTTTGATCGATGAAAGTATTTGATTTTATAATTGGTCAATCCCAAAAGTGAATTCTATCTTCAGGTATAAATCCGGATAAATTTTCACGCACGAATACCTCAACAGCTTCACGATCAGATTGAGAGACTGTTATTACACCAGCATCATTAATGTACTTTTGATAATACAATTTTGATTCTGGTTTTGTTTTTCGAATCCGGTTAAAATAATCCTGTCCCATTCGAAAAACTCCTACTGTGATATCAAAAATTTCATTAAAACTAATTTCTGATTTTATTTGATTCAATAAATCCAAATAATCTTTCTCCCAATCTGAATAAAGTAGTATAGGATCAAAGCACAACCGTACTCGCCAACCCTTTTTGATTGCTTTTTGCACTGCTTTTAGACGCTTTATTAATGGAGGTGTATCCAGTTCATTTTTATTTACCACTTTTTCGGGGGAAAGAGTCCATGCCAATAAAACCTGGTCAGTTGATTCTATATCGCTTATAGAATCAAACATTGTACTTTTGGATCGAATTTCTAAATTCAGATCAGGTTGTGTTTTTGAATATTCAATCCACAATCGAGTCATAGGCAGAATATTTTCGAATGCCAACAAATCTGTGTTATAAGAAATAGACAACATTAATGGTTCATCCAGGTAGGGGCGAATTTTTATTTCGGATTCTACAGCCTTTTCCATATCGTCCTGATTCACGAACACCACTATATTGGCTGATGGATACATTCCCTGCAAAAAACAGTAATCACAATTATACAGGCAATTCAAAATCGGGGTGTTGTAATAAAAATTTCTAAAACCACCATCTTGAAGCATATTCGACCCTTTATAAATGAATGGTGGTTTTTTCACGGCAAGAATCAATTTCATGGAGCGCTTTTGGGTTTGAAAATCCTGCCCTGGGCGGTTAAACACGGATTTATAATCTGGGATCTCTACCACTTTTGAATTGGAAAACCGATCCAAACACAGATTAGTGAATTCATACTCTTTGGCCGCAGATTCCAAATAAATATGAGAAAAATCAGGTAGAAAATAATTCTCGGATCGACTCAAATATATGATTCCTTTCTTTTTTTGAATTGGGCTTTTTGATAAAATATGGAGCCAATCTTTCTAAATCATTCTCAGTTAGTTTTATATAATTTTCGGTCCACTCCATTAATTGATGCGTCTGGGTCTCTGTTAAACTGAGTTGTGAAGCCCCTCTTTGGATCATATCGAAGACTTTGTCAGATAAAATAACATTATTTGTCAATACATGATGATCCAAACTAACCAAAATGGATTTGATTAAATCAATCTGTTTAGCGATCAATCCAGTTACGTCAATAATTCGCCGCCAATCATCGATATCCATATGGTCCGAAACCAATTTTAAAAATACCAACCGATGTAGCGGCACATATCGTGACATTTCTCGGAAAATCACACTCCCTTCCATATCCACTAATCCAGTAAAGCAATCTCTATCTTTGTTTACACTCTTGGCCACTGTAGTAAGACTTAATTCTGTAAGTGGATGTCTACATAAAATATCTGGAATAAAGCATTGTTTGTTTTCTTCATCAAAAATGACATTCACACGATACAATTCCCCGATTTTAGTTTGATGTGGATTGCCGCCTGCAATTCCCACATTGACCACTATCGTTTGATCAAAATTTGAATAGACTTGATGCAGGTTTTGAAGTCTTTCTTTTGTTTTATCTCTACCAACTCCTGTAATCAATAGAGAAATATTATTGTTTTGATATAGGTGGGTTTTCGAATCTTTTCTAAGTCCAAATACTTCAATGATGGGCAGTGCTTCGGCCTTCAAGGCCGTTAATATTAGAAAATGCAAAATTAGTTAAACATTAATTTGGGCTAATCACCCAAAGGAAAAATGTTTGTATACGGCCTGTCGAACTTTCCATGTACATTTGAGTCCTCGCGGGAATACAACAAAATCCCCTGGTCCAATGGATACGATTTTTCCATCTATGGTGGTAATATCAACTTGTCCTTCTAAGATATAGCAGGATTCCTGTTCGATATATTCCCATGGAAATTCCGATGCCTCACAGGACCAGGTTGGCCATGATCGAACCTCTTTTTCCAATATTTCTTTTTCACTCAAATACTTTACAGTAATCTCAGACATTGACATCCTCCTTCAAAAAACTACGCAATTGGTTCACCATTTCAACACTATGTGTACGGGCATTGGTAACAAGATCTACCAATTCACAGTTGGGTAGTAATTCGGCTATTTTTACTGTATTCTCGTATCCATGCAACACATCTTGCGAACCAGTAAATATTAACACTTTTTGATGGATGTTTCCCAATTTCTCCCAAATTTTGTATTTTGAACAATTGAGAGCTGACCGCCTCATTCGGCTAGGATTCCCTTGATCAAGTGCACGTGCATATTTTTCATACTGTTTCGGATCAGCTTCCATATTTATATACTTTTTTTTCATATACCATTTTGCCAATGGCTTAATAAAATAGAAAAGAATCGGCGGTACCATACGTATAATCCAGAGCCAATATCTTGGTGCTTGGAATTCCGCATTGGGACCGATCAGCACGGCCATTGTTGGGCTTACTTTCATTTTGCTCATGGCATCCAAAATAACAGTGCCTCCTAAGGAACTACCAAACAAAATGTAAGGTTTATCAAACAAATTGTGATAGACCAATACAGACGAAAGATCATCACCAAGGGATGCAATACTGAGATCTTGTTCAACCGGATGTTTCGCTGATCCTTTTTCGCGAGTCTCCAAATAATAAATCTCAAAGTCTTTCGTCATTTCTTTCAGTACGTTTTCCCAGCTATCGATGATTGACACCCATCCTGGAAGGAAAATTAACGGTGGAAATGGGGAAGGGTTTGCTGGACGATAATGAATCTCAAATAATTTAATATTATCAGCGCCGGGTACACATCCAATAGAAAAGGAAGCCCCTTCAGCAGAAAAACGGGAAAAGTCCATTAGCTGACCACACTATGGATTTACTTCTGATGTACCATAGGAACAAATCGAACTGGCAAAACATTCTTTTTTTGAATTTTTCCGGATTTACTTTTAGTTAGAACCACAATTTCCTGCCAATTCGTTCCAACTGGAAGCACCATCTTTCCGCCCGGCTTAAGCTGATCAATAAGTGCTTTTGGGATTTCCGCCGGTGCTGCCGTGCCAATAATTCTGTCAAATGGTGCTTCTTCCGGCCAACCTTTATATCCGTCGCCCCAACGGACAGTAACATTATTATAACTCAAAGCTTTCAATGTGCTATCTGCACGTTCTGCAAGCATCTTTACAATTTCAATTGTATAAACGTGTTTCACTAGCGGACTTAGTACTGCTGCCTGATAGCCGGATCCTGTGCCAATTTCCAATACCTTATATGTGGAATCCACATCCAGTGTTTCTGTCATGAATGCTACAATATAGGGCTGGGAAATTGTTTGGCCTTTACCGATGGGCAAGGCATTATCCTGGTATGCATAATCTGCCACCCCATCAGGAACAAAACGATGCCGCGGCGTGTTTTGCATCACATCAATCACCTGATTATTCGATATGCCTCGTCTGATAATTTGTTCACGGACCATTTTTTTCGTCCAATTCTTCCAATCGGTTTCCTGAGAAAATCCCAGTGTAATTATTGGTAGAAGTTGGAACAGCCATTTTATTTTGCCTATGATTCTCTTTTTCTTTGAATAAATCCGCATTCATTATCCAATTTAAATATTCTTTATTTATGATGGGAAAAGGAGTTGATATGCATTTGAACCATTTATACGGCAAGTTAAACGGTGAAATACATATAACTCAATGGCTAACTGCGAAAATGAAAAAGATATGTAATGGAAAGGGATTAACTCCCCATTTTGAGTGCTTTAATTATTTGTCCTTATCAACAATTCTGATGTTCAGCTCGGCCAATTGCTCATCAGAAACAGAATTGGGTGATTCATCCATGGGCGATGTAGCAGAAGTTGTTTTTGGAAAAGCAATTACATCTCTAATATTATTGCTTCCAGCAAGAAGCATAACGATGCGGTCAAATCCAAAAGCAATGCCGCCATGGGGCGGTGCACCATATTTCAGGGCTTCCAATAAAAATCCAAAACGAGCCTTCGATTCTGCTTCGTCCATACCTAATAATTCAAAGATTTTAGATTGGATATCGGGACGATGATTTCGAATTGATCCCCCTGCAATTTCATAACCATTCATCGTAAGATCATAGCCACGGGATTTTAAATTGCCGGGATCGGTATCCAAATCCTCTATATTTTTAGTGGAAGGCGCGGTAAATGGGTGATGCCTTGCCAAATAGCGATTTGATTCATCATCAAATTCAAACATGGGAAATTCAGTCACCCAAATGGGTTCGTAAATACCGGAAGGCAATAACCCTTCTTGTTTTGCTACCTCAACTCGCAAGGCACCTAAAGCCACCAGTGTAATTTCCTTTTTATCACCGATCATAAAAATTATATCACCCTCATTTATTCCCACATCAGCCATCAGTGCTTTTTGATTTTCTTCACTAAAAAACTTTGATATGCCCCCTGTAAGCTGTCCTTTTTCAGCCTTCATCCAAGCCAATCCTTTTGCCTGGTATTTTTTTACAAAGTCCGTAAACCCATCAATATTCTTTCGAGAATATTTGCTGCCTCCGGGGACTACCAATCCCCTTACCATTTCAACTGATTTAAAAGCATTGAATTCAGACTGATCCGTAAATGATTTTATGTTATGTAAGAATAAATCAAAACGAGTGTCTGGCTTATCCGACCCATACTTGTCCATAGCTTCATCCCAGGTTAATCTTGGGAAGGGATCGGGCAAATCCACATCAATCACTTTTTTAAATATGTGACGGGTTAAGCTCTCCATCTGAGTATAAATAGCTTCTTCATCTACAAAGGACATTTCAATATCAATCTGTGTGAATTCAGGCTGGCGTTCCGCACGTAAATCTTCATCCCGGAAACATTTTACAATTTGGAAGTAGCGGTCATAACCGGAAATCATCAAAATCTGTTTATAAATTTGTGGCGATTGAGGCAGTGCATAAAATTTGCCGTGATGAATGCGGCTGGGAACCAAATAATCCCGTGCGCCTTCTGGTGTAGATTTCATAAGAACTGGAGTTTCTATTTCGATAAAATTTTGATCGGACAAATAACTGCGAGTTTCCTGGTAAGCCCTATGTCGGGTCATCAAGTTATCCTGTAGTTCATCATTACGTAATTCTAGATAGCGGTATTTAAGTCGCAAATTTTCTTCCGCACTATTCCGGTCATAAATAACGAATGGCAGGGGGGCCGCCTCATTTAGTATTTCCATTTCGGTAACGATTACTTCAATCTCTCCTGTTGTTAAATCGGGATTGTCCGCACCTTTACCTCGTTCCTGCACTGTACCTGCGATCGAAAGCACATCTTCTAAAGATAGTTTTTTTGCGGATTCAAATTCACCATTATAATTTTCACTATTGAAAATAATCTGGGTTTTTCCATAACGATCTCGAAGATCAATAAATATGACTTGTCCATGCAACCGGACAGTGTTTACCCACCCATTGAGATTGACTGACTCCCCAATGTGGTCTTTACGAAGTTCACCGCATGTGTGAGTACGTTTTAGCATTTGCTTAATTATTTTTATTTAAAAAAAAACCGCTCAAAGTTACGAGCGGCTGAATTATGATTGAATTGGAATTTACCGTTTGGAAACTCTTAAACGATTCACCGCCCTTTCTAATGCTGCTTTATTACGGATCGCATCTGTTTCTCTAGCTTTTATTCTTTCTTCCGCCCGCTTTAACGCATTTTCTGCGCGTGATGTATCAATTTCTTCTGTTCGTTCATAAGTTTCTAGTAACAACTCTACTTTTTCTTTAGTGATCTCAGTAAAGCCTCCGCTCGTTGCCAAAAAATGGTCTTTCCCATTTTGAGTAACTTTAATCTCACCAATTCCTAAAGCAATGATTGCTTCACGGTGGGATGCCATAACTCCAAAAGATCCATCCAGACCAGGGCAGCGAACGTACTCTACCTGTCCTTCATCTGAAACTTTAGTTGGTGTTACGATCTCAAGTTGAAAGGAACTCATTTAGGCTACATCTTTTTTGGCATTATCAAACGCCTCATTAATGGAACCAACATAGGAGAACATATTTTCATGGAGCTCATCTGCGTCACCATTTAAAATAGCTTCAAAACCGGAAACAGTGTCTTCCAAATTCACATAACGTCCTTTTTTTCCGGTGAACTGTTCCGCCACAAAGAAAGGTTGACTCATAAATTTTTGCATTTTGCGGGCACGGGCAACCGTAATCTTATCGTCATCAGATAACTCGTCCATACCCAAAATAGCTATAATATCCTGTAGGTCCTTATACTTCTGCAAAACGGACTGTACATTACGAGCAACGTTATAATGACGGTCTCCAATGACGCGAGGGTCCAAAATCCTTGATGTAGATGCCAACGGATCAACGGCAGGATATATACCAAGTTCAGCAATTTTTCGTTCCAGTACTGATGTCGCATCTAAATGTGCAAACACTGTAGCTGGAGCTGGATCGGTCAAATCGTCCGCTGGAACATAAACCGCCTGTATAGATGTAATAGACCCTTTCTTTGTGGATGTAATCCGTTCCTGCAGGTCACCCATTTCTGTGGATAGTGTTGGTTGATATCCAACTGCTGAAGGCATGCGTCCCAATAAAGCGGATACTTCTGATCCAGCCTGGGTGAAACGAAAAATATTATCAATAAATAGAAGCACGTCTTTCCCTTCATCATCGCGAAAATATTCTGCCATTGCCAATCCACTCAACGCCACACGAAGACGTGCTCCAGGAGGTTCATTCATCTGACCAAATACCATGGTGGTTTTATCAATAACACCAGATTCACTCATTTCCAGGTATAGATCATTACCTTCACGTGTACGTTCACCCACTCCGGCAAACACAGAATAACCACCATGCTCTGTTGCAATATTTCGTATTAACTCTTGGATCAAAACGGTCTTACCTACACCAGCACCACCAAACAAACCTGTTTTACCACCTTTGGTGTAAGGCTCCATAAGATCAACAACTTTGATTCCTGTCACCAACATTTCTGTAGAAGTAGTGAGGTCCTCATGTTTAGGTGCAGGGCGGTGAATCGGGTTTCGTTTTGCGGTCTTTACTTCTTTTTTTCCATCAATTGTATTCCCGATCACATCAAATAAACGACCAAGTGTTTCCGGCCCAACAGGCATAGAAATTGGTTCGCCAGTATCGCTTACTTTTTTTCCACGAACAAGACCGTCCGTAGAATCCATAGCAACAGTTCGTACGGTACTATCACCCAAATGCTGGGCAGTTTCCAAAACTAATATCCCTTCTTCACCATGATCGATCTCTAGAGCATTCATAATTTCGGGCAGTTGGCCGTCTTCAAAAACAACATCCACAACAGCTCCCATAATTTGTGATACTTTCCCCACGATTGGCATAATAATTCCTTTGTTAGCCTTTTAAGGCTTCGGCGCCACTGACAATTTCCAGCATTTCTGTGGTAATAGCAGCTTGACGAGCCTTATTGAATTCCAATGTTAAATCTTTAATCATTTCCTGAGCGTTTTCTGTCGCATTTTCCATAGCCAGCATTCGTGCAGCCTGTTCGCTGGAATAAGATTCCAAGAGGTATTTCCACATTTGAATATTTAGGTGACGTGGGATGAGACTTTTAATTATATCATCCTTGTTTGGCTCATATAATTTGCCTGAAAACTGGTTCTCATCTCCATCAAACACCAATGGCAAAAGTACTTCAGATTGGACATGTTGGGTCGCGACATTGATAAACTCGTTGTATACCACATGGATCTTATCAACATGTTTATCAGTAAAATGACTGATGATCCCTTCACATATACTGATTGCATTACTGTATTCCAGCTCACTCCAAAAATCTACGTGACTTGAGATAATATGATAATCCCGTCTTTTAAAATGATCTCTTGCTTTTTTTCCAATACAGAATACATCCACTTTGTTTTTTCCGATAATGTCAATTTCGTTTTGTGCTGTTTTCAAAATATTGGTATTGAATGATCCAGCCATACCTCGATCTGAAGTAACCACCACATAACCTATCCTATTTATTTCACGAATATCCAAAAGTTCAAGGAGATCACGATCCACATCAGGTAGAAGATGATTTATTGTGTCTGTTAAACGGTTTTCAAAGGGTCGAGCTTCTTCCATTCTTTCCTGTGCTCGGCGCATTTTTGCCGCAGCTACCATTTTCATTGCTTTGGTGACCTTCTGAATACTTTTTACAGATTTTATACGGTTGCGAATGTCCTTCAGATTAGCCATTTTTAAGCGGTGAAGCCCCCCTTAAAAGCTGCAATAGCCTCATTCAGCTTTGTTTCAACATCCTTACTAATTTTACCTTCAGTTGTAATAGAATCCAATTCAGTTGCATTGTTCGCATCTAGGTAATCGAAAAGTCCTATTTCAAATTCACTCACTTTGTCTGCTGGGATATCATCTAAATGACCATTTGTACCTGCGAAGATTATACTGATCTGCTTGGCCACATCCATTGGTACATACTGATTTTGCTTTAGAATCTCAACCATCCGTTCACCGCGGGTAAGTTGGGACAAGGTCGTTTTGTCCAGGTCTGAACCGAATTTGGCAAATGCTTCTAATTCTCGGTATTGCGCCAGATCCAAACGCAATGTTCCAGCAATACTTTTCATGGCCTTGATTTGGGCATTACCACCTACACGTGATACAGACAAACCAACATCGATCGCCGGGCGTATACCAGAATTGAACAGATTTGTTTCCAAGTAAATCTGACCGTCTGTAATCGAAATAACATTTGTGGGTATATAGGCTGCAACATCTCCCTCTTGAGTTTCAATAATCGGCAAAGCTGTTAAAGATCCTCCACCCAACTCATCGGAGAGTTTTGATGCACGTTCAAGTAAACGACTATGCAAATAAAATACATCGCCTGGGAATGCTTCACGACCGGGAGGACGTCGAAGGACCAAAGACATTTGACGATAAGAAACTGCCTGTTTTGAAAGGTCATCGTAAATAATAAGAGCGTGTTTACCGTTATCCCGGAAATGCTCTCCCATGGCGCAGCCGGAATATGGTGCTATGTATTGCATCGGAGCTGGATCCGAGGCACTAGCTGTTACAACCGTGGTGTAATCCATGGCACCGTTGGCATCCAATTCAGCTGTAATGGTAGCAACAGTAGATGCTTTCTGTCCAATTGCTACATATATACAATAAACAGGCTCATCTGTTTGATGTGTAAATTTTTGATTAATGATCGTATCAACAGCAATAGCTGTTTTACCAGTTTGACGATCGCCAATAATCAGTTCACGCTGACCACGACCAATGGGAATCATGGAATCAATAGCCTTAATCCCTGTCTGTAAGGGTTGCTTTACAGGCTGGCGCTGCATCACGCCCAATGCTTTACGCTCAATAGGTAAATGCGCATTAGATTCAATTGGTCCCTTGCCATCAAGTGGTTCCCCTAGAGGATTTACTACACGCCCCTGCATAGCATCACCAACAGGAACTTCAATGACACGCTTAGTACGCTTGGCTAAATCACCTTCTTTTACTTTACGGCTATCACCAAATAACACAAGGCCAACGTTGTCATCTTCCAAATTAAGTGCCATTCCAAATACACCATTGGGCAACTCAACCAATTCAGAACTCATGACATTTTCCAGTCCGCTTACACGTGCGACACCATCACCAATTGCGATAACTTCACCAACCTCAGCTACATCAACCGATAAATCAAACTTTTCGATTTGCTGCCGAAGTAATTCAGTTATAGCCTCTGTTTTAATTTCCATTATGTTTCCTTATACCTAAGATTGTAATAATTTACTTTGCAGGCGATTCAATTTGCTTTTTAGTGATGCATCCAAAAATGTGTTTTCAATTCTCAATTTGATTCCTCCGACTAAATCATTATCAACTTCAATTTTAAAATCAACATTTTTATTTATTACCCCTTTCAAATTCTCTTGTAAAGTATTGATATATGAAACTTCCATTTCTTGAGAAACATGCGCGTGAACATCGATGGTTCCAGCCTTTTCCTTATGAAGATCAGAATAGGCTTTTATAACCTGGCGTATGATATGTATAGATCTATCCTTTGCCATCAAGCCAAGAAATTCAACAACCAGAACATGGCAGAAATTCGAGAACACTTCACGAATGATTTGGATTTTTTTGTCATTGGGGATTCGTTTTGACTGGAACAAAGATTTCAATTGTGCATCTTTCTTTATCAGATTACTAATGTGTTGCAAAGATGTATGCACTTGAACGGCCTCACCCCCTGCTGTATCGTAGAGAATAGCTGCCAGTTTTTTTGCGCGTCGATTAAGCTTCATAATCCTTTACTTGTGATAATGATTCATCGATTAGCGCTTTATTATCTTCAACGCTTAAATTTTTCTTGATGAGTTTTTCTGCAACAGAAATAGACAGGTGTACAACTTCACCTTTTACCTCGGCAATAGCCTTTTCTTTTTCAACCTGAATCTGTTTTTCAGCATCAGCAGCTAGGGATTTCGCTTTTTCTTTGGCATCTTTTAAAATCTCATCCTTTATTTTCGATGAGGCAGCTTTACTTTCAGAAAGGATTTTCTGTGCTTCCGCACGGGCTTTGTTGACTATTTCCTCCCTTTCAGAATTCAATCGAGATAATTCCTGCTGTGCTTTTTCAGCATCTTCCAAAGATGACTGGATTAACTCCTCTCTTTCTTTCAATATTTTCAAAAGCGGATTCCAGGCAAATTTCGCCAATACCAAAAGCAATAGTAAAAAGGTAACTATGGTCCAGACAAATAGTCCCGGATCTAGCTGGACTAAAGGATTATCCATGATAACATCCTTAATAATTGTTATTTCATCAATACAATCAACAGGGCAAATACTTCACCCAAAATTGCTACACCTTCGAGCAGAAATAAGGGCAAGTTCACTGCGGCTATAATTTTATCAGACGCTTCTGGTTGACGGGCAATCCCTTCAGCCGCACCTGCTGCCAAGCGACCGATACCAATACCTGCTCCGATCACGATGAGTCCCAAGCCAACACCTACACCAAACAAATGTAGATTTTCCATCTTACATTTCTCCTTTATTATTGATTAATGATGTACATTAATTGCCATGCCGATAAACACAGCAGACAATAATGTGAAAACATACGCCTGCACCAAAACGACAATTATTTCTAAACCTGAAATAGCTGTGGCCAATGGTACCGAAAAAAGCGCTACTCCCATACCTGTTGTTGCGCTATTAAACATTTCTGCAAAAATAGCCATGAATGATAAAATGGCTAAAATTGCAATGTGACCCCCAGTCATGTTGGCTGCCAATCGCATAGTTAATGCGAACGGCTTTACAAACATGCCAATGATTTCGATAGGAATCAAAATTATGTATACAGGCCAGGCCAGGCCAGGTGGCACTAAATTTTTCCAATGATTAATAAATCCATGTGCGCGGGTACCCGCTATCAGGATTGTAAAAAATGTGATAACAGCAAGGGCAGCGGTCACATTAAAATTTCCCGTAGCTGTAACGCCACCATGCAATAGCGCATTAATAATATTGTGGTTGTCACTTGCCGGTACTTGAAATATAAAACGATTCAATACTCCAAGTAGATCAAAAATAGGTATTAACCCAATGCCATTTGCAAATAATATGAAAAAGAAAAATGTAAGGATCATGGGTGCCCACGTTTCCGTATACTTGGAACCTATATTTGGCTTTACAATAGAATCACGGATAAACTTTACAATCATTTCAAGCAAGTTCATCCAGCCACTTGGAACAGGATTATTCTTTTGCAAGTATTTTTGAATAGGAATGATGATGGCACAAGCAACCACAATTGCAACAATCCACAACATAAAAACATGTTTGGTTACAGATAAGTCAATCCCAAAAACAAGGGGTAAATGAATAAGTGGATGATCTAAAGAACTATTGGAAACATGGTGGATAATATTATCACCCACCTGATCCATCACGCTGGAATCGTGGGTTTGTTCACCGCCTGCTATCATTTTTTTGTATCTAAAAAAATTCTTACGATTGAAAAAGTGACTTCAACACTAACGCTTCCAACGTATGAAACGCTAGAAAAGAGCCCGAAAAACTAAACACAAATGGGTAGGGTTCGAAAGAATAAAAGTAAATCAGAGTGGTTATATAAACACCGAATAGAACCATTTTCCCCGCAAACCCTTTTATAAGCACTTTTGTGATTGATTGTGAATCATTGCTCCTGTACTGCAATACTAAAAACAATTCAATAGCAGCAACAATGTATGGTAAAAAAATCCCCCAAAATATTTCTAAACTATATTCAGGCCGAATGCCGGTACCCAATCCAAAAAATCCTAATGCAATTGCTGTTAAATAAATAATTGGTCTCATTTTTTAAAAATTATTTTAGCCAATTCAAAAAAACCGATTACAAGACCCACACCAAGACCAATGAGTAAAAATATAGGGGATGCATTAAAATAATAATCTAAAAAATAGCCAAACAACCCTAATAGTAATACCGATGCAAGTAAGGTATATGCTGCTGCTGCTGCTGGTCCGGACTGGCGGACAAATCTTTGAAACTGTTGGAGAGATTTTTCTAAGAAATTATCTGAATCACTCGTCATCATGATCAGAATGATGATCTGCTGATGGCGTTTCAGAATGTTGTTCCGGTTCCAAAGCTGGCTCACTTCCGGCTAACACACAATGTCCTTGGAACTGGGCACCTTCCTCTATTACCAGCATACGATAGACTAAATCACCTTTCAGTTGAGATTCTGAACCAAGCACTGCACGATTCTCAACACGAACATTGCCATCTACAGTACCACCAATGTGGGAATCATCGGCTTGTACATTTCCATGAACTTCTCCACCCCGGGCAACTCGCACCGGGCCTTCGGAGGTAACATCACCAAATACTTTCCCATAAACAGCTACACCCCCTTGGCAGGTAATATTCCCCTGGATAACAGCATCGGCACCAATCATCGTATGTACATCTTTATTTTCATGTTTAGTCATATCAATCCACACTCATGTTACTTTTATTCAATTCCGGAAAATACGACAAAGGATCCACTGCTTGCCCCTTTTTCCATATTTCGAAATGCAGGTGGGGACCAGAACTCATGCCGGAATTTCCTGATCTGGCAATAACATCGCCACGACTCACCTTTTCATGTTGATTCACTAACAATAATTTGTTATGTCCATAATATGTAAAATACTCATTCCCATGAAATATCACTACCAGATTACCCAATTCCGGTGTCCAACTTGAAAAAACCACTTGACCTCCCGCTGAAGCCATTACTGGCTCACCAACAGGTACAGCAATATCAACACCATAATGCTGCCGTATGTCTGCTTTCTGATTATCATACATTTCCTGCGTAAGGTATCCCTTCACTGGCATCAATGATGGAATATCCTCCAAAGGCTCTAAGTTAATTACATCATCATCCGTCGTTTGGATAAGATTTCCTTCTCCTGACTCACTGACAGCTAGGTCTGCGCCCAAGGCTTTTTGTACCACCAGTTCCATTTGCTTCATCCGTTCTAAATCACGGTATAATTCCAAAACTTTGGTGCGCTCACCAATAACTTCATCATAACGTATTTTCATTCGCTGTTGGTCAAGGGCTTTCGGTATAAAAAATATTACGGAAAATATTAATCCAGATAAAATGGTAATTACAGTAGATAAGATAAAAATGACAGTATTGCGTGAAAAAGAAAAACGTCGATTGGTTCCTTCATGGTCTGGAATAATATGGAAAGTATATCGGCTAGGTTTCATTTCAGTTATTCAACTGAACGCAACAGGTCTAAGATGCGTTCCAAATCATCCTCAGAAAAATAGTCTACCACAATTGAACCTCCATTTTTACCTTTATGATTTAGACGAACTTTGGTCCCAAGAATTGCTATCATTTCATCTTCGAGTTTTTGAACAGTGGCATTTTTCTTTTTCGCGTTCGATTTTTTCCTTGTGAATTTGGAATCGGTTTTAGCTTTAACTATAGCTTCAGCGCCGCGAACAGATAGATCTCGATCCATAATTTTTCGCCAAAGTCCGAGCATGCCCGAGCGTGTTTTCATGGCCAAAATAGCTCGGCCGTGCCCTGCAAAAATCATGCTATCTCGTACACTTTTTTTAATCTCCGATGGCAATTGAAGCAATCTTAGAGAATTGGTAATTGTGGACCGACTTTTTCCTACAGATTTGGCAATATCTATTTGGGCTAAATCAAATTCTCCTTGCAAAACAGCGTATGCCTCCGCTTCTTCAATGGGGTTTAAGTTCTCCCGTTGGATGTTCTCAATAAGAGCCATCTCCATCATTTCAGATTCATTCGTCACTTCAATAATATAGGCTGGAATTTCTTTTTGTTTGGCCAGTTTGGAAGCTCTGACACGACGTTCACCTGCAATCAGGATATAACCCCCTTTATCCAATCGTACCGTAATGGGTGTGATCACCCCTTTTTCTTTAATGGAAGCCGCAAGTTCTTCTAATGTCTTTTGATCAAAATTCTTCCTGGGCTGGTGCGGATTTTTTTTGATTTTTGAAATGGGAATGGTGGAAACGCCAGCAGATGACACAGTCTGTTCTTTCTGCGGACGGATTAGTGCATCTAGGCCTTTTCCTAATCGCTTAGTTGCCATTATTCAGTATCTCTTCTACCAATGACATATAATTTTGCGCACCAGTTGAGTTTGCATCATAAAGCAAGACTGGTTTCCCAAAACTGGGCGCTTCACTTAACCGTACATTACGGTGAATAACAGTCTTGAATATTTTATCTTTAAAAAAACTACGCACTTCATCAGCTACTTGTTTGGAAAGGTTTAATCTTCCGTCGTACATAGTTAAAAGTACACCTTCTATTACAAGTTTTGGATTTAAATTTTTCTGTACCAAACGAATTGTATTCAATAGCTGCCCCAATCCTTCCAATGCATAATATTCGCATTGAATAGGAATGATTACTGAATGGCAATATGTTAATGCATTAAGTGTCAGTAATCCCAAGGAAGGAGGGCAATCAATCAAAACATAATCATATTTTTTCGAAACCTGTTTCAATGTTTTTTCCAGTTGAAATTCCCGTGCCATCAGGCCGACTAACTCAACCTCAGCCCCTACCAGATCGTTCGTAGACGTAATAATATCTAAATAATCCAATTTTGTTTTCGTTATCACATCTTGGACTGCAGTACCTCGAATAAGCGCATCATAAATATTTCCATTAGGAGCAACCAATAATTCTTCAATACCTGTTGTGGCATTGGATTGCGGATCTAAATCAACGAGCAAAGTCTTGACCTCAGATACAGCCAGACTTACCGATAGGTTTACGGATGTAGTTGTCTTCCCAACTCCGCCTTTTTGATTGGTTAAGGAAATTATTCTACTCATGATTAGCTTTGCTTAAAACCCAAAAAAACCATGATTAATTTAGGCGCGACTGCTTTGTTGAAACAATAAGCTGCTTATTTATATTTGGAATAAATAAGTCAGTTTTAATACTTGAGTATTCTGAAATAAATCATTTTTTCCTTCACTCAAATCATAGCGCTGATTTAAAACAATAAAAAGATCACTTCCCGGTGTATGAATCCAATTAATACGACAGTATAATTGAAGTTGTTCAGAAAAATTATCATATTGTATTATAGCTTTCCCAAACCATTTTCGGTTTAATGCAACTTCAGCAGTAAAACCATAAACATTTGCTGTGAATTCGCCTTGGCTGGACATAAATATGATATTTTGGTTGGCAGATCCGTACAGGGTCAAATGATTGGAAAACTGTTTTCCAATGGAGCCAGACATGCTCGTCTTATTTCCACCAAAATAATCTCCTTTTGAAAGGGCGAAATTACCCCAAACACCCCTGCTCTGATTCGTTCTGGCAGAGAATGAAATTTTTCGATCCCTATAGTTTCCCTTCTGAATTTCCACACCATTCCCTAATGTAAATCCAGCAGTCAATTTCTCCTTATTTTGGATTACTTTTAGCCCAATTTTGTCTCGAGTTTCAAGAATAGCCTCGATACCACCATTAAGTACACCTGTTTCATGAATACCAGCATGGTTTCGTACATCTCTAGCATATATAGTGAATCGCCATTGACGAATTAATTCATCTCCATCCCCAACCCTTGGTGTAAACCCAGCAATAATGCCCGTCCCGATCATATCCTGTCGCTGAACAAATCCTAATGCAGGATTAAAATCTTTATCTACACGGTGCTGGCCAGTAGATAAAAAATAGCGATCATTTTTTAAATCAAGCCGCATCATTGATGCTACTGAAGGACCATCTATTTCAGAATCTTCGACCTGACTATACCATGCATTGACGCTGCTGCTACCCCAAAACCGCATTTGGCCATCAATTCCCATAACAGTATTCTGACTGCCACTGGTTGATACATCTGTTACGATTGCGCCAATGGTTGTCCGATCTCGGATATCCGTACGAAGTCGTAACGCACTGTAAGCTGTAGCAGGCATATCATTTTCCGCGCTAGTATGAATATTAAGACCCCCAATAGAGGTTTTACCGATTTGACCATATACTCTTGTACCACCTGACACATCTTGGTTCAAACCAATTCGACGGCTAAAAAAGATTTCCGTTTGTTTTGGATTCCCAAAGGAAAACAACTTAGATCGGGTGAGAAAAAACTCCCGTTTTTCAGGATAAAAAAGATTAAATCTCGTCAGGTTAATTTGAGCATTATCCGCCTCTACCTGCGCAAAATCAGTATTATAAGTCAAATTCAAAGTTAGATTTGATTTTAATCCATAGTAAATATCCACCCCACCATTGCCCATATTATCCGAAGTAGTTTCATCATCAAATGTTTGTTTCTGAGAACCACCAATTCCAAATGGTTTAATTTTAATATCATTGCCGCGTTTAATATTTTTTAACCCAGTTAAATTTGCATACTGAGATACTTGATAAACATCTGAACTGTATTCCAGACCAATATGAGGCCAAATGACACTTTCATTTTTTCTATTTATATATCTTTTAACTGCTAATCCCATGGTTAGCTCATCCTTACTAGGGAATCGAAGTGTATTCCAAGGGATGGCCACCTCCAATACCCAGCCGAAATCAGTGACACGTCCTTCGCTTATGTACACCCCATCCCAAGCCCATTCATCCAGACTTGGTCGATTTTCATCGGTGATCAAAGCGTCATCTTGAGTACCCAAAGGATTTAATTCAAAAAGATAAGCATTCCGCCGATCAAGATAAGTGTCTAAAGCAATTTCCAATTTGTCATCTCTATGAAGCCAACCGCCTCGGTTCAAAATGGTTGCACGTATTTTTTCTGGTTCAGAATCAAAAAAGGTAAATCCAAAATAAAGATGATTATTATCGTAGAGGATTCGCATTTCGGATTCTTCACTTGGCGTACCTCCATCCTTAGGCAAGCGCTGAACAAATTCAGTGATTGGCTGAACGGTTTGCCAAATGGGTTCATCCAGAATGCCGTCCACCGTGATGGGAGTATCGGTCAAGTGGGCAGTAACAGTTGGCCGCTCTGTAGCACTCAAACCATAAATCGTAAAAACAGCGATCAGAAAAATCCTTTGGTTCATCTTTATAATTAGAAAATAAGTTAACTTATTTTCCAGAAGGACCATCTTGCCACCACCATAATGGTGGTAATACACGCTTTTCGGGCCAAATTTGGTTCATTGTATCAGCCTCGTAAAGCGCACCATTTTTCATGACATATTTCAAAGTGTTCGTATTGCGAATATTCACTAATGGGTTTTTATCTAGGATAACGAGATCAGCTAGTTTTCCTTTTTCAATTGAGCCAATATCATCCCCTACACCGATAATTTTCGCTCCATTGAGAGTTGCTGTACGAAGTGCTTCCATTTCAGTCATACCACCACTTTGAAGCGCCCACAATTCCCAATGATACCCTAATCCTTGGAACTGACCATGGGCACCTACGCCAACCAATCCACCAGCGCGAATAATTTTAGTAGCTTGAGCTGCTAGTTTAGGAAATACATGTTCGTCTTTGCGAAACCAGGGACGGCGACGTGTCCTTGACTGGACAATATTATCTGGAATAAAGCGTTTCACTTTGGGGTCATCATGAACTTCTTCTGTTGTATAAAAATAGTTTTCTGCCCATGGACCACCATAAGCCACTAGCAACGTTGGCGTATATGTCATACCGGACTGAGCTACCAGTTCTATCACATCCTTGTAAAGTGGCGTAATCGGTAACGCATGTTCATTCCCATGAAATCCATCTATTGCATGGGTTAGATCCAATTTCAAATCTAAGGCCCCTTCTGTAGTAGGCATCATACCCAATTCATGAGCTGCTTGAACAATGAAATTGCGTTGTTTTCGATTTCCAGCTAGATATGATTTAAGGTTCTTGGTTCGATAATGATTGCGGTATCGCTTCATCACACCCAAAACCTCATCTTTGCTTTGAAAATTGTTGATGGAGAAAATACCTGGCCCTGTATTAAAGGCTCTCGGTCCAATCAAGACTCCCGCATCGGCTAAATCCTGGTATGCAAAAATATCGTTAGTAGATGTTTGCACATCCAAGCCGGTTGTAACACCCCAGGCAATATTCGCTAGGAAAGTCCAATTTTGGCGATCCAAAATTCCCTTACGAACCTCTCCCCAATGAGCGTGAGTATCCACAAATCCAGGAACAATTGTTTTTCCATCTAGATCCATTACATAAGCTTCTTTAGGTATTTTCACAACATCAGAACTGCCAATTTCAACAATTCGGTTATCCTTTACTATTATCACACCTTTTTTGATGACTTCATCCGCTTTCATGGTAATGATCCTTGCACCAGTCAAGGCTATCAATCCGTTCGGTTTGGCACGATTTGTTACCACAGTAATTTTGATTTCAAGTGCTGGAGGAGATTGAAAATTAGATTTTACTGTATCAGTTATTGCTGATTCGAAGGAGACAGAATCTAGAGGCAAACGGTAAAATGTTGATCCAATCGACCAGGTAATCATTTTACCACCATCAGCCCAGTCGAAATAGTCGGCTCCTACATCGGTAAGTTGTACTACTGGAATTTTAGGATTGTTTACATCTACAACTGGAGCTTTACCACCCACTTGTGGAACGGGCATCACATAAAGCTGATTATTGACTCCGGCAAGAGCCCATTTACGATCGGGGCTTAAACGAATATCTCTGGCATTAACCGGTTTTTCACTGGAATAATACCCCTTCCCTTTTACGGCCAAATGTTCCCTGCGGTCGGTACCATCTAAGCGCACAGAAATCAAACCATTTCCGCGACCAATACCACTATAGCTAAATCCGTTTAAATAGATGCGGTCTTGTTCATCAGTAAAATGCGGTTTACCCAAACCTCGTGCAGGCAGAATCAATTTTGTTTCACTACCATCGGTTTTTAATGAAATCAGATCCATGGGCACACTTGGCCCTCCAAATTCTCCTGGTGTACGCAACCGTTCTTTTGCTGAACCTCGCAATGCTACAATTGTTTTACCATCTGGAGAAAAAACTGGATTAGAATAAAATGCCGATGTTTTTGTGAGTTTTTGGGGTGCGCCACGGCCATCGGCTTTTATCTTCCAAATATGCCCGCCACCAGCTTCCCAGGTAACATAGACCAAATAACGCCCATCCGGACTCCAAGAAGGGTGAAATTCACCTGTATTATTTTTCGTAATCCTTTGATAAGACCCGTCTTTTACATTAGCCAAATAAAGATGCATCAAGGTTGAAAAGGAAATTTTTTTACCATCTGGAGCTAATACCGGATCCATGATAATTCGAGATTCAACTGGCCCATCTTCAATCCGATAAGGAAATGTTAGTTCAGGTCCGACGTCAATTTTTACGTTTGCTGAAAATTTAATTGGCTTGAGTTTCTTTGTAGCCAGGTTCAAGCGATAAAAACCGCCGTCTTTAGTTATAATTAATTCGTTGCCGTTGGGTGTAAAATCATAAGTTGGCAATAGATCCCGAGTAAACCGGGATTCTTGATCATCACGAGTGACTGGGTATACCAACCACTCATCATCTCCGGTTTCCAGGTTACGGATTCGGAGTCCAGTCTTAGTCTGGTAACGTGTTCCATAAATTAAAAATTTTCCGTCCGGAGAAACTTTAGGTTTAATACCGCTACCCTCCGCCCTAGTAATGACATCTTCATCCCCAGTAACCATATCCCTACGGGCTATCTGCCACATGGGAAAATTTGCATTGTAAGAAAAGCCACCAATTCGTCTGGCATAAAAAATATATTTCCCATCTGGATATATGGATACACCCATGGCATTATGTCGTTGGTTCCCAGGTGTGTCAGGCTTGGGTTTGGATTTGGTGATTTGTATTCCAGTGCCTCCTTTGATATGATACATCCAAATTTCAAAGGTACGCTGGCCCCATGAGGTCTGGGATACATATACATAATTCCCGTCATGTGAAAAAACGGGTGAGGCAAATTGCTTATCTTTTGATTTACTCAGCTGTTTGGGTTGGCTACCATCTAAATTGGCAATCCACAAATTTTCTGAACCTCCCCGGTCACTAACAAAAGCAATCATTTGTGCATTCGGTGAATAAACGGGCTGAGAATCAAAAGCAATTCCAAATGTCAATTGTTGTGCGTCGCCGCCACGAAATGGAAGTGTATATAAATCTCCTAAAAGATCAAAAATAATGGTTTTCCCATCTGAAGAAACATCCAGGGACATCCAGGTTCCCTCGGATGTGGTAAAAGCAACGTTACGGGTTGGTTTTAGGGGAAGTTTATTCCCAAGACTATCTGCTTTTTCCTCTGCAAGGATTAAATTAAATGCCATTGAAAAAATGAATAATCGTTTCATTTAACCTCCAATTTTTCAGCCAATTGAATATTTAATTATGAATTCAAGCGTTCTTTGAAAAAAAGAAAATAGACTGGAATTCCTGTGAGCACAAAGGCCAAGTCCTGAACGGATTTATCCGTTTCATAGAAAAACCTTAGCAGAACCAGCCCGATAATACCGACCAAATAGATTGTACCTAGAATCTGATAGTAAGGTAATTGGTATCCATCCTTATTTCCTGCCTCTGAGTTACGAAATTTGAAAAACGCAACCGTCGTGAAACCGTAAAAGATAAGAACTGCAAACACCATACCGCTTACAATTGTCTCAAAGTTCTGTCGTACTAAGATAAGCACAATCCCCCATATACAATGGGCAATGATCGCATGAGTCGGAGTTTGAAACTTTGGATGAACATGATCCAGCCATTTAAACATAAGCCCATCCCGTGCCATGGCATAATACACTCGACTCGCAGACATCATGGTTCCATTGATACTACCGGTTGCGGAGATGATCACCATAATAGAGATCAATCCAGCACCCATATTGCCAAATAAAGCCACAGCCGTATCAGATGCTATGATAGTACTCGATCGCATTCCTTCCAATCCAATAACTGTATGATATAATAGATTTGTACTTAAATAAAGCAGGGCAATTAATAACATCCCATAGAGCATAGATAGGGGAATCACTTTTTTTGGTTCTTTCATTTCACCGGCCACATATCCAACCCGATCCCATCCGATAAAAGAGAAAAGCACCAACATGAGTGCAGCCACTACATTACCTGTAGGGCCAAGCGTGGCGGTGGCATGGGCGGATTCTGACAATTTTGCAAAATCACCATTTATTATGATTAGCCCCATGATCGCAAATAGCAAAAGGCCACCAATTTTTATGGATGAAGAAAATTTGTTATAAAGACTGGCCCGTTCAACACCAATATAATTAATGGCACCAAAAATAATAATTACCGTAATGGCAACTAAATTTTTTTCAAGTTGGTCCATCGGGATGAAATAGCCAATATAATTGGCCGAAATCAAACTTAAACCCGCTGCAGGGCTGGTTCGAATTATGAACAATTGAGCCCACCCAAATAAAAAGCCCCAAAAGGGGCCAAATGCTTTTTCTATATAAATATACTCACCGCCGGTATTTGGGAAGCGGCATCCCAATTCTGCATAAATCAGTGACCCAACATAAACAAAAATAGCTACCCCAACCCATAGCACAATGATAACTGAAAAAGAATCCAAGTAACCAGCAATAACCTGAGGTGTAGCAAAAATTCCTGAACCGATCGTGATCCCTATCAGAAGGGAAATTCCATCAAAGAGTCCGAGAGACTTTTTAAGTTTGGTCATTAATTTTTTTTAGGAGACTTTCTAACCAATTTATTTATTAAAATGCTCTTTAATACAAGCTACTAAACTATGAACGGAATACTGCCACGACTAGGTAGTTTGATCGATTCTATCATCACGGTTTCACATACTTATACATCAATCGTATCAAGGAATATGCTTCTTGCATATTTTTTGCCGTGTATCCTACGGTATAACCATCCACCCTATCCATTCCTGGTATTGCCTGTAATACTTCTGCTTGGATCGTACTGGAAAATTTCAATTTTATTTGGATTGAATTTTTATTTTTTAATGGTTTTATTTTTTTGAGTTTTTTCAATGCACGCTCGGTTGCAGCAAATAATTCCCTTTGCACCAATTCACCATGTTTCAGCCGGGCAACCTGTGCTGTTTCAGCCGTTTTGGTCGCCACCAATTCACAGTTGACCAATTCACCAAACTGTGTTGTGAAAACATCATCACCAGCTGCCAAAATGACTGGCACATTTAATTCACCCGCAAAAAATGCATTTAATCCACCTTCACCAACTTCAATCCCATTCAACCACAAACCCTTTACGGATCCAGATCCGGTATGGGCTAAGAATCCCCTAGGTGTTCCAGCCCGAGCATGGTAACCTAAAAAAATTGCTGCATCAAAACTGTCATCCAAGCCTTGAACCATTCCGAATGGTTTTTTATTCCCTTGGATATATACTACCCTTGGATCCAATTGCTGATGAATAAGGTTTTGCATATCACCGTGAGAATCGTTAACTAGAATTTCCGATGGACCATTTTTAAATATGGCTTTCACCACTGCATTAACTTCATCTGTCATTAACTGCCGACCAACGTTATAATCTTTTCCACCATGACGGGTCATTTCACTAGTCCCAATACCACCGATACCTTCCATATCCACTGAAATAAAAATCTTTAATTGTTTGGCGCCAAGTATCATACCTTGGCATAAAAGAAATACAATAAAGAAAACTCGGTATAATTTAGTTAGCATCACTTTTAATCTTTTCCAAAGGGGAGCCGATTAAGTCCAATTTGACCATTGCTCATAACAAAAACTACATCTTGAATTGTACGAATATCTTCTAAAGGATTTTTTGTGATGACGATTAAATCCGCTTCTTTTCCCACTTCAACTGTACCTGTCTTATTGGATATTTGTAATAATTCTGCACCAACAATCGTTGCTGATTGGATCGCATCCATGGGTTTCATCCCTAAGCGCACAAAATTGACAATTTCCATTCCAACACGCGTAGTACTATTTGGCCCATATCCCGTATCCGCACCTGTGACAATTTTAATTCCTAAATCGTAGGCCATTGTTACCGTATTTTCTAAAGCAGCCAGCATATGCTGTCCTCGAATAAATAAGACCGGGTTATCATAATCCCCGCCTGGTTCAGTTAGATCAACAACTGTTGTAAATGTTGGAACAAGATATGTGCCCATTTTTTTCATCAGTTTTAATGATTTCTCGCTGAGATAGGTCCCGTGCTCGATACTTCTTACTCCTGCTTTTATGGCAGCATAACCTCCTTCATCTCCATGCGCATGGGCCATGACAGGGATATCGTATTTTTTTGCCTCATCTACAATTATCTTTAGTTGTGCTTCTGTATATGTTTGCTTCCGCGGATCTGTATGGGGAAGTCCTGCCCGTTCAGTACCTCTCGTTTTGATAAAATCAACACCATGGTCCGCATTGACACGGACAATTGTTCTTAGCGCGTTTTCCGAATGAATCCCATCTTTAAGCGCACCTAAGCGTGGATCAGCGAGAATTGTCTCACCTAAATTGGGTGTCACAAATACACCAGCAGCAACAATATCAGGGCCAATAAATTGTGAAGCCTTAACCATCTCACGGATCGCTACATCTTGATAATTAGGCGTACTTGCACTTCTGGCCGTGGTCACACCTGACTCCATAGCACGCCTAGCAGCATCCAAGGAACGGATATGGGTATGTGCATCGATAAAACCTGGTAGTAACACCATACCATTCAAATCAATGATTTGATAGTTTGCTGATACCTTCCCTTGTTTTTTAATAGATACAATTTTCCCATTGGAGACTAAAACAGTCATATTAGACTGAAGCTTTGGACTATACCCATCAATGAGATTGGCATTAATTAGCCCATAATCTTTTTGCTGAGCAGTAAGTAAGATGGTAGTAAGTAAACAGAGAGGTAGTATTCTATTCATAATTAGTTATGTAGGTTTGGAAATTTAATCGTCCATAATATTGCATCCAAAATAAGACAATGGAATGATATAAAAGAAAGTCCAATTACCGACCAGCGATGGAGCTCAGGATTGATCACATCACTAGCGCTTGCTAAACCGATCGTGATTAAAAGAATAGAAATTGCTGTTACCCTGAGTTCAAACTGTATCAGGTTCCAGGTGCCAGCAGCAGGCATTTCAAGGTAGGCAAAAGTAGAATGAATCCACATCGATGCTGAAACAAAGAAAAGTACTAGAATTATTACCATAACTGAAGCTTCTGTTTTGCCCCAAAAAAATTTCACATCCAACCCGTCCCTATAAATAAAATAATACATAGCAATAATGTACCCAAAAGCCGCTATAAACATAGAGGTAACAATCCAGGCTCTCCAATTCTGTGGGATACCGCCCCACAAATCATTACCGGTATTGGGGTGATTCAATAATGCATAGAGATAGCCCCCTAAAACAGCAATTCCTCCAATAATATTAATCCATAAAAATTGAATATTGGTTCGCATTATAGCTTCTTTTATTACTTGGTTTATTCCTTTGGGTATAGGAAGTATAACCCATTAAATTTTTTCTTTCAATCAATACATCATTTGAACGACAAAAAGTTTTTATGAAAGCACTAGTAAAAAAATCACCAGAACAGGGAATTTGGATCGAAGATGTTCCTATTCCGGAATGCGGTACCAACGACGTTAAAATAAAAATTTCCCATACAGCTATTTGCGGGACAGATTTGCAGATATATAAATGGAATGAATGGGCCCAACGGACTTTGGAACTGCCATTAATTACTGGTCATGAATTTGTAGGAATTGTAGAAGAGATTGGCCCGGGCGTTACTCATTATAAACCAGGAGACCGCGTTTCTGGAGAGGGACACATCACTTGCGGATATTGTCGTAACTGCCGTGCTGGGAAACGTCACCTTTGTCACAAGACTATTGGGGTGGGAATTCAACGTGCAGGTGCTTTTGCAGAATACCTTGTTATCCCTGAATCCAATGTTTGGCCAATCCATGATGATATTCCCTCTGAGATCGCCGCATTCTTTGATCCATTCGGAAATGCGATACACACTGCCCTATCCTATGAATTGGTCGGGGAAGATGTCCTGATTACCGGTGCAGGACCTATTGGAATTATGGCCACTGCCATCTGCAAATTTGTTGGTGCAAGGAATGTGGTGATTACCGATGTGAATGAATACCGGCTGAACCTTGCGAAAAAATTGGGTGCCACGAAAACGATAAATATCTCCAAAGAAAATATTCGGGACTCTTTTGATGAATTGAATATGGTCAATGGCTTTGATGTAGGATTAGAGGTATCAGGAAACCCCTCTGCTTTTAAAGATATGCTTGAACATATGTACCATGGGGGGCGTATTGCCCTACTAGGACTTTTGCCAAAATCCACTCAGATCAATTGGGATGATATCATATTTAAAGGTCTCCATGTTAAGGGGATTTACGGCAGAGAGATGTATGAAACATGGTATAAAATGACCCAGATGCTACGTGGTGGTTTAGATATTTCTGATGTGCTTACCCATCAGATTCCCATAAATGATTTTCAAAAAGGGTTTGAGATCATGGAATCAGGCAATTGTGGCAAAATTGTACTCGAATGGAATGCGTAAATGAGTGATTCAAAACAAATTTATGAAGATACTCTTTCTCGAATAGAGGCAGAAGGGCTATACAAGAAAGAACGAATCATTACAACACCTCAAAGCGTAGGTATTTCTACCAAAGAAGGCGGTCAGGTTCTCAACTTTTGCGCTAACAATTATCTTGGTCTAGCCGATAATCCAGACGTGATCTCTGCGGCCAAAGACGCACTAGACAACCACGGATTTGGCATGGCTTCCGTACGATTTATCTGCGGAACTCAAGACCTTCACAAAAAATTAGAATCTAAGATTTCACAATTTTTTGGTACAGATGATTCTATCCTATATACATCTTGTTTCGATGCCAATGGAGGATTGTTTGAAACCTTATTGACTTCTGAAGATGCGGTAATCTCTGATGCATTGAACCATGCTTCTATCATTGATGGAATAAGACTTTGTAAAGCACAGCGATACCGTTATGCTAATTCCGATATGTCTGACCTTGAAGCAAAACTAAAGGATGCTCAAAATGCTCGTTTGAGACTCATTGCTACAGATGGTGTTTTTTCCATGGATGGCTATATCGCTAAACTGGATGAGATCACAGTATTAGCCGAAAAATATGATGCTATGCTGATGGTGGATGATTCTCATGCCACCGGTTTTATTGGTAAAACCGGACGTGGTTCAGCGGAACACAGGGGCGTTATGGATAAGGTTGACGTTTGGACCTCCACTTTAGGCAAGGCTCTTGGCGGCGCTTCCGGAGGTTTTACCACTGGTAGAAAGGAAATTATAGATTTACTGCGCCAACGTTCACGTCCCTACATTTTTTCAAATACGGTGGCACCGGCAATTGTGGCAGCTGGCATTAAAGTTTTTGACATGCTTTCTGGCACCACCGCTTTAAGAGACAAACTGGAAGAAAATACTATTTATTTCCGAGAAAAAATGACTGCTGCCGGTTTTGATATAAAAGAAGGTTCACACCCCATTGTCCCAATTATGCTTTATGATGCAATGCTGGCTCAAAAAATGGCTGCAACTCTTTTGGATGAAAACATTTATGTAATTGGTTTTTTCTTTCCCGTGGTACCAAAAGGAGAAGCACGAATCCGTGTTCAAATTTCCGCAGGAATGGAAAGAGAACATTTAGATCGTGCCATAGCCGCTTTCACAAAAGTAGGGCGAGACCTGGGGGTACTCTCCTGAATTGAATCTTGCTGATTATGATATAGATCCAAAACGAGGATTCCTCCCAAATCCTGACCCGATAACTAATCTTCCACAACAATATAAATCCTGGGATGAACTTGGTGCAACTATGCCTCTATTGCTTGCAGGCGGAAAATTTCGCATTTCCGTTCGCAACTTGCCCATGCTTGATTCTAATCGATTAAATGATGGGCCTGAATTAGAACGGGCCATGATGCTTTTATCGATGTTTGCTAATGCTTACATTAATTGGGGAGAGAAAATTAAAAAATCCATTCCATCCAATCTAGCTGTTGCTCTTTGGGAAGTGGCACATCGATTAGGTCGTCAACCCATCTCAAGTCACGCATCCATCGTCCTAAATAATTGGAAACGAATTGATACGAGAGGGCCTCTAATTCCAGAAAATTTAGATACGGTACAAAATTTTTTAGGCGGCAAAGATGAGGACTGGTTTTTTCTGTCAACTGTAGGAGTGGAATCTGCTGGTGGCGAAGTACCAAAAATACTCATAGCTGCTATCGATGCTATTGAAACTGATAATTCTAAATTGCTGCATAAACATCTGGTAAGGCTATCAACTGCAATTGAAAAGATGCTGGTTGCCTTGAAACGTATGTATGAACATTGTGAACCTAAATTATTTTTTGAGCGCATTCGTCCATTTTTAACCGGATGGGAGCCAAAGGGTGTTATTTATGAAGGTATCGATACCAAACCAAAGATCTTTATTGGTGGAAGTGCGGCTCAAAGTTCGCTGCTTCAGGCTATCGATTCTGGCCTTGGGATTCAACACAAAAGTCAGGCCTCTGGCCCATTTCTAGCAGAAATGCGAAAATATATGCCGGCCAATCATCGTACTTTTTTAAGTCAACTTGACGCGGCTCCATCCATATCTAAATATGTAGAAAAAATCAATGATACCCTCCTATCAAATACCTTCAACTCATGTGTTTCACTATTAAATACCTTCCGCCAAAAGCATTTAGAAATGGCTATAACCTATATTTCAAAACAGGCTAATGATGAAAAAGCCGCCACGGGAACTGGTGGAACTGAATTTGTTCAATTTCTTTCGAAAGCAAAATCCGAGACGGACTCTTCAAAAATAAACTAATTTGCGGTATCGTTTTCAACAGTGATTCTATCGTTGTATTAGTTATATCTAATATAAATAGGATATCCATTGCTCTCCAGAAGGGTAGAAAGGTATATTCCCCGGCTTTTTTAAGGCTATAATTATAACATTTTATGAACAGTAAACTAACACCCAGATTATTGATTATTGGTCTCATTCTCATATGGGCAATATGGGCCATTTGGCCAACCATTAGGTACCAGGGCCTATCCGATGCTGAAAAGGAGAGTATGCGGGAGGAAGGAACAATTGAGCAAATCGAATCACGCACCATCAAACAGGGACTGGATCTTAAGGGTGGAATGTATATCGTCCTTGAAGTAGACCTGCCAACCCTGATGGAAACCCTTGCAATAAATAAAGATAATAGATTCAACCAATCAATCACTTCCATAAGGGACCAACTGACAAGAACACCGGAAGCTGATTTTTTCACTTTATTCTCGTCAGCCTCCAATGATAACAATCTCAAGTTATCCCGTTACTACTATGATTTTGGTTCCAGTAATGAGGATATCCTTACCGCACTTGGAGAAGAATCGGAAGACGCAATCAATCGTGTTTTGGAAATTCTTCAAAACCGTGTAGACCAATTCGGTGTCGCAGAACCAACAATTCAAAAACAGGGTAGCCAGCGCATCATTGTTGAACTAGCAGGCGTTCAGGATTCTGAAAGAGCGCGTTCCCTTTTGGAAAGCACTGCACTATTGGAATTCTTCCTGGTAAAAGATGTAAATACTACCAATGAGATTCTGGTTAAAATTGATCAGGCTCTGAAAGGGGATGAAACCATTGCAGATGTTATAGAATCTGCATCAGTCGAAGAGGTAGAAGAAACAAAAGAAAGTAATGATCAAACTGTATCCGTTAGTGAATTGTTCGGTGAAACAGAAGAATTGGGCGCTTCATCTGACTCCGCAGTTGTTGATGAAGACATGTTCGCTGAGCGTCCTTTCTCTTCTATGCTGAGAAACCTTGGGCAGGCAATTGGTATTCCTGAAAAGAATGTTTATGCAGTTAAAAAGATTTTAGAGCGGCCAGAGGTTCGGGAAAAACTGGCTGCTGTTGGCGGTACTTTCATGTTTAGTCACAAAGTAGAAGAATATCCCCTTGTGGATGGTACGATTGAAAAAATGTACAGTCTGTATTTGCTTGAAGACGAAGCAGAACTCACTGGCGGGGTAGTTGAAGAAGCAAAAGCAAATTTAGGTCCACAGGGATCTACCTCTGCCGGCCAACCTATTGTTAACCTGACAATGAACTCTGACGGCGCCCGTAAATGGTCGATTGTTACTGGATCCAATGTAGGCCGTCAGATTGCTATCGTTTTAGATAAAAAAGTGCATATGGCACCTAATATTAGGGAAAAAATTTCAGGTGGCGGAACCTTAATTGAAGGCTTTGCCAATATCAATGAAGCAAAGGATATCGCCATTGTTCTTAGAGCAGGTGCACTGCCGGCACCAGTGGACATTATTGAAGAAAGGGTTGTTGGTCCTTCACTCGGTGCTGATTCCATACGCCGTGGTACACAATCAGTACTCATTGGTCTGGGCCTAGTTCTGATATTTATGTTGATTTATTACAAAGTTTCAGGATTGATTGCTGATTTTGCGTTGATTTGGAATATCGTTCTTGTTTTGGCTGTCCTCGCTTCTCTACAGGCAACACTCACGCTTCCAGGAATTGCAGGGTTGATTTTAACTGTAGGTATGTCCATCGACTCAAATGTTATTATCTTTGAACGTATTCGAGAAGAATTGCGCAAAGGTAAAACACCGCGTTCTGCAGTTGACGGCGGTTATGACCGTGCGCTAACTGCTATTATCGATGCTAATGTAACAACTTTGATTGCAGCACTGGTCTTGTGGCAGTTTGGTACGGGTCCTGTTCGTGGATTCGCGACAGTACTTTTTTGGGGAATACTAATATCCATGTTTACTGCTATTTTTGTAACCCGTACTATCTTTAACCTTTTCACCAATCGCAAAAACTTAAGCAAGTTGAGTATATGAGAATTATACAAGAAACCAATATCGATTTTATACGACAGAGAAAGGTTTCCTTCATACTTTCTGCATTTGTGATTCTGGCCGGCATAATTTCCCTGGTGATCAATGGCGGACCTAAACTAAGTATTGACTTTAAAGGCGGTACTTTAGTCTCCGTTCAATATACAGAAGCCATGGATGTAACCACTGTGCGTACTGCCATGGGGAATGTAAATATCGACGGACAATCATTTGATTTTAGTCGCGAAGAGATCAAACATTTTGGTGGTCCTAGCGCTATATTAATTCGTGTACCACACATTGAGGGCGCACCGCAAAATTTTGCCCAAAAAATTGTTGATCATCTTTATAGTGCATTTCCTGAAAAAGTACCTGAAAGTAAAACGGATTTTATTTTAGGGAAGGGAACGGTTAGCCCAAAAATAGGTTCAGAATTAAGTGGAAAAGCAGTCATGGCTATCATATCCGCCCTGGGGTTAATTCTTCTGTACATTTCCATTCGGTTTGAATTTAGATTCGCATTAGGTGCCATCGCTGCTTTGGTACATGACGTATTAATAACATTAGGGCTTTTTTCACTTCTGGGGTATGAAATCAGTTTACCCATTATTGCGGCATTTCTTACTATCGTTGGTTATTCGCTAAACGATACAATTGTTATCTTTGACCGTATTCGTGAAAATGCAAAAGCTTCCAAACGGGAAGCATATCATGGGGTTGTAAATCGAAGTATTAATGATTCCCTTTCCCGAACTGTTGTCACATCTCTCACAACATTTCTTGTAATATTTATACTTTGGCTATTTGGTGGCGAGGTCATCCACAATTTTGCCCTGGCTATGATCATTGGAGTTATTGTAGGGACTTATTCATCAATTTATATTGCCAGTCCAATTGTGGTTCAACTTCATGAAAATGCCGCTAAATAAAACTAATAATAAATAAAAGCCCCCACATTTGGGGGCTTTTTTATTATTTCTAATTTTAACAAAAATTGTTTTTAGAACACATTTAACTCCTAAAAATGGTGCTTTCCCGGTTAAACCATTTGACACACCAAAAAATTGCCAGTCCCGCCAAGCCAAACAAAGATACATATACTTCAGTCATTAAAAATGGGTCCATCACACCAGCGATAATATCTTTAGATGCCAAAGACACATTTAATACGGGAATTAACGCAGTAATAGTATTTAACTCTATCCCCGGCAAGGTGCCTATCACTGCAGGAAAAATAATAACAATATTCAATGGCGCCATGATACTTTGTGCTTCCTTAAAGGATTTTGCATAGATAGATAAACCCAAAAGCACAGCACTGAAAAAAGCAGCCACAGGAAGGACTAGTGTCATAATCAATCCAATGGTTTTTGGGCTCAGAACTTCATTAATAATAACCAATATCTCCGGCGGGATTTCAGGAATTCTTTGAATTCCTATAGCCATCCCGGCTAGGGCAATAAAGGCGGTTAAAACTGCAGCTAACATCACCACTAAGAATTTGCCCAAAACAATATCCAGACGGCTAGCTGGTGATGAAAGAATCGTTTCCAGTGTACCTCTTTCTTTTTCTCCGGCGCCTAAATCAATAGCCGGGTACATGGCCCCCATAAATCCAAAGATAATGAATACATATGGAAACCATCCTCCAGCGATCTTACCAAATTTTTCCTGTTTAGAAGCAATATCTTTATAGGTCAAATTGTATGCTTTTACTACTTCCGGTTTAAGATTTAAGCGGTTCATTCTTTTAGTTACTATTTGATTTTCGAATCCTTTTAAAACACCATTTATCCGATCCTTTGTAATCCCGAATGAATCCGTACCTTTAAAGTGAATGTTAATTTTTGCTTGACCATTTTGATCAATTTGGGATTGATAATCTGAATCAATATAAATGGCAGCATCTAGGTATTCATTTTGGATATAGCTCTCAACACTGTCTTCCGGGATTTGATTCAGCATGGTCACCTTATCCATATTGATAAATGCTTGAAATAAATCTGGCGCAAATTCCTGACCAAAAAATCGCACTTTTAAGTGTTTCTCGCTGGCCTTTTTAGCCTGAGAAAATGAGATTTTAGTAATCGTACCAATAAGAACTGGAATTAAAAATAGCGGGACTACAATCATCATGATGATTGTTCGTCTATCACGCGTGATATCGATGATTTCTTTCCGGGCAATTATGAGAAATTTCAACTTAGGCCTCCCCCACTCGATATATAAATTCATCTTCAAAAGTCGCCTGTGTCATTTCAGCCTTAAATTGATCCAATGTATTATTATAAAAGAGGCGCCCATTATAAATGATTGATATATCATCGCAAACCTGATTTACTTCTCCCATACGATGGGTAGAAAAAATCACGGTCTTACCCTCTTCACGACAGGAACGTATCAAATCCATGATAGCCCTTGATGTCATTACATCCAAGCCGGCAGTGGGTTCATCAAATATCATAACTTGCGGATCATGAATAATCGTTCGCGCGATAGAGGTCTTCTGTTTCATCCCTGTACTCAACCTTGATATACGACGGTCAGCAAAACTGTGCATATCTAATATTTGGAATAGATGATCCTTTCGTTTTTGGAATGCGCTTTTTTCCATCCCATGAAGATCAGCAATATATTTCACAATTTCAGTAGGCGTTAGACGATCATAAAGTGCCGTTTGGCCTGTCATGAATCCAATTTGTTCCCGAACATTTTGGCCCTGTGAGACAGAATCAAATCCTGATACAGTAATAGAGCCGCTTGTTGGTTTTAACATTGTGGCAACCATCCGCAAAGTTGTGGTTTTCCCTGCACCATTCGGTCCAAGTAAGCCAAATATTCTCCCCGGTTGACATTCAAAACTGATATTATCTACAGCACGCAGGGTTTTAGTATTTTTATATTCATCTCCTAGTTCCTTACGCTGTTTCCTGTTGAGCGAAAAATCTTTGGAGAGGTTTTGAACCTGAATCATATTTTCCTTAAAAATTAATCGGCAGGAAAGTTATCGGAAAAAATGAAAGCCCCCAATAGAAGAAAGATTTGAATTCACCATTTTTTATCCATAAAACACATTCCGCATTACATTATATTTTCTTCAGGTATTTTAATGAAAACAAAGATTTATATACTTTACGCACTCATGAGCATTTTCTGGGGGATGACCTGGTATTTCCTGAAAGTTAGTTTAATAGAAATGCCTCTCTTATGGGGTCTATCAATCCGATTCCTAATGGCTGGAATCATTTTTTGGGGAGTTTATTATTTCAGAAAAGATCGTGTACGTTTCACTCCCGAAGTCAAAATCGTTTATTTACTAATTACATTTTTTAACTATTCTTTATGCTACATCCTGACTTATTGGGGATTAAAATATATTTACTCAAATCTGGGGTCTATTCTTTGGAGCCTTTTCCCATTGTGCGTGGCTGTCATGGCACATTATTATTTACCTGATGAAAAAATATCTATCAAAAAATTTGTAAGTATTGCGATAGGTTTAATCGGGACAATTCTTCTACTTTACGAAGGCGGATCTTTAGGTGGTAGATATATATTCTATGGTATTTCAGCCATGATACTTTCCGTCGTTTTGGCGGCATGGCCCAATGTGTATTTAAAAATGCATGCTGCTAAAATCAATCCATTCCATCTCAATGCTGTTGGGATGACCAGTTCCGGATTAATCATGATGGCCGCTTCATTAATGCTGGAAACCGGACAAAAAATGCCCCTCGATGGTATGAATCTTTTTGCCTTATTTTTTCTTACCGTTCCAGGCACGGTTGTGACGTGGGGAATTTATATTTGGCTTTTTACCTATATGCGTGTCAGCCAAATAAGCTATGTGGCTTTCTTCCCCCCGGTAATTGCTATTATCATGGGTTGGCTACTGCTTGATGAGAAGTTGCCTATAATTACCATTATTGGTGCGGGGCTGATTATGCTTGGTGGATTTCTGATTAATTTTGATCCTAAGAACCGTAAAACCCACATCAAGAAAAAATTGAACCTGTTATCGGAAGACTGATTCTGCTTTTTCTCTGTAAATTAACATATGATACAGTATACAATTAATAATTCACCCATAGGCAAATTACTAGTTGCCCAATCAAATAAAGGTTTGACCCACATTATATTTGAATATCAAATCCCACAATTTAAATTTATTATTAATAAAAAATATCCTGGGGAAAAAACATTGCGGGACGACAAAGCATTATATAATACAGTTCAGCAATTAAATGAATATTTTTCTGGAAATCGGCGGTCTTTTACAATCAATTTGGATCTGGCCATGCCGCCCTTCTATCAAAAAGTACTTATGACTGTCAAGAAAATTCCCTACGGTAAGACGATTTCATATCAAGAGGTAGCTAAGCGATCCGGAAGACCAAAAGCTGTTCGCGCGGCTGGATCAGCGAACGCAAAAAATCCCCTTCCCATTGTTATCCCATGTCACCGTGTTTTAGCAACAGGTGGAGGAATAGGTGGATATGGGGGCGGACTCAAAATAAAAAATTACCTTCTGAAGCTGGAAGGAGCCTTTTAAATTGTATTCTTTATTTCCAACAAAACCAATTTAATACATCATGTGGCAATCAATTAAACGCAGAATTTTTACAGGCCTTCTGGCGATAGTACCAATTGCAGTTACCTTCTGGATTCTCAAATTTCTATTTTCATTCCTCGACGGCTTAGCCGCGCCATTCCTAGAACGTTTTGGAATTGCTATACCAGGACTTGGAATTATTTTAACGCTGATTTTCATTTTTTTCCTTGGTCTACTAGTTTCTAATGTTTTGGGACGGACTTTATTTAATTGGGGGGAGCGCTTACTGGCAAAACTGCCGATTGTGAATACGATCTATAATGCAATTAAGCAGATCACCGGAGCTTTTTCCGGTTCAGCCTTTAAATCATTTCAGCAGGTTATTTTTATTCAATATCCTCGCAAGGGATTATGGACTATGTGTTTCGTAACTAACCAGTCTCAAAATGAGAATGGCGAGGAATTTTATCATGTATTTGTACCGACAACTCCAAATCCCACTTCCGGAGTTTTTATCATTACATCCAAAAAAGATGTTATCCATCCGGATATTTCGGTTGAGGATGGATTAAAAGCCATCATTTCGGGTGGAATTTTAGATCCAGGAGAATCTCTGAGCGGCAAACTTCCTCAGTCTGATAATTAAAATGGCCATCCATCCGCGTTTGGCGTCCACTCCGATCCTGGCGGTTTATTCTTTGCAATACAAACTTTAGATGATGACCTAGGCTCATGAGTGAATTCACATTCTTGATCATATTATTATTTGCCAGTTACCTGGCAGGTTCAACACCAACCAGTATTATTATGGGGCGCGTTACCCGCGGTATTGATATCCGCGAACATGGCAGCGGAAATGCTGGTGGCACAAATGTTTTCCGTGTCATTGGTTGGAAACCTGCTTTGGTTGTGATTATCGTGGATGTATTCAAAGGCTGGCTACCTTCAGCTGTATTTGCACCTACTTTTTTTCATCTCCAGCAAATTCCTGATCTGGGCGTTGTACAGATCTTGTGCGGATTTTCTGCTGTGTTGGGCCATACGTATACCCTTTTTGGAAGTTTCAAAGGTGGCAAAGGCGTAGCCACATTGGGAGGAATGTTCATCGCTCTTTTCCCTACCGCTTTTCCATTTTGTTTGGGTGTGGCTGTACTGACCATAATCCTTACCGGGTATGTATCTTTAGCATCTATCCTGGCATCATCATCACTTCCAGTTTTTTTATTTTTGCTGCCCCCATTTTTTGGTATGGAACCAGCCTCATTATCTTTAATGATCTTTAGTCTACTGATCCCGTGGTTTATTATCTTTACACACCGTAGCAATATTCAGCGACTAAGGAGTGGTAAAGAGAATCGCTTTGAAAAAGCGATGATATTTCAAAGAAAATAATTAGATCTGGTGCCCGATTGCTAAATGGAAAGCACTATCTATCTGATTTCCATCATAAAATCCATAACCGTACTCCAAGCGAAGAACCGAAACAAATGGCATCTGTAGTTGAACTGTGACCCCTGTGCCAATAACAGGACGCATACCAAACATATCACTAAAATCCGTTTGGCTTGTGACACCCCAGTCTATGAATGCGCCCACAGTTATACCAAATTCATATAAGTCTTGCAATGGAAAGCGGGGAACAACCACCTTCCGCAGTTCCACTGTTGATTTTAGATTATGGAATCCAAAGCGATAGATTTGAGCTGGATCATTATAATTTAAATGTCTTGGGTAACGCCAACCACGAACCGATCCAGCTTCGCCCATCGCGGCTAAGAAGTTCTGATCTTTGTCACCAAAATTCGATTGTGTTTTTATGCCCAGAGCAATTATCCATGGCTTTGCGTTATCCAATTTGCTCAATCGTTTATATACACTAAAAGATTGTAACCATACATAATTGTTTTTGATCTCACCCTTTAGATTGATCCGACCAAAAAAGGCCTGTTTGATCAATATGCCTTTGGTTGGATTGGCATATAAATCCCGTGTGTCATAATGAAAATATCCCTGAGGTGCCAAATACTGGTAATTTAATATGATGGAATCACTCACAAAATCCATGTCCTCAAGTTCAAACCCGATTGACATTTTTCGTTCATAGCCAAAGAATCGGCCCACATTCATTTCTATGGACTTGATTTTTACATCATAAGGCAAATATGGATGGTGAAAATCCAATTTGGCCAAAGACACATTCAAAGATACATGATCACCTGTAATCCAGGGATTGAAATAAGAAATGCCAAAAGTATTACGGCCGCCAAATGCGAATCCACCTCCTATTCGCTCATTTCGACCTCGAAAATTCTTAAATCCACCACCTGCGCCATAAGACCATCCTGTTTCTTCATCATATGCAGGTGAAGGTCCACCGATAAACCTACCTCCAAAGAATTTGTTGTTTTCTATAATTTCATATTCTAATCGAACTGTCATATTTTCAAGTGGGATAGCCCGCCATTTTACCTCCGCAAAAATGCCAAGATTAAGGAGACGATAAAGGTCTTCCTCAGCAAGCGAACTATCTAAGGGCGCATCTAAAGGATGCTGGATCTCCCGCGTTATAATATAATCCTTGGTGAGTGTATTACCTCTATGGGTGATTTCAGAAACCGTAAGTATCTGGCAAAAACCCAGGACTGGTAGGAGAAAAAAGAATCCCCGCATTTTCATTAAAAGTCCGTATTAAATATCGATGCTTCTCAGGAGAAGTCTCTTTTGGTATTCAATCCCTTCTTCTGAATACATATCATTAATAGCGGTTTGCAGTTTTTGATCAACCAGAATGCTGGTCATTTGAATCTGGACATGACTTTTGTCCAATTCTCTTACCTTCAAAACAGTTTGATCATTTTCATAATGATGAAAACCATCGGAAAATTCCTTCGGTGTACCATACTCCATAAGGAATTTATATTTGATCACGTCATCAGCAGTGAGCTGAGGAAAACCGGTTGGCTTTAG
>DTTO01000003.1 GCA_012964665.1 Fidelibacterota bacterium
TTGGTGTACTATAACCCTGGGCCCCGTAAACACCCACATCTGCATATCCCTGGTCGTCCGTAAATATGAGTACAATATTAGGAGGGAGTTTTTTTTCGCAAGATACTATGCAAAACAATCCTAAAACGGCGGTTAAAACTACAAGTTTTTTCATTTTTTGCTTATAACTGCCAATGTCAGTCTGCTGACACAGACTAGATTATCATCTTCATTTTTGATTTCAATATTCCAAACATGAATTTTCCTCCCAATCTTTATGGGTGCAGCCCTTCCATAAACCCAACCGTTTTTGACACTTCGTAAATGATTGCAACTTAATTCTATTCCAACTACTCCTTTATTATTTAGATCTATCTGCATACCACCGGCAATACTCCCTAAAGTTTCCGCGAAAGCTGCTGACGCACCTCCGTGTAGTAATCCATACGGTTGAACAGTTCGATTATCCACAGGCATTTTCCCGCAAATGTAATCCTTTTCGAAATCAGTAATTTCAATACCAATATGCTCCATCATCGTTCCTTGCCCAAAAGCATTTAATTTTTCTAATGATTTTTGCTTATCCATGATTTAAATCTCTTATTATTGTTTTTTTAATTTCAATTTCATTTTATCTCCAACACATGATTGATAAATTATTAATAGAAAACAAAAACCCCTATCCTAAAAATTATGACAGAGGTTTCACCTTAAGAAAAATATGTTTATTCGGAAAATTTATTTATAATGAATCGACAACCGTAGAATCTGATTCAGGTGGCGGCGGAACTTCTCCCCAGTAGGTTGGCGATGTATTCAACTGAAAGCTAATATTTTCATTGGTTTGATAAACTTCTATTTCTTCAGCAACCCGAATGTTGCTAGAGGCCCATTCAGCACTAGCGCGGCCAACAGTTGCTTTAGCTAAGATTCCTCCATTGTAATCCTTTACAATCAAATGGGTACCGGTCGAATCGCCAACATTATATTTGTCCCAATTTTTTGCATTGTTAGATACGAGTGATGTTCTTTTCACCTGTAATACACTATTGAAAAAACCGTTTATTGTATTTTCCTTAACAAGTAATGTATCGTTTCCATCAATCGACCAATTTTCACCATTAAAAGTAAGCGATACCGATTCATCCCCTTGAGTGATTTGGAATTGGAATACATCATCTCTTTTCAAGTCAAAGACTTGATCACTACTTGAGCTCAGGTTTCTCTGTTGAAGTTGGTTAATACTAAATAAAACTAATAAAACGCCCAAAATTATTAGAAGCCATTTCATGTTCTTACCCATATAGTTCCTCCAAGACATTACTTCGGCTTTTTTGTCGACGCATACGAATTAAACCAAAACCAACAATTAACAAGGAGGTTAGGGTAATATTGACCCATTTCCAGGATTTTTTAGCTGCATCAGATATTTCTTCCAATGGACGTGAAGTAATTTCACGTGAACGAAGCGCTATCAAATCTCTATCTCCAATAAGATAATCAACGGAATTCATTACAAAAATATGATTTTCACGAGACATGCCGCCTCCCTGATCCAATAAAAAATCAGAGTCACTCACCAAAACAACCTGGCTAACAATACCATTTTCGTCCACTCTTTCTGATCGAGCTCCTAAAATTTTCCCTGACTGGTTGAATAAGCGTAAAAAGGGATTCTGTTGCGGATCAGGGCTTAAATTAAAATTTCCACGCATTTCACCGCTTTGTTCCGAAGTAAAAAGTAAAGGCGCAAAATTAACTTGATCAGCCTTTGCCGAATCCAGTTGTATCTCACTGGCAAAAACTAATTGTATTTGTTCTAAGCCTGCGACGATCGCCTCATCTGTATTGAACTTCCGAACGATGGGCAGTAGTGGATATTCCATTGGGACATTCATTCGGATAGGTCCCATTTGCTGTTGAACACTTACCCGACCGCAAATTCTATCCGTTACAAGGTTTTCACTAATATTTAAACCGAATGGTTCAATTAAAGAAAAAATATCGGATTGTATAACAAAAGCCTGTTGGAATTGAAGATTTGTTTTCACACGATTTTGCGCCAAGAAAAGATTCCCGCCACGGTTTAAATATCCTTTCAAATTCGCATTTTCATCTGAAGTAAGTGAATCCGCTATTCCACTCATCAGAATCACGCTAATATCTGATGGTACTTCATCCGTAAGGCCAACTGATCTCACATTATATCGTTCTCTCAGCACATTTTGTATATTTTGTGATTGTCCATCCTGACCCTCAAGCTGAGCAATACCAACTATTGGTTTATTGGTCTCCACCAGTTTTTTAATCCGTGTGGTAATTTCATATTCTAATCCTGTAGTAGTTTGAATGACAGGAAAAACTTCTTTTTTGTCTTCATAGAGTATGACCATTCCCATAAGAACCCGCTTGATTTCTAATTTATCATTTTCTACTACTTGCATTTGGACCGGCATAATGCCCGCTTTCTGGGCTTCCTGCTCAATATTTTGATCATCTTCTGGCCGAAAAAATTCAAAGCGAATATTCCCATTAGAAAAAGCAGCGTATTCTTCCAAAATATCCTGAAGGTAACGACGGTTATTCGCGTATTCTCCAGGAAGATCATCAGAAAAATATACTTTCATCGTTAATAAGTCATCCACCTGTTCAACAACTGATTCACTGGAAGTAGACAGAGAATACATGTCGTTATCTGTGAGATCAAGACGGAAGAACTTGTTCCTGGAAATACCATTAAGTAAAAATAGAATCAAAAATAGTATGACTCCTGGAATCAATACTGATTTTTTATAATCGATGTTTTTTAATCTAACCATTATCTATTTCCACCTTCTGACTTCAAGTGTTTGAATTGTGAGAAAGATGAAAAATCCAATCATGGAGAAAAAGTAAATCAGATTTCTTGAATCAATGACACCTCGGGATATGTTAGATAGGTGATAATCCACTGCCAAAAACTGAATTATTCCCGCAATTGAATGAGGTACAAAGACTAATGTTTTATCCAACATGTAAAAAACAAGTACAAGAAAAACACCGATGATAAATGCAACCACCTGATTATCTGTTACACTGCTTGCATAGATGCCAACAGCCGTATACATAGCTCCCATTAACGCTAAACCCAAGTAACCACTAAAAATGGCGCCATAATCCACGTTAGTGCCGACCGACACCAGGGTAATAAAGTGAATAACTGTGGCCCCTAACCCAAGTAAAATAAGACAAAAACCGGCAAGAAATTTACCCAACACAAATTCATAAGTATTGAGCGGCATAGTTGAAATGGTCTCCATGGTGCCAGTATTATTTTCTCTTGCAATGAGTCCCATGGATACTGCCGGTATAAAAAAGAGATACACAAGAGGCACAATGTCAAACAACATTCGCAAATCTGATTGGCCAAAAAGGAAGAAAGTGTTTGTAAAAAAATATCCATTTACAACGGCGAAAATCACCAAAAAGATATAGGCCATTGGACTATTGAAATACTCGTGCAGTTCTCTTTTATATATGATCCGAATGTTATGCATGTGCATCACTTTCGGTTGTTAAATCCCTAAAAATATCCTCCAAATTAGTGGTATGGGGTGTCATTTTAAGAATCGTCCAATGATTTTCTACTGCATAACGGAAAATATCTTCACGTGGATCTTGATCTTTTCCATATTCAAACTGTATTTGCTGTATATCATTAGACGTATTTAGAGAAACAAATTTCACTGAAGGAACTTTGGCTTGGATATGTTCAATTGTTTCGGGTGCTGCACCTTTGACCTCTATGTTCAATATTACATTACCCATGAAATTGCTCATGAGTTCATCACTGGTCCCATTTGCCACAATTTCCCCCTGATTGATAATCATTATTCGGTCGACCGTGGCCTGAATTTCCTGAAGGATATGACTGGACATAAAAACCAGTTTTTCTTTACCCAATTGTTTAATCAATCCTCGAATCTCAACAATCTGGTTTGGATCTAAACCTGTCACAGGTTCATCTAAAATCAAAATTTTCGGATCGTGAATCATAGCTGCTGCCAATCCGATGCGCTGTCTATACCCTTTGGAACAATCGGCAATATTTTTATGTACAACACCTCTCAAACCGCATTCTTCAATAACACGAGAAAGCGCTTCTTTAAATTTACGGCCGATAATTTTTCTGATTCCCGCTAGGAATTCAAGATATTCATAAACGCGCATTTCCGTATAAAGAGGATTTAATTCTGGTAAGTATCCTATTTGTTTTTGGATTTCATGGGTATCATCAATGATATTCAAATCATTGAATTCGATTTGCCCTGAAGTGGGCACAAGATAACCAGTCATCATTTTCAGAGTAGTTGTTTTACCCGCACCATTGGCCCCTAAGAAACCGACAATTTCCCCATCCTGGATATTAAAGGATATAGATTTTACCGCTTCAACAGTACTGTAATTCTTCGACAAATCCGTTACTTTAATCACCTGATTACAACCTCCTCAATTTCATTTTTTCTCTATTATTATTAATAATATTGAATGATTGAAATACAACGAACTATCACAAAAAGTTCCGGCGAAATTATAAAGAAGAAGAAGAAATAACAATCCGTCTGATTAAAGAGTTAATTCTTTAATAATTTTTGTGTGGTTTGGCGAAGAACCGCAGCAAGAACCAATAATCTTAGGATTCATTTTCAGATATTTCCCAATAATGTTTTTGAAATAATCTTTGTTCACTTTCTTTTCAATCTTGCCATCTGGCTCAGGTTCAGTTAGTCCTAAATTAGGATACACTCCCCATTCAGACCCCCAATCGTCAATCATAAATTGTAAAGTTTGATCTGTTTTTTCAATCGTATTGCAGTTTAGCATAAGGCAATCAACTTGATCTTTGGCCAATTTATAAACGTCTTTTATTAGATGCCCTGATAAGAGATGGTCTGCATCCTTCACAATAAGGCTTAACCAAATTTTAGAGCCAATATTTTTTACAGTTTCCAGTGCAATTTCTATTTCATCCAAATGACCCATAGTTTCAAATAGAATAACATCCACACCAGCATCTATAAACCAATTAACATTTTCACCATAAGTGTCCTCAGCTATTTCACGCCCAGGGAACAATAATGGTTCATAACAATCTTCAATAGATGTAATGGATCCCCCAACAATATTTGGATTTGCAGCACGGGCCAATTCTATGGCTCTCATCAGGCTGGACCTTGCCCTCTCCTGTGCTCTTTTTGGTGAATATCCAGCTTTACGGTAGGTCCAGGTGGTGGTGCGGAACGTATTGGTGCCAATAATATCGGCGCCGGCGGAAACATAATCACGGTGCACAGCGCTAACAATTTCAGGGTCAGTTATGTTCGCTTCCGCGGACCATAAAGGTAATGGTAGTTTTAATCCTCGTGCCATGAGTTGCGTTCCCATGGCACCATCCATTATAAGAAGCCCATTATCCACAGGCATCATCACATTCTTTCATGGTTTCAAATGGGACAACACCATCGCATCCGCCCCATTTGAATTCTTTACATACCTTCGCTTCTTCATCATAATAATACCGAGGAATTGATGCTTTGCACGGACCCGGATCTGGAACCAAGTAACATTCCATTGACAATGGCGGCGGTTTTTTCTCTTCGCAAGAAAGGATCATAATAATAAATAAAATATAAAGCGATCTTATTTGAACCATTGAAATAATCGTAGGATAAAGAATATAATTACATTCAGAATGATCAGGGTCGTTAGTGGTAGATAGAATTTCACATTACCGGAACCAAGCCTTATATCGCCAGGAAGACGGCCGATCCACCCCAGCTTATCAGAAAATTGATTCACGATTAACCCAATGAAAATGGCAAATACTCCAAAATAAATAATCCATTTCCCAACATCTTTCATAATGGAAATTACATAAATAGAAAAGGGTCTAACTATTTTTTATGCCAAACCCTTTTATACAATTTGTAAAGACACACTTATATGTCCTTACAAATTATTTATTTAAAACCAGGTAATCTACTGCCAGTTGGGTAAGGGCCTTTACACCGTATTTCAAGTTTTGCTCATTAGCAGCAAAATATGGAGAATGATTTGGAAAAGCCTTTGAAGGATCCTCCGCCACACCGTTAAAAAAGTAGAACCCAGGGGCGTGATCTGTAAAGAATGGAAAATCTTCCGCACCAGTCACAAATGGCCTAACTAATACATTCTCATCTCCATAAACCCGCCTTAAGGATGGTAGCATTTGTTCCGTTAATGTGGGTTCATTGTAGGTTACTTTTGCTATTCCACTGAATATTTCAACTGTTGCTTCTGCATCAGATGCTGCAGCAATCATTTCAACCTTATTGCGAATACTTTTATGAATAGCCTGACGAATTTCATCATTAAATGTTCGAATTGTACCCTCCATGATGACTTCTTCCGGAATAATATTATTCCGCACACCACCATGGATTGAACCGATGGTGACTACCGCAGGAACACTAGTGATATTGATCTCCCTTGCAACAATAGTCTGCAGAGCCATCACAATTTGGGAAGAAACAACAATGGGGTCCACTCCAGCCCAAGGCATAGCACCATGAGTTTGACTGCCTTTGACCACAATCTTCATTCGTTCTGCAGCAGCCATTAAGGGGCCGGAACGATAATGAGCTTGACCCACTTTTCCCGGCCAAGCATGTAGCCCAAATATGGCATCCACCTTGGGAGCATTCATTACACCCTCTTCAACCATGTAAGTCGCACCGCCCTTTTCACCCAGTGGCGCTCCTTCTTCTGCCGGTTGAAAAATGAATTTCACCGTACCCGGGAGATCTTGACGAATACTGGCCAGGATTTCCGCCGCACCCATAAGCCCAGCAATATGGTTATCATGCCCGCAGGCATGCATCACATCCACTTCTTTGCCCTGGTAAACACCTTTGGCTTTAGAAGCAAAAGGCAAATCCACTTTTTCCTTTACAGGAAGGCCATCCATATCTGCCCTAAGTGCCACCACCCTGCCAGGACTTCCTCCTTTTAAAATACCAACTACACCTGTGTGGGCCACACCAGTCTGAACTTCTATTCCTAATGAACGGAGATGATTAGCTACTTTTTCTGCAGTTCGGAATTCCCGGTTTGATAACTCGGGGTTCTGATGAAAATCCCTACGCCATTCGATGACCTTCCTTTCAATCTGGTCAGCCATACGATCAATATGTTGATTTAATATCTCAGGTGTTTGGCTAAAGCCAACCGAAATAATTACCAAATAGCAAATGAATCGTTTCATACAGATCTCCAAATTAGTATTTTTCCAAATCTCCATCGCGACGCTTCGCTTTTTTGACCATATTTTCTACGTCTTTGAGAAGTTGTTTCGCATCATAAACAATACCGTCTTTGATTGTGTATTTAATACCGCCGACACGAACTACTTCGTTGTTTTCATTGATCTTTATAGCGCCAGTACCATAGAGTACTTTTAGATTAGCAATAGGGTTCTCATCTACAATGACTAAATCAGCTAAAAACCCACTTTTAATCATCCCAAAATCAATAGGAGTTCCTAAAGGTTTGTGAAGTGTCTCAGCGCCATGAAGTGTGGCAGCTCTAATGACTTCCAGTGGATGGAAACCCGCTTCTTGCAGTAATTCCAATTCTTCAATATAGCCAAAGCCATACAGTTTATAAATATATCCACTGTCAGATCCGGTTGTTACGCGCCCACCAGCATTCTTATACTCATTGAGGAACTGCATCCATACGCGATAGAAATTTTTCCAGGCTACTTCATCCCAAGTTGTCCAGTCAAACCAGTATGAACCATGTGCTCTTCGGCTAGGTGTATAGAAATTCCATTGTGCTGGTAGTGTATATTTTTCATGCCAGTCCGCATTGCGGGCCCTCATTACATCACGACCTGCAGCATATATAGTCATCGTTGGATCCAAAGTAAGGTCCAGTTCCAGCAATTCATTTTTGAGATTATTCCATTTTTCTCCGCCAGGTTTTACCAACTTCCACTGATGGGCTACCTGCCCAAATCGATGCTGCTCATCGCTATAATTCATATCCACAGGCCAAGGTTGGACATCATTATTTTCATACATGGATTCAAATAACCCATAATAATGAGTTTGAGTGCCCAAACCAAGACGAGCAGCATCCAAAGTGTTCATACGAGCAACGCCCGTCTGCCCAAGATGAGCTGTAGAACCTAGTTTATGTTTTTTAGCTTCATCAAGCAATGCTTCCATTAGGGCAGGGTCATATGAACCAAGTTTCAATCCATCAATTCCCTTTTTTGCTGCATATCGAACCCATTTTCTTGCTGTTTCTGGATCATTGACAGATCCACCTTTCCAATCTTTTCCCTGTCCAGCACGCTGATAGGCCCAAATTCTTGGAGCTGTAATCTCATTTTTTGCCGACCGTTCTTTTTCACTAAGGCTAAATTCCATCGAGCTGAGTCCAACTCCGCGTACAGTGGTTACACCGTGAGCTAGCCAAAGTTTATATACATATTCTGTTTCAGGCGCTTTTTGTACACTGCCAGCATGGGTATGCAAATCAATAAATCCGGGTAATACGTATGAACCGTGAGCATCAATTTCATAATCTCCTTTTTCCGGACGGCGCTCTTCATTAATTGCAACACCTGGGTAACCGACACCACGAATGGATGCAATTCGATTACCTTCAATTACAATGTCTACAGGTCCACGAGGAGGTCCGCCTGAGCCATCAATCACCGTTGCACCACGAATGACTAAACGGTCAAAAGGACCATCCCCTTCAGCGCGATCAGGGCCAGGTAGAATTGATTTGGGCTTTTCTTGCGAATATGTAAATGTGAATAAAACTGTAAACAGAAAACCAATACGCATAATTTTTTTCATCAGATTAAACTCCTTATTTTTATTTTAATTTTCTTCTGAAGAGAACCATTAATGTCTACGAATATAATCAGACCATGACTGATAATTCATTAATCCTTTTTTTAGATGTATTGTATGCTTTAATCTTTCCTCTTTTTTGAGCTCCTATTGAAAAAATTGTTAACTTTTCAATTAACATTTTTAGCATTGCATTTATCTGGCCTGATGTAAACTGCTGCATAATCAGTTTTTCCAATACTTTGATACGATGGGATTCTATTCCATCCTTCACTTTTGATAATTGATCCGCATGTCCACCATATTTTTTTATTAATGGTTCATCTATATAAAGCACTGGGAATTTAGCAGTGATCCGTAGCCATAGATCGTAATCTTCACACACTTTTAAATCTTTATCAAAATAGCCAACATCGTCCAAGATTGATTGATGAAACAATACTGATGATGGTGAAATTCTGCACATATCCAGGCATTTGTTAAAAATATGGCCACCATATTTCTGATGTTTTTTCATCTGATTGACACGTACTCCGTTGCGAAACCATATCTCCTCCGTATGGCAAAATTTTATATCTGGATTTTGAGATAGAGCCATAACCTGTTTCTCCAGTTTTTCCGGAAACCATTCATCGTCAGAATCAAGCAAAGTAATCCAATTACCATCGGCAGATCTGATCCCCATATTCCGTGCTGCACTGACACCTTTATTGGGCTGTTGAAGTAATCTTATTGACGGAAAATTAGATTGAATATAATCACTAGTTTCGTCCGTGGAACCATCATCCACAACAATGATTTCAGAAGGAAATAAAGTTTGATTTAATACGGAATCAATCGAACGACCAATCGTCTGTCGCCGATTGTATGTAGGAATAACAACCGAAATATTTCCAATATTATCCAAACAGTTTCTGAGGATATATTCCGGATGTAATCAGTTTTTGTATTTCCTCAACCACGTAGGGTTTATCCTCTTTATATGTTACACCAAACCACAATGAATCACTGCGCAGCACTTGCACAGTTTCCCGACCATCCTGAATAAGATTATTGATCACAGAAGGAATTAAAAACTCGCTATCTATTTCCCCGCCTTTTTCGTTGAGAAAATGAAGAAACATTTCCTGAAGATAATTAAACAAAACCGGTGTAAAACCCCACATATTCACGGATACCGGTTCTTCCCCCCCCCATTTAACATTACCTTCAGAAATAATATGATTATCGATTTCCCGAATATTGCTTGTTTCGGTCACAGATGAAAGTTTGCCATTTATCACTTCACAGATGCCACGGGTAACACCTCCAAAGGACGATAATGTTTGATTAAGGTTGTAAGCTACCATGCTGAAACCATGATTGCCGCTGGTATAAAACTTCATTAATTCCTGGAAAGATTCTCTTCCATAAAAATCATCAGCATTGATCACGCAAACTGGTCCGCTAATTTGATCTGCAGCGGATAAAATAGCATGACCCGTTCCCCACGGCTTTTCTCTACCATCAGGACATGTATATCCATCAGGGAGGTCATGAATGTTTTGAAAAACATAACCCACCTGAATCTTCCCAGCATATTTAGCTGTGATCTTGGACTTAAAATCATTCTCGAAATCCTTACGAATAATAAAAACGGCTTTATTAAACCCCGCTTTAATAGCATCATATACAGAATAATCAATTATCGTTTCACCATTAGGTCCTACTGAATCTAACTGCTTTAGCCCTCCATAACGAGAACCCATCCCTGCTGCCATGATCATTAATGTAATATTATTCATTGATTTTCTTTCAGTTTGGAATAATATGTTAAAATAATTGATATTATTTTACGGTACCACACTTTCCATGAAAAATAAAAATAACAATAAAAATTCCTGCAATGGATGCCATGGCGATTGTGTAAGTGATACATCTGTTGGTTTTAAAATTTCTGAAGATTTTAAACGTTTTAATCAAAAAAATGACATTTTCAGTCGATCATTTTGGGATGATCAAATCCATTCTGAAAAAACAGAAAGGTTCTACACCTCCTACCGTAAACCGCTTAAAGAATGGAAGAAAGTAGATGGCTATCAACACCGTGATTTTTCGATTCGTAATGCTGCATGGCATGTAACAGATTTTTTCGCTGAACGATTGGAAAAATCGCAAGATCGAAGAGAAGGATTTTTGGATTTTCTAACGGCACACAGACCATCAGCAGCTGAATCCAGAGATATTCCTGATCCTGTGGAAATGAGTAGGGAAATCAAGCACGTAGCTAAACTCTTTGATGCTGATCTTTGTGGCATCACCTTTTATGATGAACGATGGACTTATGATAAACGGTTCAACCGAAATCAATTGGAAGAAGTTGAGATGGACCTTCCTGATGATATTACAAATACCATTGTTGTGGCCCACGAAATGGATTATGAACTTCTTCGCACTGTCCCATCTGCTCTAAGTGGAACGGCCACAGGTGTGGGCTATTCCCGAGATGTGACTACCCTTTTGGCTCTGGCACAGTATATTCGTAATCTGGGCTATCAGGCTTATGCCAGCATGAATGATACTGCTTTATCCATTCCTATGGCTATTCAGGCAGGTTTAGGTGAATATGGAAGACATGGATTACTCATCACCAAAGAATTTGGCCCGAGGGTTCGCATAGGCAAAGTTTTCACCGATCTTCCCTTAGCTCATGATAAACCTATCCATTTTGGTGTTGAAAAATTCTGCAGTATATGTCGAGAATGCACAAAAGCCTGCCCCCCAGGAGCCATTGATGACGGCAATCAATTAGAAACCATTTATAATCAATCTAATATTCCTGGTATTGCGAAATGGACTACCGATGCTGAAAAATGTTTCGATTTTTGGGTAAAGCAAGTTACCGACTGTTCGATTTGCATTCGTGTCTGCCCCTATAATCGGAAAATGCCAAACTGGGCATTCAAAACTTGGACAAATTTGATGGCAACACCTTTCAGGCGTATAATTCTTTGGCTGGATAAAATTATCGGACAAGGTAAAAGGAATGCGCCTTCCAACTGGTGGAAGGGCCATTAATTATTAATTCAGTTTTGTCCCTTCATCAGACTGAATGATATAAGCCTTTCCTCCAACACTTTCAACTGCTTCTGCCACTTTTTCAGGGAATTCAGGTGAATATGCGAACATGCATCCACCACCTCCGGAGCCATTAATTTTTCCACCCAAAGCACCAGCATTCAAAGCTGCATTCAGCATGGATTCTATTTTTGGCGTACTCACATTTAATACGTCTCGCAATACCTGATGATGGTCAGAGAGCAACTGACCAATCAATCTATGATTCGGTTTATTTTTTTCCAATTCAGTTAAAGCATTTTTTAAAATATCCCGGTTTTGAATGGTACCATCAAACAGTATTTTTTCTTGATCATCCAAAGCAGAAAGATCAACATTTTTATTATAGTTATGTAGATCAAAACTCGGATTTAATTTTTTTATTTTTCGGATGATATCCAACCGCATATTGCGACAACGCTGGAGAATTCCCATGGTATCCTTTTGTTCACGGGAATTTCCCAATACGAAAGTCCCCAAATTCAAATTCAATTGTCGAATATAAATCTTAGGTATCGATTCAAGGTAGATCAGGTGTCCCATAGCAGCAGAATATTGGTCCATCATTCCACCCGGCTCGTTGAATTCTCTTACTTCAGCGTTGTAGGCCAGTTCACCAATCTTTTGCTGATCCCAATCCGCTGGTTTATCAGCTATGTTACATAAGAATTGTACCCAACCCACCATAATCGATGAGGAACTTCCGGTACCGGCCTGAATGGGCACATTGCTAGTGATTTCACATTCGAATCCGGATGTAAAAGCTAGTCCTTCTTTTTGACAAATTTTGATGCCACTTTTGAAATAGTCTCGAGGTTTAGTGTAATTTAATTCGTTTAACGAAAAAGACTCTGTCTCACCCAGATCGGGCTTATGGATAATAACCTGTTGATCCTGTCTTTTATCTCCTTTTATAATGGATCTTAATGATATTCCCATGGAGATGACGGGTAAACCCAGGTAATCCTGGTGTTCTCCAAATAGACAAATTCGGCCAGGGGTACTTACTTCCACAGTTTTAATAAACCATATGATGAAGCGGCACCTAATCCACATATCAATAAACCAGAACTTGTTTGACCATAGATTAACTGACCTACCCCCAATAGGAATCCGTATACAGCCACACATCCTAAGACCATAGATAAAATCCCCTTTGGTACTGGCCAAGGTTTACCTGATATGCCATCAGAATATTTTACCCAACCGGGCCCTCCAGGATTCACTTTTTTTACAAAATTCCGGAGCGTTACCTCATCATCTGGAGGTGTGAAGTAAGTTGCAACAACCCAAACAATGGTTGTTAAAAATGCACCAATAACAATTTTTTGCCACCCTTCCAGACTAGATTCACCAAAATTAAAATAACCAGCGATGATGATTGAACTGACCATGGCTACGATTTCGGTGTACGCATTAATCCGCCACCAGAACCACCGAAGGATATAGATGAGCCCTGTACCAGCGCCTATCATTAATAATAAGGTAAAAGCCTGACCAGCGCTTGTAAGCATGAGTCCAAGTCCCCCACCTAAAATAATGGATAGTACAGTAAATAACCGTCCGATCTGGACCAATTGTTTTTCCGATGCATTTTTATTAATAAAACGATGATAAAAATCATTCACCAAATAACTGGCACCTAGGTTTAACTGGGTGGACATAGTACTCATAAATGCGGCTATTAGTGATGCTGCAACCAAACCTAAAAGACCAGAAGGTAATAGAGTAAGCATGGCGGGGTATGCTACATCATGTCCCAGTTTGTCTGCAGATAAATTTGGAAAAGCTCGTTGAATATCTGCTAATTCAGGAAATACGATAAGTGACGAAAGAGCAATCAAAATCCATGGCCAAGGGCGCAACGCATAATGAGCCACATTAAATAAAAATGTGGCAGCTACTGCATTCGATTCATCCTTAGCAGAAAACATTCGTTGCGCAATATAACCACCACCACCAGGTTCAGCGCCAGGATAATAACTGGCCCACCATTGTACGGCTAAAGGAACAAGCATTACCGGCACCCACACATTGGGATCAGAAAGGTCTGGGATCAATGCAAGCTTATCCGATACATTGATATGGGATATAAGATTAGACAGGCCACCAATTTCCGGCAGATCCAATATGTAAAGCATGGCCCATACTGAACCAATCATGGCCAATGTAAATTGAACGAAATCCGTAATAATAATTGCTTTAAGCCCGCCCAACGCAGAATAAGCCAACGTAATAGAACAGGCAATGGTAAGCGTCACCCACCCTGGCCAGCCTAGAACAATTTCACCAAATTTTACTGCAGCCAAACTTACTGTAGCCATAACCAATACATTAAAAACCAATCCCAAATATAATGCGCGAAATCCACGCAGGAATGCAGCAGCTTTTCCACTGTAACGGAGTTCATAAAATTCAATATCTGTAAGCACGCCGGATCGCCGCCATAATTTCGCATACACAAAAACGGTAAGCATACCGGTGAGTAAAAATGCCCACCAGGCCCAGTTTCCGGAAACACCATTCTGCCGGACGAGATCCGTCACCAAATTCGGTGTGTCCGTTGAAAAAGTCGTAGCTACCATACTCACACCTAGAAGCCACCAGGGCATATTCCGTCCAGCTAAAAAGAAAGATTTCGTATCTTGACCTGCTTGTCGTGAGACCCAAAGTCCCACCACGAGTGAAAGCGCAAAGTATGCCGCCACTATGGTCCAGTCCAATGTAGAAAGTGTCATTAATAATCCTCATTCAACCCAAAAATGGATTGATTATTTTTCCACTTCCCACGTGTAAAATCAGGAATTTTTACGGAAGCACTATTTAACATTATCGATTTTTCTGATAAGGGAGAAATCACGCTCATGCTGACTGCATCATAAACATCGATCACTGGTTTCGCATCTCCCTTGATTGCTTCAATAAATGCTCGAGCAATAAAGAAATCCATACCACCGTGGCCTGCGCCAGCTGCCTCATTTTCAAAGCGCTTCCATAATGGATGATCATACTTTTTTAAGTATTCCTCATCTGATTGCCAACGATGGGCCTCAGGGCTCATCCCCTCAATATAAATAGATTGATTATCTTTCATCCATATTCCCTGAGTCCCCTGGACACGAAAGTTCAAACTATATGGCCTGGGTGAATTAGTATCGTGGCTCAACATGATTGTTTGCCCGTTGGCGCATTTGATTACAGTGGTTACAATATCACCCAACTTAAATTTTACTTTTGCATTGGGGTGCTGCTCTCCACCATTATCCACAATATACTTATGGAGTCCCCGGGTTTGAGTTGCCGCTGAAGACAGATGAAGCATCCGATTCCCTCGGTTAATATCAAGCATCGGGCTCACGGGTCCCAGACCATGAGTGGGATAAAGGTCCCCGTTTCTATCCACAGAATGTTGAGTCCGCCAGCGGGCCTCTGAAAATCCTTTTTCTCCAAATTCCACACCACCACCATAAGCGCCATTTCCATCATTAAATTTGACATGGCGGAGATCATGTTGGTATCCACCCTGACAATGGAGCAATTCGCCAAACAATCCCTGGCGTACCATATTCAATACGGCCATGATGTCCCTTCGGTAATTCACATTTTCCATAATCATGCATAGTTTGCCGGTTCTTTCTGATGTATTCACCAAATTCCAGCACTCTTTGACCGTAAGGGCTGCAGGTACCTCAGTTCCCGTATGGATATTGTTTTCCATGGCGGCAATGGCCATAGAATGGTGCCATTCCCAAGGTGTAGCAATATAGACACCATCTAAGTCTTCATTCGCTACCATATTCCTGAAATCTTCTGGTCCATCCTTATAAATCTTTGGTGCCGGCCGACCTGCTTTTTCAAAAACAGCCAATACCATTTCGATCATGCGGTCATCAATGTCACAGATCACAGGAATATCAATATCGGGGCGATCCAAGAAAAGGCGAGCCATCCATTGACCTCGAAATCCTGTACCTATGATCCCCAGTTTAAGTTTCTGAGATGACATCCCAAATAATATATTGGGAATCATGGTTGCGGTCGCACCGGCAATAGCTGTGGTTTTGATAAAATCTCTTCGGTTTAT
>DTTO01000004.1 GCA_012964665.1 Fidelibacterota bacterium
GTAACGCTCTTGGCAAGGTTACGCGGTCGATCCACATTGCATCCTCTCAGAATAGCTAAATGGTAAGCCAACAACTGAAGAGTAATAGATGCCAATAAAGGAAAAATACGTGAATGGGTTGTAGGCACATCAATGATAAAATCAGAAATTTTTTCCAGATCCTTTGTTCGTTTATCCGTCACTGTAATTATAATACCTTTACGGGCTTTTACTTCCTGAATATTGGAAAATATTTTTTCATACGTTTGATCATGCGGGGCAAGAAAAACGACCGGCATGTGTTCATCAATTAATGCAATTGGCCCATGTTTCATTTCTGCTGCAGGATAACCTTCGGCATGAATGTATGAAATTTCTTTGAGTTTTAATGCCCCTTCCAGCGCAACTGGAAAATTCATCCCCCGACCAAGATAAAGATAATTATCTGCCTGAACAGTTGATTTTGCCACCTCTAAAATTGCATCCGAATCATCCAATACATTTTTTACCAGGCCTTGAATATTTAGTAATGCTTTGATAAACTGCTGACCTGCCATACGGGAAACACCCTTTTTTCTTCCGAAACAGAGGGCTAATAAATATAAAACGGTCACTTGTGATGTAAATGCCTTTGTGGATGCAACACCAATTTCGGGGCCGGCATGTGTATAAATACCGCAATCAGTTTCTCGGGAGATTGAAGAACCTACCACATTACAAATACCTAAGGTTAATGCACCATCTAGTTTTGCCTTTCGGATGGCAGCGAGTGTATCGGCGGTTTCACCTGATTGTGAAATGGCAATAACTACCGTCTTACTATTAACAATCGGATGACGATATCGAAATTCAGATGCATATTCTACGTGTACAGGAATCCCAGTATATTCTTCCACAATATATTTGCCCATTAGACCTGCATGCCAAGACGTCCCGCATGCGGTAATATAAAATCTATCCGCTTTTTGAATCCGATCTAAATGGTCATTAATACCTCCAAGGTGCGCTGTTCCATCTTCTAAGTTTATTCTGCCCCGCATTGTATCGGTTATTGTATTAACTTGTTCGTGAATTTCTTTAAGAGTAAAATGTGGGAATTCCCCTTTTTCAATTTCCTCAATGGAAAATCCGATTTCCGTGGATATTTTATTGGTAACTGTGTTATCGCTAATCGTTCTGATTTCATGGCCATTCTCATCGATTGTAAGCATTTCCCCTTCATCTAGATAGACCACATTTCGGGTATGATCAACAATTGGCGAAGCGTCACTGGCAATGTAATACTCATCCTCTCCAAGGCCTAGAACGAGCGGACTTCCATGTATCGCAGCAACAATTTTTTGGGGTTCATCACTGCAAAAGGTTACAATTCCGTAAGTCCCAATCACTTGACTCAGTGCAGTCTGGACTGCCTGTTCAAATACAAGACCATCAGCGTAATAAATATCAGAAATCAATTGTACAAGCACTTCGGTATCTGTATCGCTTTTAAACTGAATACCCTTATCAAGAAGAACCTGTTTAATAGCAGAATAATTTTCGATTATTCCATTATGTACCAGAGCGATTTTTCCTGTTTGGTCAAAGTGAGGGTGAGCATTTTTATCACTGGGTTCACCATGGGTAGCCCAACGCGTGTGACCAATTCCAATTTCTCCTTTTAAGATGGAATCATCAACCTCTTTATCCAATACGGAAACTTTTCCGTTTTTTTTAATAGATTGTAGACCATCATGCCCAATAATAGCGATTCCCGCAGAGTCATATCCCCTGTATTCAAGGCGTTTGAGCCCATTCATTAGAATTGGCACTGCATCCTTTTTACCGTAATAACCTATTATACCACACATATAAGCTGAATTTAATTAATTTTTGTTTTATTAACCTGTGAAAGAGATCACTTAATTGACAATAAATCTAATATAAGAATGAATTGAAGATTATTCCCATTCAATTGTTCCGGGAGGTTTAGACGTCACATCATACACGACACGGTTAATTCCCTTTACCGAATTCACAATCTTATTCGAAATTTTTGTTAGTGCTTCATCGGGCATTCTAAACCAATCTGCAGTCATACCATCACTACTGGTAACTGCTCTCAACCCTAATAAATGTTCGTAGGTTCTTTGGTCACCCATAACGCCCACTGTTTTCACCGGGATAAGTACAGCAAACGCCTGCCATATTTCATCGTAAAGCCCTTCTTCATGGAGTATATTAATAAAAATGTCATCCGCCTCTCTTAATATATCTAATCGCGTTTTTGTAACTTCCCCGATTACCCGAACTGCCAATCCGGGTCCAGGAAACGGGTGCCGATTAATCAGTAAATCAGGTAATCCCAATTTTCTTCCAACATTTCGAACTTCATCTTTGAATAACTGCCTGAGAGGTTCAACCAATTTAAAATTCATATCCTTAGGTAATCCTCCCACATTATGATGGCTTTTAATAATATGGGCTGAATTGCCAACACCCTCGCCACTTTCAATCACATCAGGGTAAAGAGTTCCCTGAGCAAGAAAAGCCACATCTCCTATCTGGGCTGCAACTTTTTCAAATGATCTGATAAATTGTTCACCAATTATTTTTCGTTTCTTTTCCGGTTCAATGACTCCGGACAATTTAGATAAAAAAACATCTGATTCATCATAAGACGAAATATTAACGCCTAAACCATCTTTCAAGGCAGAAATACAATGAGATGCTTCATTCTTTCGTAACATCCCATGGTCAATTAGGACTGATGTACATTGACTCTCCACAGCCTTATGAATTAATGCACTCACTACAGAAGAATCCACTCCACCACTCACACCACAAATCACTTTCCCGTCTCCCACATGATTTTGAATTCTTTCTATTTGTTCATGAATAAAACTACCTGCAGTCCAATTGGGCTCGCAGCAGGCCAGTTTAAATAAAAAATTGTTTATAATAGATTCACCTTCTACTGTATGGGCAACTTCTGGGTGAAATTGAGTAGCATACCTTTTTGTTTCCACACTAGCCATCGCTGCTACCATACCATTAGATGATTTAGCAAGAACGGACCACCCTTTCGGTAGTTCTTGAACTTTATCCATGTGACTCATCCATACTTGTGTCCCATCTGAAATACCATATAGTATTGAATCAGACTGATCCAGATGAATATTGGCTAATCCATATTCACCCTGAATCCCCGATTCAACCCTTCCGCCATAATGATGGGCTAATAGATGAAAGCCATAACATATTCCTAAAATAGGAATGTCTATATCAAAAATGTTTATATCATATTGGGGAGCAGTTTTTTCAAATACACTGCTTGGACCACCGGAAAGAATCAGCGCCTTGGGTTTTCTTTCCATAATTATTTCTAAATTGGTATTGGAGGGTAATATTTCCGAAAAGACATGCTGTTCACGAATTCTGCGTGCAATCAGTTGCGTGTACTGAGAACCAAAATCAAGGATAACAACACCCCCCGCATGCAAATGATTCACTGAATCTCCCATTTTTTTAATTCAGCTAAATAACTCATATTTGTCATCTGCAGTTGCAAAGGCGTAATACTCACATACCCTTTCTTTAAAGCAACCCCGTCATTTTGAATATGAGTATCAGGATTTATAATCTTCCCCGTCATCCAATAATACAATCGTCCACGGGGATCTTCTCGTTTTTCAAAACTATCTTTGAAATAAATTGAACCCTGTTGGGTTATCTGGTAGCCTTTAAATTCATTTTCTGGAATATTCGGAACATTTACGTTTAGTAGTGTTCCATTAGGCAGTTCATATTCTAAAACTGATTTGACTACTTTTTGAGCAACCATTTTTGCCCCTGACCAATCTCCGCCTTTAAGTGAATTCAAACTGATAGCAATTGAAGGTATCCCCAAGAAAGTACCCTCCGTTGCAGCGGAAATTGTTCCCGAATAAAGTAGGCTCTGACCAATATTCGCGCCGGCATTTATTCCAGAAATAATAATATCTGGTTTTTTATCCATAATTGATTTTACCGCAATCTTGACCGAATCTGCTGGTGTACCATTCACGGCATAACCACTGAATCCACCAGATCTTTTGACTTTTTCAATTCGAATCGGATCAGAAAGTGTAATAGCGTGGCCCACAGCACTCTTTTCTGTATTAGGCGCAACAACTGTTGTTTCTCCGATTTCAGCCATTGCTTCCCACAATGCATAAATTCCATCTGCGAAAATGCCGTCATCATTAGCGATTAAAATCGAAATCCGCTTCATGAAACAAGTAGCCCAATTAAATTTGAAAGAATTTCTTTCATATTTTCTCGAGGAACAATGTGATCGACAAAACCCTTTTCCTGCAGAAATTCTGCACGCTGGAACCCTTCTGGTAGATCTTCCCCAATGGTTTGTTTAATCACGCGCGGACCGGCAAACCCAATAAGTGCTCCTGGCTCAGCAAGAATGACATCACCCAGCATACCAAAACTGGCTGTGACCCCACCCGTCGTTGGGTCAGTCAAAATTGGAATGAATAATCCGCCTTCTTCCTGAAAGCGTGCTAATTTAGAACTGGTTTTTGCCAACTGCATAAGAGATAAAGCCGATTCCTGCATCCTCGCTCCTCCTGAAGCACAAACGAGGACAAAGGGTGATTTTTGCTCCCGAGCTATATCTACAGATCGGGACACCAATTCGCCTACCACTGACCCCATACTGCCGCCAATAAACTCAAAATTCATAACACCGAGAATGATGTCTTTACCATTAATCTTTCCAGAATAGCAGTTAATGGCATCATTCTGGCTAGTTTTAGACATAGCAGTTTCCAACTGATCAATATATTTTTTTCCCGATTTAAATTTGAGCGGATCGGCAGATTTTACAGTTGAAAATAATTCTTGGAAAATTCCTTGATCCAAAATGAGATCGCGGTGGACTACTGGAGACACACGAAAATGGTGCCCACAATGTCGGCATACCGAATGATTTTTATCCAGTTCGGGCTTGTACTGGATTTCCGTACAGGTAGGGCATTTTGTCCACAATCCGCTGGGAATATTTTTTTTTCCCAACTCTGCAATATTTTTATCTTTCCGACGAAACCAAGCCATGGGTTTTTTCCCTTTTTACCATGATGACCGCATCTTCACCATTTGCATAATATGCTTCACGAATATCAATTTCTTCAAAACCAAAATTCAAATACAAATTTATAGCGGGGAAATTAGATCGTTTCACTTCCAAATATACATCAGCATATTGCAGATAATTTTCTAATATTTTTCTAAAAAATTGATTTCCATATCCTTGATGCTGATAAGTAACATCAATGGCAATATTTAAAATATGCACTTCATTATCTAGAAGGTGAGCGAAAAAATATCCTATAATTTTTTGATCCAATTCCGCAACTAGATTTAAGGCATTCATATCCCTTTTTAATTCATTCCGAATTGATTTATTTGACCATGGATTTTTAAATATCCGTTCTTCCATTTTTTGTATTGAAACCAAATCGCTCAAAGTTGCTCTTCGGATTTTCACTTTATTGGGCCTAATTCAAACGGAGAAATATAATTTGGTTCTAGGGCATAGGGATTTTCTAAAACCCAATCATTAAAGTTTTTTTCAGCCAATAGTCCAGTCATTTCAGCAGATGGGTGAGTAGATGGATATGTTTCATTCGCCATCAGTTTTTCACATCCATAATGAGTACCTGATTCGGTATGTTCAATTGAATTCCAACTACCCACTTTTTCCTCATTGATTGGTTTATATCCAATATTAGAAGATGTGAACCTCTGATAATATATAATATCCCGATGTGAATACATCATGACGGTAAATTCATCTTTAATTAACCCACTGTTTGCTGCCATGATTTGTAAAGTTGGAACAGGTATAATCGGTAACTCTTTTGCAAAGGCCAACCCTTTTGTGAAACCCAAACCAACACGCAATCCTGTAAATGAGCCAGGCCCAATTGATACCGCTAAAGCATTTAAATTGAGTTCATCAAGATTAGTTTGATCCCTTAGCGATTCATAAAAACGAGGAAGTTTTTCTGCGTGTTTTCGGGGAATTTGTTCTTCTATATTATATTTGCATTTTTCATTTTGGATGAGTGCGATTCCGCACCAATCCGTTGATGTGTCAATGGCAAGAATATTCATTCAAACTTACCTAAAATTTTGATTAATCTAGAATTGGGTTTATCCGGAATATGATGGAAATAGATATAAGTCCAATCATTTGACCAATAAAGTTCAATTCGTTCAGCCCATTCGATAATTGTAATTCCTTTAGGGGGATTTAAATAATGTTCACCGTCAATATTCAAAAACTCTTCTGGTGTATTTAAACGATAACAATCAATATGATAAAGAATTTGATGATTATCATCATATTCACTTACCAGCTTAAATGTGGGTGAAATCACATGATCTTTAATCCCGATACCTTGAGCAAATCCTTGTGTAAAAGTCGTTTTTCCTGTACCAAGTTCTCCTATTAAAGCAACTACAGATTTATCTGGTATTTTTGCTGCAAGATTTTGTCCAAATTTTTGTGTATCAGCTGCAGAAGTAAAAATATGTTCTGTCATTTTGGATCCATAATTAAAATCGGAACCATCATTTCTTCCATGGAGATACCCCCATGTTGAAAACTACCTTTTAACTTATTTTTATACTTGCGCTGTTCATTGGGGTATAGAAAATAGTAATCATCCTTTGCTAATAAATAATTTATCTTGTGGCCCAACGCCGGCAAGTGATAACTGTTTAATTCTCTGATATCGACCGCACTTTTATTATTGGCATTTATATTTCTTCCATATTTGTAACGGATCCCTGTAGAAGAATGTTTATCAGCTGCCACCAGGGTACTACGTTTTACCATTTTACTACCATGATCACTGGTCATTACTACCTTAAAACCAGCGGATCCCAGTTTTGTTAATACAGCACGAATCCAGGAATTTTCATACCAACCTTTTACTGCTTGGCGATATCCGGCTTCATCTGGAACCATTTCTTTTAAAACATCAGATTCCGATCGCCGGTGAGCCAACTGGTCAACAAAATTCACTACAATTGCTAACAATTCAAAATTGATATATTGCGAAACTCTAGATTGAAATTTTTGCCCTTCATCAACCTGCCATATTTTATGGTAATGGAGGGATTTATTACCCAGACCTCGTCTTTTTAATTGACCGATTAAAAACTCTTCCTCTAATTGATTTAAACTTCCTTTATCGAGTGACATTGCTTCAACTTGTTTTGGATATTTTTGACAAAATGCATCTGGGAGTAATCCCGAAAAAATTGCATTTCGACTAAATGGTGTTGCTGTAGGAAGGATTGAACAAGAACTTTTTATCTGAATAGAATAAATTTCAGCCAATAGTGGATAAAGTGCCATAAACTGATCTAGTCGCATAGCGTCCATAACTAGAAGGCAAACTTTTTCATTATTTTCTAGAAGAGGTTGAATAGAATTTTGAAAGATATCACTTGACAAGATTGGCCGATCTTGTCCGGATAACCAACTTTTATAATTATCCTGGACAAAGTGGGTAAATTTTCGATTACCCGTTTGGATTTGTTCATCCAATATTTGATTTAAACTTTCTTCCTTTTGTTCTTCAAAATCCAATTGCCATTTGACAAGCCGATAATAAATTCCCCACCAATTTTCAAAAGTCGATGCATCCTCTATATTTTTTTCTATTTTCTGGAATTCCTGCAAATAGCCACTAGTGGTTTTTTCACCACGAATTTTTGAATTTTCAAGTACTTGTTTACAGGCAATAAAAATTTGGTTGGGATTTACAGGCTTTATCAAAAAATGTGCTATTTTTTCTGAAATGGCTTCATCCATCAGCCATTCTTCTTCACTCTTGGTAATCATGATTACCGGCAGCGCCGGATTATCATCTTTAATTTCACGAAGTGTATTCATGCCATCTAAACCAGGCATGAATTGGTCCAAAAGAACAAGATCAAAAATTTTATCTTTCGTTTGTGATATTCCATCTCGACCATTGGAACATGTAGCAATGGAATATCCTTTTTCTTTTAAAAAAAGAATATGTGGTTTGAGATGGTCGATTTCATCATCGATCCAAAGAATATTTCCGCGGGATTTTTCCATAATAATTAGATGTATAAATTACAGCAAAGCTGGTTTGCTTCAGAATAGGAATCGATCTTATTTGGTTGTCATTGTCCAAACACCATCCCAGTCTTTTTTTGGAGGATTTTTTTTGAAATGTTCGCACCGTTCTATATAGACTGCAGATGGTGTTGTTGGTCTGTATGGAAATTCTTCTTCCAAACTCAATGCATCCTTAAAGCGCTTTTTCGCTTTCAACCAATCCTGGTTATGGTATAAATCTATTCCTTCATCAAAAGCCTTAACTAATTGCGCTTTTTCATCTGGCAATTCATTTTTTAGCGATAAAAGTTCGTAAGCTTTGACGGGGGTTTTCTTTCCCTTCACACGAAGATAATCCAAAAAGCGCCATTCAAATTGGTCTGCAACGACTTTTTGGGTGTTCTCTGCTACAAGTAAATAAACACCATAGTGTTTTGCCGCCGGCTCAAGACGTGCAGCCAAGTTAACAGTATCCCCCATCATAGTATAATTCATCCGCATGGCTGAACCCATATTCCCTGTTACCATTTTACCAGAATTCAATCCTACACGGTGACGGATATTATGAACCAATTTGGGCCAATCTTCTTCTGAAGCCCATTGACTTCTCATCTTTTCAAGTTTCTTTTCCATTTCGAGAGCCGTTAGGCAGGCATGGTATTCATGGTTATCCAAAGGGACTGGTGCACCATAAAAAGCCACAATTGCATCACCGATATATTTGTCCAGGGTACCCTTATGCTCGAGAAGAATATTAGTCATTTCCGTTAAGTATTCATTCATGAGACTCACCATTCGTTCCGGTTCCAACACTTCCGAAAATGCGGAAAAACTTTGAATGTCAGAAAAGAATGCGGTATGATATCCAGCAACGCCACCCAATTTTGGTTCTTGTTTATCTGAATACATCTGATCAATCAAATCAGGAGAAATATAGGCGCCAAAGGTGCTTTTTAAAAATCTCTTATCTTTTTGCTCATTGATAAATTTGTAAATCACATTTCCTGTGTACGTAACAACTAAACTGATAATTGGACCGACGATTGGTATTATATACGATTTCCCAATTTTAGGAAGCGATGATTGAAATAATTGTGGATTTTCTGCCACCGTTGAAACCGGCAAAATTGATGCCAATGTGTTTTTAACAAACCAGAATAAATCATCAACAAACAGACCGCAAGCAACCGCAAAATAGATAATTCCCTCCGCAATAATGAGAATCCCTGCATAGACGGGATTGAGAAAAGACAAAATCAAAAATGCGATAAAACTCATGAGTGCGATTAATAAAGAATGGCTCAGAAGTGTTCGAAGAGAATATGGATAATCATAAATCAATTCAGTGAGCTGCCCACCCAGAACTTCAATATAATTATTATCCAATAATGTCTGGATCGCGTTGCCATGGGTTTCCATTCCGGGCGTCAATTGTTGAATTCCCCAAAAATTATAAAATGGTGTCTGCTTATAATCGTGATGTACTTCTACAGATGTACCAATCACGACTATTTTATTATAAAAAGGTGAATTTGTGATATCAAACTCTTCACCAATACCCAGGGCATCCATCATTTCTTTTTGTTCTTGCGGATCTTCAATCGCCTGGATCCATTCAGGCATCTCTCCCGGCAGAAATTGACTCATCCAATCTAAATCTTCCACCGGATCACGAAGCGTTACATCTTCTGTATCAATCACATAAGATAATGAATATTTTGGAAATGTTCCCCATGCAGGGAGGTCTTTTTCACTCTTGTATTTAGTTCCTGACGGGGGACCGTAGTAATTCACAAGAAATGTATTTCCAGCGCCATAAGCTTTAATTGTTTGGCCGCCATATTCCCATGTCAAATTATCCTTATCAAAATAGGGCTTGGCAGTGTCAGGAATTTCTTTGAATGCTTTAAACGCTTTCACCGCTAAGCTCAGATAATATTTTTCTGGCTCATGGGCCATAACTCCAAAAATGGAATACCGGCGTGAAAATCCGTCGATATCCATTTGGTCATTTATTAAACCCATTTCTGGGTTTGCATTTTTTATTGGATCAACAGGATAAGCGATATATTGAGGAGGGACTAATGTTGCTTCCGTCACCATTTTTACATTCATCACAACTCTAGTACCGAACATCTGTGCTTCGGTGATGGCTTCCCCCAATATTTTATCCCCATGGCGTGGTATCATATAAGGTAAGGCCTTCCAGACATAATTTGCCTCGGTAGTATCCCGAATATGGGGTACCTGATCAATAATATATTCTGGGGAGGTTGATTCAATTAAATCCTGATAAATTTCAGATCGATTTTCAGGAGCGTCAAATTGTATATCAAAAACGATTACTTTAGCACCTGCCTTATAAAGATTCCGTACGACCCTGCCCCATACACTCCCTCTTGGATAGGGCCATTCTTCCGGCATAAGACGCCAAGCCTCATCATCAACTTCAACTAAAACAACATCCGTACCACTGTTGATATATGTCGAATCGGAAACAGTCCATCCTGTAAGCGGTCCTCTGACACTATTAAAACGATAATCGTAGGTTTTTAGCTCGATTGTATCAAATACACCGATCCAGTGGAAAAGGGAAACGACAATGATCGCACCTAAGGTAATAACCCAGCCAACCCAGTTTTCCTGAATATACTTTTGGATGCTTTGAGGGGTGACCTTCACGGTTAAAAGTTATATCGAAGCGTCAGTATAATACCTGCTGAATTTATTTCCACAACTTCACCGGCATTATCCACTTTTCCATTCCCATCATTATCCAGTTTATCTTTTTTATAACTTGGAATATAATTCAACCTGAATTGACTCATGACAGAAGCAGTAAGATTGTTCCTAATCTGGTAATCGGCTCCGGCCCTTAAACCAAATACCTGAGATTTTATTTGGCTTTGGCTATTTAACAGGGATATTGATCCCTTCGCTAGCATTTTGTCCTGGAGTAGCCAGTAATTTGCAGAAATAGAAATATTGGTCCATGTATAGGGTGTTTTTATCAGTTTATTGCCGTCCATGGAGGGAATTTCCAGTTTCGTTCGACTAAATTGAGTAATTGTTTTTAATTGGCTTGGGAATGTAGAAGAAAGATTGATTGAAATAGTTTTTGAGTCCGTTTTGGGGAACAGGTATCCGGTACTTCGTTTTTTAACCAGTTGATCCATATTAGTCACATTACCCATGTTGAGGGTTAGGTTTTGTTTTATATCACCACTGTTAAATGGAATGGTCACAGCCATCATATTCATTGCCGCTTTAGAATCTTCCCGCAAATCAACAAGACTGTTTCCAACAGAATCCAGTTGAGTTTTTTCATTATTTTTTCCAATAGATTGATAATTCACAATAAAAGATGGCATGTCTGGACCGAGTAGGAAAGTGAAATTTAAAAATACGGTATTTGTATTTAACGGATTCACTGTCGACCTGAGAATTTTATTATCTAAATGTTTAAATCCAAAATTGAGAAACAATTTTCGTTCCAATAATGACACACGGTCCGAAATTATAAACTGACGAGCATTATTCCTTAGAAAAGGATTCCCTAATGAAACAAATTCAGGACCTACCTGGCGGTATTCGATTAAAAAATTGTTCAGTGAATAATGACCTCTAATACGAAAGTTAAAGGCAGAGGAAGGCATATTGATTATTGAAGATATTGGGCGCTTTTTTATTGCATTCAAATCGAATGGTACGAATGGGGACATATTGATATTCATAATAAATATATCTTTAAATTTTATCGGATCAAAAGGAATCAAATCCGTGTCAATATCGAAATCAGCCAACATAGTATCTAAATCAGATTTCGACGTAGCGCCATCCCATATATCGCGATTGAACATGCTCATGTTCCAATCGAAATCAAACTTCAATTTTTTATCATCAAATTCTCTGCCAAGATTGAATCCAAAAACAAAATTGTCCAGAGGGGTCTGTCCTTTCCAATGAGATTGGGGTGCTTCCAACGAATGACCGGCAGCTGCAAGTGCTTGACGAAATGAATCAATATTATAATTGCCTGGTGTCACTCCAAGGATTAATGTATCCGCATAAAATTCTGCTTTTCCTAAAACCCGATTCACAGAAGTTGTATCGTCACGTATTTGCAAGAAATGAACACCCATTTTATATTTAGAAAACAAATCTACTGACATTTTTAAACCAAATATTTTTCTTTTGAATGCAAAACCGGTACGATCCAAATAATATGTTTTTGAGCCGTCTTCATTAGTATCGGTAAGATCGGCAAGGATTTGATAACCACCATTAATTTTATTCTGCTGATGAACTGCTCGATTTAATTCCCCTCTAATGTATTGAAATCTCACCCATTTTAGATTGGCGTCAACACCAATGCCTCTAACACGTTTCCCATCAATAGTAAATGGGCTAAATCGAGGATAAAAATCACCCACATCCATATTCATGATATTTCCAAATATAAATTGTGCACCAAATCGGTTCTGAGGTTGAACATATTGAGATTCTCGCGAGGTTAAACGCAGGTTGGTATTTAGTGTTGCCCACTTCACATCCAAAGATATGTCACCAGCAATTTCAGCAATATTCAGGGCATTACCTGAAACTTTTTCCGATGATAATCGACTGTTTATATTTCCAAAATATGTAAATAATTCTGAAATATCTTTTTGGGCAGCCCCAACTATGAAAGACCATCTTACCGGCGCTATATCTTGCTGATCAATATCTTTCATTATTATTTCAACCGTATGACCCCCAACATCCAACGCCCCGGGGTCATAAATAAGGATACCTTCTTCATATATCATTTTTGAAGAAACATCAACCCCGTCTAAAAGGAGATGTACTGTAGCGGCATCTACCTCATTTGCATTAAAAAATGATGCTGCAATAATCAGGGAATTTTGATCAATAATATCATTTGGTTCCGGTGATAGAATTAACACTTCTGCCGGAGGGAGTTCACCAAATTCGCTTAATTGAATTTGATTTTCTGGTGGAATCGTGTTCAGAAAATGAGGTTCGTTGAATGGATCTAACGCTGGGAATGATGCAATTCTTCCATCCCAAAACTGAAAAGCAACCACATATTCCAAGCCATCTTCAGTGAGTCCAAAACCAGGAATAGTCGCTTCCCAGTTAAAGCCTTTTTTCTGGAAGGGGATTTCTTGATAAGATTCACTACCCGGTAAACGGTAATAAAGTGTTGCATCTAATTGATCCGAATTTTCTAAGGTTGATGCGGAAAGAATTAAATCCTGACCGATAATTCCATTAGGTGGTGGTATATGACTTAGAATCTGATTTTGAGCAAACCCGAAATGTAAGGATAAAAGAAAAGGGATTATAAAAACCCCTATACGAAAAAATGACCATCGGAATTTCACTAATGATGTTATTTATAATCGATAATTAAGGTCTTCTTTTTACCGGAAGCATCTTCAAATTCAATTATAAGTTTCTTACTGTCCCCTGCTGAACCTATTGGATCAACCGGGATAGTTTTTGGATCTGTTTTAAATGATTGTAATGAACCATCCATAGAAGATAGTCCGGTAAAACCGCTGGTAACATCCAAAGTCTCACCTGAAATCTGGTTCAATAGCGATACAATTCCTTCCAGTCCTATGACTGAATCACCCACCTTCTGATCTGAAATGAGCCAAAAGTCCGTTCCTTTTACGGATGCAACAGATACAGAAGTACGTATAACGAAACCCCCTCTCTTTTGTTTCCCAACCTGTGCCCGTATTGTTCCGCTATCCAAATTAATTTCTTTTGCAATGGCTCTCGCTGTTCGCTTACCAGAAATGATTAATTCGGAATTTTCTTTAATTTTTAAAGCTGATTTATCATCAATAAATATTAGTGCTGCAAATCCGCCTTTTTCGGTTCTTAGTACATCTCCGCTTTCAAATATATGCCCTTTTTTGAGTGATTTGCTTGCATCATTTCCACGGGTATAATTCACGGATCCAATCACTTTCGTTACAATAGCAATCCGATCACCACCTAATATCACAGATATAAATAACAGACTCATGCCAATTTGTTTTAACCGCATCATATTCTTAATCAACCTTCACAGAATTAATGGTCAGATTCTTTTTGGCAAGTTGGCTTAATATCTGCTGTAGTGTATTTTTGTCAATATTGGTATTATTCAGCGAAATATTACCTGTTGACTTAAATCCTTCCAGTGCACTTCCCGGCCCAAATATGGCATTAAATTGGTCATCCCCAATAGCCTGCCTTAATTGCTCCAAAATGAGATCTTCTGTAGCTGGAGTCGTAGACTGTGATGGATTGGCTATTTTAAAAGAATAAATGGAGGAAACTTCATCTTTCATGCCACTTGTGGTTGGTATCCTCGTTTTTATCTGCCAAACATAAATTTTTCCATATTCCAGATTCCGCGCACCAGATATTGGATATTGATAGGTACTTACATCATCCAATTTCATCCACAAATCAGACTGGTTAAATGGCAGCATTCTTTCATCACGGATAGCCTCTTCAGTCGACGAATGATAACCAACTTTGAATTCTGCCACTCGAATATATGTTTCACAATTACGGCAGGATCCTTTACTCCAGTTAAAAATAGGGTAGGTAGTATAAACAACATTAAATGATGTATCAGCTAACGCTCCTCCTGGAGATTCAAGATTTATTCCTGAGGGAGATTCAACAATCATTGATTTTGAATCCTGATCCGATAAAGAAAGATCTGCTTCTGAAGAACCAGAATATAATTTTAATTCGAAACGGTATTCTCCTGGCGCTAATTGCCCTGTTACCAACAAATTGCTTATCATTGATTCAAATTCAGAAATCTTCATTGAAGCCTTGGGCTGAATGTTTACAGAAATAATATTAGGAGGATTAGCTTCATCTAAAAGCGTAGAAGTAACGGTGGAAAAATTTCGATTATCTATAACAACAGACTCTTTAATCTCAACTGGATCCATTTCCAATTCAATCAATGTAGTTCGAGTATTAATATTAAGCGCCGGTGATAAGATTGAGGCACGAAACCAGACTTTTACAAATACGGGATATTTATCACTGTATATCCGATGTCGAAAAAAAGGTACATCTGAGACACCAGTCTGAAGATCAATATTACTCATATAATAAGTAGTATATTCAAAAAACTGACCGTCCAGTTTTGCTTGAGCAGATACCGATGACCAGCTAAGGATAAAAGAGAAGATATGGGTTAGAGTGATTCTTTTCACTATTTCAGATACCAATTCAGATTTACGCAGTCAATTTACCGAAGAGCAGAAAGAGCCTTCAAGGAATTTTGCTATCTTTGTGTTATGAAACATATGATTTTTTCATATGGTTAAAAAGATTAGTCATTAATATACTAAAGACAATATTAAAAATAAAAGCCCCGATAAAAATCGGGGCTTTTATAAAGTTCCCGGCGACGACCTACTCTCCCACGCTGGTTGCCCGCGCAGTACCATCGGCGCAGTAGGACTTAACTTCCGAGTTCGAGATGGTATCGGGTGTGACTCCTACGCTATTGTCACCGGAGAAATTTTTGGGAACTGACATGGATCTTCAACTGATCAAAAATAGATTGATAAAGCCTTTCGGCCAATTAGTACCACTCAGCTGAATACATTACTGTACTTACACTTGTGGCCTATCAACGTTGTAGTCTACAACGAGCCTTATTATCATAAAGATAGGGAGAACTAATCTTGGGACAGGTTTCGCACTTATATGCTTTCAGCGCTTATCCTTTCCGAACGTAGCTACCCAGCGATGCTTCTGATGAAACAACTGGTGCACCAGCGGTTCGTCCACTTCGGTCCTCTCGTACTAGAAGCAGATTCCCTCAATTCTCCTGCGCCCACGGCGGATAGAGACCGAACTGTCTCACGACGTTCTAA
>DTTO01000005.1 GCA_012964665.1 Fidelibacterota bacterium
CCACATCCCGTTGAATATCCTTCATTATGAATAAAAATCACTCCAAAATCTGCACCAGGGGTATCCGGTTCAATAATGATAGCACCATACATATCTGCATGGCCACGAGGTTCCCACATAAGTGCTTTTCGAAGATCATCATGATTTTTTTGGGCATGAGTTCGTTTTTCTAGCAACGTCTCACCGACTAAGTCAGGATAACCATCTAAGATAATCCGCAACGGTTCTCCACCTGTATGGGCATCAATCGTTGTAATCTCCTGACAACTTTTTGGAGGAGACCAGTTTTTTAATTTAGAAATATTAATCATGCTTAAGATAAAAATTATTTGCCGGTATCGGCATCAACTCAAATCCAGGGCCCGACCACTGTACATGTAGATATTCCTGGCCACCCCGTTCAAAAAACTGAACCTCAAAGGGATGTCTCCCTTTTTTTAACTCAATTGATTTAGAAAAGGTTTTACGGCTATGGAGACCATCGTTATCCACAAGGATTTTGTGATTGATCAGCAATCGTGAGCCATCATCTGAAGTGGTTTGAAATTGATAAACACCATTTTTCTTGATATTAATATATCCTGAGAAAATATAACCGAAGTTATCTTTCTTCTTGGAATCAAATGTGAAGTCATAAACAATTTTTTCTCTATTCGGATTTGTCATTACCATGTCATTCAATGTATCCCAGGCACCTTCATAATATTTTCTTATTAATCCATTTTGGTCTGTTAAAAAAACTACTGGAATGGATACAACTGCACTTGGTTGATATCCTTTCTTATAAGCCTGCACTCTAAGAACTGTATTTTTACGAATGAAAAAAGGCCTTTTATATTTCTTCCCCTTTTTAGAACTCAAGGGCTGATTATCAAAACTATACCTTAAAAGCACCCCAGAATTATCTGCATCAAGATTAACTTTGGTGTTAGATCGAAAAGTTGGGTTTTCTGGAATGGTTATTTTTGGTTTTTCTAAATAAGGCATCACGGGAATTTTAAAAGTATATACGGGTGAGTCAAATTTGGACATTTCTGAAAGATCAATCCGTAAACCTTCATCCATGTTTTCCCAAGAAAGTCCCTGCTCTTCTCCTAGTAACTGTATAGGTTCATCACCAATTGCTTCAACACTCGGCAAAACCAATTGTTTTTGAGGAAGATTATTGACAAACGCAAAGAGTGTTCGTCTATCCTTGGATAGAGTAAACTTAACTTCGCCGTTATCTGATCGAGTTATTCGGTTAACCGTTGTACCATAAATAGCTTCACCATTATTACCCAACCAACTTCCTATATCCAATAGTCGATCAGACATGATCTTCGGGATCGTTCCATCAGCCTTGGGTCCAATATTCAATAAGAGATTCCCCCCACGGCTTACAATATCAACCAAAAGTCGGATCAGTGCTTCCGATGTCATATAATCTTCTGGCCCTTCATTTTGATTGTAACCAAATGACATTCCGATCCCGCGGCATTCCTCCCATCCTCGTTCTATGAATTGTTCATTTAAAGATCCCGAATTAGGGTCGTATTCAGTGGAATAATATCCGCCGTGTGTAAAACGCGTGTCACTTCCCCAACGGTCGTTCACAACGACATCTTCGGGTGCATTTGATTCATTGTACAGCCAAGATAAAAATTCTTCACTCCTCCATTGGTCACTACTTCGATCCCATTCACCATCAGAAAAAATGATAGAAGGCTCATAACGTTGGACTACATCCTTAAATTGGGGAAGCATATAGTTATCCACATATTTTATTACATCAGATGGATAGAGCGGATTATCCCATTCATACAAGGAATAGTAAAAGCCCATCTTGATTCCGGCTGACCGCACTGAATTTGTGAGATCGCCCAAAAGATCCCGTTTGGCTGCCGATTCAACTGAATTATATCCATTACTTTGCGGACTGGGCCATAGGCAAAACCCATCATGATGCTTGGAAGTCAATACCACATATTTAGCTCCTGATTGTTTAAATAAATCGGCCCAATCATCAGGGTTATACTTTTCCGTTTTGAACAAGCTGGCAAATTCACGATATGGGAATTCCTCGCCAAATTTTTCCTTATGGTAAGCCAAGCGCAGAGTATCTCCATGATTGATCCCATTGAGATACCACTCCGCATAACTGCCTTTAGGCCCCCAGGCCGGAACCGAGTAAAGCCCCCAGTGGATAAAAATACCAAATTTCGCATCTTTGTACCATTGAGGTGTTGGGCGGGAATCAAGAGATTCCCAATTGGGTTTATATCTCTGGGCTGAAAGAATTGAAATGCAAAAAAGTATATAAAACCAGCGCGTATGATTCATTTATTCCACTTCTTTTTTTAAGAAGACGCCATAGTTAAAAACAAATATATCCCTACTGTGACACACATGATTGTAAAAGATACTTTCTTGGCCTGGGCCCAGGGTTTCATATCCACCGGCGCAGGGTCCCGTTGGTCACTAATTGCAATTTCTTCTGTTGTTTTTGGCTTCACCTTCCCAATAATCAACATGACCAGAATAGACGCAATCAAACTGATGAAATATCCATGCAGAAAATGAAGATCACCGTCTTCATTAGCAAAAAAAGGAGGGACATCCTTGATATTTACAAAAGTGAAGAATGCGTAAAACGCCATGCCAACAATCATACCGATCTTTGCTGCGATTGCAGGTATATGTTTGGTGGTAATTCCCAATAGAAAAATTCCAATGATCGGAACACTGTATAACCCATTCACTTTTTGAAGGTATTCAAAAATAGACTGCATTTGATCTAGCATGGGTGCGATAAGGATGGATGCCACAGCTAACGCAATACCAAACTTTTTCCCAACGGATACAATCTGAATTCCATTTGCACTTTTATTAATGTAGCCTTTGTAAAACTGTAGAGAAAATAGTGTGGAAGCACTGTTCAACGCTGAATTAAATGAACTTAAAATAGATCCCATTAAAACGGCTGCAAATAGACCCAATGACCAATCCGGGAGAACGTGACGAACAATAGCGCCGTATACCTGATCTTGTTTCCCAATTGAAAGGTCCGTCATGTGAAGTGCAATGATACCGGGCAAACATAATATGATCGGTCCAACCAATTTCATGGCTGAAGCAAATAAAACACCTTTTTGGCCTTCTGCTAAACTTTTAGCGGCCATGGCCCGCTGAACGATAACCTGGTTCGTGGACCAGTAAAAAACCTGGATGAACATCATTCCGGTTAATAATGTTGGCCATGGAACGGAAACTACATTACCATCCACATTGGTTTGGGTTAAAACAGCCAAATACTCTGGGTTGTTATTTCCCAAAACTGCTAGTCCCGATAAAAACGACCCATCTCCTAAGGAAACCAGAGCCAAAAGTGGGATAGAAAGACCACCGATAAGTAAACCGACACCATTTAAAGTATCACTTACTGCCACAGATTTGAGTCCACCAAAAATTGCATATGAACTACCCAAAATCCCAATAGTTGCGACTACAAGTAATAAGGGCAAGTTCAAATCAAACATACCAATCAGTGCAAGCGAACCAGTATATAGTACAACGGGTAGCAGGACTGTTACATATCCAAATAAAAACAATCCAGACACCATGGATCGTGTGGTCTTATCAAACCGCTTTTCAAGAAAAGCTGGTGTAGTGGTAAATCCACTGGCCAAATATCTCGGAAGAAAAACTAATGCCGTAGCGATCATGGCGAATGCGGCCAAAGCTTCCCATGCAACACCCACTAATGCTTTATCACCAAAGACGGCACCGTTTAGCCCTACCAATTGTTCTGTTGATAAATTGGTCAACAGCAATGATCCTGCCACTACAGGCCATGCCAAGGCTCGGCCACCAGTAAAATACTCTTCAGTGGCGTTATCCGACTTTTTCATTCGCCGTACAATTTGGTACGTGAAAAAAGCCACCGCACCTGTTGCCAGTACGAATGAAATGATAGAGATTGTATTCATGTTTTTTTCTTCTTATTTATTATATTCAGAAGAGATACAAAAACGCTAATTATTGAAATCTAAGTTTTGAAAGTTTATTCAAGTCTACCCCTGATTCAAAGGGGATCAACATAAAGGAATATTCATAGGTCCCAGGATAAAGTGTATATTTTTTGTGAGGCCTGGCGCCCCAACTGTTATCGCCTCCGACACCCATTTGTTTATAATCAATCAACCAATCAA
>DTTO01000006.1:0-4725 GCA_012964665.1 Fidelibacterota bacterium
TCAAAGTCAATGGGTAATCAGGATTTATATTTTATTCTTCGAATAAGGATAGTTTATTTCGTAATTATAATCGGAACAGAAATATACAAAGTATCCTCAGGGAAGTTATCATATTCATCAAACGTACCGGCTTCTAATACAATCGTATCTCCAAGCATACTGGAAAGAACTGTTAAAATGGTACTGCCGATCCCATCTTCATCCGACGTTGAGCAACAGCCTACTGTTTTTTGGAATGCAGTGGTATCTCCAGAATAGATAAAAGATGTGTCCGCAGTGATGTACCTATAATCTTGTTCAAATCTTATTCGCTTACGGTAATACCCTAACGTATCATCCGTAACCCAAAACAAATTTGATATCCAATGGACGGTCTTATTTTCAGAATGGACATATTTAAGTTTATTATAATCTCTAGCACCTACATAGCTATAGACGGTGTGGTTTGTAACTTGCTTTCCATCGCTATTTAAGGGCAATAAATAGTAACCATCGCCATTTTGATTGAGTTGAGGTAGAATACTAAAAACTAATTCCAAAGGATCATCGCTTAATTTATCGTCCAACCAAACACAGGAAAAGAGCATCATTACAATCAATAAAATAGGCCATTTAATCCTCATCTTTCACATCCTCAATCCTGATAAAATTATTCAACTTCCATCCCTTTTTCCTGATTATTCTTAAAATACTCACTAGTGAAATTATGATCAGGACAACCCAAAATATTTGTTCTATAGAAAAATTCATAAAGAAAAATTACATCAAAATGTCAATGCGAGTAATCCTACAGATTGCGTTATGGAACGGCAATGCCAGCACGTATTAAATGGGTTTTTCATGGAATTGTCCATTGATGATGAACCAATAATTCCATGTGCCCCCGCTACCCGATTTCCAATTATTAATGTTAAAATAGTTGGTACCGTTCAATGTCCCTTTCAACTCATATACTTGCAAAGCGGTGGAATCACGACTCCAGGTTAGAGGTTTATTGGATTCACAAGTTTCAGGCGACCCGTTAATGGCTTTGATGAAATAGGCATTATGATCCTGGATTGAATTATTTCCATATACTTTAGCTTTACCTTCAGAATCGAAACAGATAGCGGTGTATTCATCAGCGGCAATTCCTCGTATATTGATATTCCAATCCTTAATAATCCGTGCCATGAAAGTGACATGCCGGCCTTTGCGCTGCCTATCACTGTAATGAGTGTCAGTGATTACGCTGGTTAAATATTTTGTCCGAATAAATTTTGTTGAATCTATAGCTATCCTTTGATGATAGGGATTTCCCAAGGCCTCCGAAGAAGTTATAGTCCCATTTTTAGCATTAAACACAAATTCGCCCAAAATAGCCATCCCAGCACTGGTACCTCCAATAACAATATTGCGGTTTGCGATACCAATATTAATCAAACTATCGATCGGCGTATCCTGCCAGTAATTTATATAATCCCACTGGTTGCCACCGGCAAACCAGATCGCCTCTGCTTTGTTGATTTTATCATGGATACGGAAATCAAAACTTGCGTCTTTGTTTTTTACCACAATTGATTCCACCGAATTAACGTTTACCTGTAATTCAGAATACAAATAATCATTGTAACCGTTCGATCCTGAAGTACGTAAAACAAGGATATCACCCCCATCGGCCTGTTTTAAAAACCAGCGCATAGCATTGTCATCCTCCCGGGCACCTCCCATCAGGCAAATGCCTCCTTTTGGTAAAGCCTGTTTATCAGTGGGATTCCCTGTAAAATAGGATGTGAATTGGGGTATAGGTAAAATCTCTTGGGCCTGATCACCATCTAGGTCATCGCAAGTTAAAAGAAAGAAAGACAGCCACATAAATAAAATAAATTTCATCCCCATTGGATTGATTTATTTTTTCTGAGGTACCGGTGGTGGGCCAGGGGGAATCATAGGTACATATTTACTATTCCCTTTGCGTTCCCTGAATTCTGCTTTTACCTCCTTGATTAATTGAGGATTTTCAAATAAATCCACCATTGTCATCCCTAAGGCATTGGATGCCTTGAGCATCCCTTTATGTCCAATAGACATTCCGGTACAGGCCACTACTGCCCAAGAGTGCCAAGGGACATCTTTCGGTGCTGCCGGGGTGGACAATCGCACCACAGGGACAAGGTGGCTAACATCACCCACATCTGTGGAGCCTCCCTGGGCCGGCTTTGTTTCTTTCAAAGCATGAATGGCACCATCCATCCCGACTTCAGGTTTTCCTGTCGCCCGCTGTATCGCCTTGGCATATTCAGTCTCTTCATCAGTATATGAAATCGGTCCCAACATTTCAAAATTGTTTTGCACCAGTGTGGCACCACTTCGATTCGGAAGGATTTCATAAATACCGGAGATTAATTCAATATCATAATCCACTTCTGCCATCAGTGCGGCGGCGGCGGCAATTTTTTTGACCCTTTCATATACTACATTCAAACTTTCCCTGTCATTTTCCCGTACACGAACCCAAATCTGTGCCTTTTCCGGAACCACGTTCACCACATCACCAGCCTTTTCAATTTGGTAATGAATTCGTGCTGTCGGTTTAATATGCTCACGATAATAGTTGATTCCTGTGGTCAATAATTCCATGCCATCCACGGCGCTGAAACCATTCCAAGGATCTGCGGACGCATGGGCAGCTTTCCCCCAGTATTTTACACGAAAATCAATTAGTGCTTTACTACTCTGGGTGCCCGCTTCCACATCATCACCTGGATGCCAGTCCATACATAAATCCAGGTCGTTGAACAATCCTTCCCTAGCAAACCACACTTTGCCAAAGATGGTTTCTTCCGCTGGTGTTCCATAGAAAACAATGGTTCCTTTGAGCTCTTTTTTCTGGATCAATTCCTTAATGGCAATAGCCGCTCCTAGGCTACCTGTACCGAATAAATTATGTCCGCATCCATGACCAGGCGCACCCTCGATCAATGCTTCTTTGGTAGACTGAGCCTTTTGGGAAATACCGGCATTGGCATCAAACTCACCTAAGATACCAATTCGCGGCCGTCCGGATCCATAGGTAGCAATAAAGGCTGTAGGCATCCCTGCTACACCACGCTCAATATTGAAACCGTTCTTTTCGGCATAATCTGATAAAATCTTTGAAGATTTATGTTCTTCCAGAGCCAGTTCAGCGTTGGACCAGATCTGATCACTGATGCTGATCAGTGCTTTCTGATGTTTTTTAATTGAAGCGGTAATAGCTTTTTTATTTTTAGTCCAATCATCTTTGCCAAGGATTGGAATGGAAAAAAGAATTAGGCTAACGAGTAACTTTGTCATTTTATACATGGTAAATCTCCTTTAGTTAATAAAAAGTGAAAAAAATATTTTTATCGTTTTTTTCTAAACAAAAACCCATCTAAAGGGATGGCTGAATGGATATTTGTAAAAGTAATAGAAGTTTTAATCAATCTTTATGTTTACCTCTGGACTTTCGATGCATCTTTGCATCCTCCATTATTTTTTTGGCCATTTCTTCAGCAACTTTTGGACTCATGTTTTGTTTTGTTTTATCATTTTCCAAGATCTTTTGGTTTTTATTATAATAAATATTCTGGAACAAAAACCATAGACTGCCCACAGACACCAAACCGCATATTATACAGAACAGCAGAATATAATATTCGGGATCTCCTATTTTTTGTGTGAAATAAAATTCACCCAAGGCTACAGCCGAAAGAACCCCAAATAGGATCGCTGATAAAATATAAACCAATCGTTTCATATGACCTTTTATTATTAAAGCAATGCGTTAAAGCCTTCAATAAACCGTCCCATTTCATCCGGTGTTGCCATACTCAGCCTGCACCAGTCCGTATAGGGTGGAAAGGGCCTACCTACTATAACACCGTTTTTTTCCATAGCGGGCTGAAATTCAGTAATAGGTCTCCCGATATGAAAAAAGATAAAGTTAGACTGTGAGTCCAAATATTGAATGCCTTTTTCATCCAAAAAATTGGTAACGATACGCTTCGCTCGATCATTCATTTTAATGCTATAGTTTTGAAATTCCTGATCCTGGTAGCTGGCTATCGCAGCTCTTAATCCTACAATATTCAAATAATCAGTCAAGTAAGGCTCAAGTTTTTTAGCCAATTCCGGAGTCGTAATGGCATACCCCACCCTTAATCCAGCCAGACCATGTACTTTTGATGCTGTTCTGGATACAATCACATTTATTCCTTTTTTAACCAACCCAAGCATCGAGCGATAATCGGGATCAGATACATACTCGAGGTATGCTTCATCAATGAATACCACTGTTCTTTTTGACATATTTTTACAAAATGATTCAAGCGCTCCTGAATCCATAATTTTACCCGTAGGATTATTGGGATTGCACAGGTAAACCAGTTTTGTTTTTTTGCTTATACTATCAGAAATCTTGTTTAGATCTATTCCAATTTCATTGTCCATCGGTACACGTTTGACAGGCATATTGAGTGTATCTGCATAATGGTTAATTTCTTCAAAAGTAAGTGTGGGAGATACCAATTCACCCCCATCGATTCCATTCATTAAAGCGGCCTTTTTCAATATTTCAGTAGATCCAAATCCGATGACAACTTGGGAGGGTTTTACTCCATTTAGCTTGGCTATCAGCGCTTTAAATTCTGCTTTAGCCGGGGTCATGGAGTAGAGGTTGGATTCTGAAAATGCTTTCCGCATCGCTTTTCTGGCTATTTGGGA
>DTTO01000006.1:4825-6013 GCA_012964665.1 Fidelibacterota bacterium
AATGCACTGCGAGCCGGTTTATGGTCAGGGAAATATTTGACATATTCAGCACTCATTTCCGCCCATTCATCAATATCTGCCAACATGCATAGGCATTTCACGACCTGATTCATAGATGATCCATAACGCTCCAATACTTCTTTCATATTTTCCATAGTTTGGCGTGTCTCCGGTCCGATACCCCCTGCCACAACTTTTGATGGGTCTTCTGGAGATGATCCTATCTGGCCGGATAAATACAACATATTTCCAACGCGTACTGCTTCTGAAAATGGCATGTTCTGTTTTGAAAATTCATCAGATTGGAGGTAATCCACATTTTGAGTTGAATTACATCCGATTAAAAAACAAACGCCAAAAAGAAAAACTATCCGATTTTTCATTATATATACTCCTTCATTTACTGTGATCTTTAAACCATTTCATAATTGCTTCACCACAATGCTGAATGAATTTGGGTTCACGCAGTCCATGAGGCATTCTAGGATAAACGATCATTTCTGTATCCACCCCTTTACGTTGGATTGCGCGATAGAATTCATATCCTTGTGCAATGGGAACACGTGTATCATTTTCCCCATGGACCACCTGGGTTGGAGTCGTAACGTTATTCACATGAAACAGGGAAGAATGTTTAATGTATTTTTCAATATTATCATGCATTTCCCCTTCAAAATGCCATGGAATGAAGTCATGAATGTCGGTGGTGAGCATTCCAATGAGATTGGGCACGCCTGCACCAACACTAGCAGCCTTGAAACGGTCTGTTTTGGTCACCACAGTTGATGTCATAAATCCGCCGTAACTCCATCCCATCACATACAGATCTTTGGGATCAGCCACACCTAGCTTGATCAAATGATCGACTCCGGTCATCAAGTCTTCATAATCCATGCCGCCCCAGTCTGATCGATTGGCGAAACGAAATGCCTTGGAATAGCCACTGCTTCCTCGAGGGTTTGCTCGTAACACAGCATATCCTTCCTGGGCATAGGCCTGAATTGGGTAAACAGAACTTCGGCCAGTATAACCTTCCGTATATACTCCAGCAGGACCCCCATGAATATTCAGCACCAGTGGCACTTTTTTCCCTTCACGATAATTAATTGGATAGGTTAATAATCCTTCGATTTCCATACCATCCTTTGATTGCCAGCGAATCACTTCTGTTTTCCCGTGTTCCATGGT
>DTTO01000006.1:6113-15848 GCA_012964665.1 Fidelibacterota bacterium
AGGAAGCTGCCTGCCATTACCTCCATTGGCTGGAATCACATAGGCAAAATGCTCCCGGCCCCATGTAGGATTTCCACCATCAGAGGTAAAAGCGATGAATTTGCCATCGGGAGAATATTTTGGTGAACGGTCATAGCCATTCCAATCTACCAAAGATTTTTTTGATCCACTTCGAACATTAACAACGGATATATCACTGGTGGTCCAGGCATTGGCAGTTGGGTTTTCCGTATGGTCAAAAACGATACGTTTGCTGTCTGGTGACCAATCAAAACTGCCTACCTGAAATTCCCCCTTGGTAAGGCGGCGGGCACTGTCATTCCCATTAAGTTCAACCACATAGATGTGAGAATAACGATAATTGGTATCAATGATTTTCCAATCTCTTTTTTCTTTTTTGCGGCGTTTTTCATCTTCCGTTTCAGGGTCTCTCATTGTAAAGGCAATGGATTGTCCATCCGGTGACCAAGCAATTCTGCCTACGGATGATGTTTCAGCATTAATCTGTTTCCGTTCACCTCCATTGATTGGCAACACATAAATTTGGCCCTTAGTTGTCTGAAAATTGTTTTCCGGATCGGCTTTTCCAGAAATAAATGCAATGTGTTTTCCATCAGGCGAAAAGCGTGGTGAGCGGGCAGACACATCCCCCTGGGTCAATTGAAAATTTCGTTGTCCATCTGCACTTACCAGCCATATATGGGTAAGAAATTCTGATTTATCACCTTCTATTTGTGGGATAGACAGTTCGTATGCCACCCAGTTTCCATCTGGCGATATATCCGTGCCGCCTAGACGTTGATATTGGATCATAAATCCAGGTGTCCATTTATTGGCTGATAAAACCATTGACACCAAAAGGATAGAAATTATTAAATGTTTGATATGTTTATTCATAGAACCCTCCTACCTATAATTAATTTACGACAGAAATAATTCAAACAAAAAATACCCATAACAAGGCTGATTTTATCCGGGGGCGTTTCATAGAAAAAAGTACTAATAATTCATTAAATTGCTCACCGGGGCTATACAATCGTACCCCATTTTGAAAGGAGCCTATTTTGAAATTATACGGGCAAAATATAAAACCCAAGAATCTGGATAGAATAAAGAATAAAATTAAATTTATTCTTTATTTATTATTGGTGACTTCTACTGCTCAGACACAACAAACTTTGATTCGTGCCGGTAGACTCATCGATACAAACCAGAAAACAGTGAAAAATAATATTGATATTTTAGTAGAAGGAAATCGAATTATTGAAGTAGGAAAAAACTTGAAATTAACTTCTGGTAAGACGGTCGATTTGCGCGATAAAACAGTACTTCCAGGTCTCATTGATAGCCATACCCATATTTGCCTAACACCTGATTATAGTAGTAATCCGCCAGTTCTTTATAAAACAAATACATACCGCACCATGGAGGCGTTTAAAGCGTCAAAACAAATCCTGATGTCAGGTTTTACCAGCATAAGGGATGTTGATAATGAAGGTGCTGACATGGCTGATATTGCTGTCCGTGATGCAATCAACAAAGGTATGTTTGTTGGACCAAGAATATTCGTTTCTGGATGGGCAATCAGCATCACTGGCGGACACATGAATTTAACCGGATTGCGTCCATACGTCGATAGAAAAGTTGAACAACTTGCCATCATGGCTGATAATTCTGATGATATGGTGGCTGCAATTCGCGATCAGCGTAAAGCAGGTGTTGATTTTATCAAAATATATGCTACCGGCACATTACGACATATCAATCGAGAAACCCTGGAACCCCTCTCTCAGCTGACTAAAGCGGAAGTTGAAATTATGGTAAATGAAGCGCGCAGATGGGGTATGGATGTGGCCGCTCACGCTTATGGTGGAACTGGAGCATATCATGCGGTTGATGGCGGTGTTCACAGTCTGGAGCACGGATTGTTTCTGGATAATAAAATTCTATCTCTGATGGTTAAAAAGGGCACATTTTGGTGCCCGACTATGACAGTCTATCTTCCTGATGAAGGGGCCAGTGAAGCAGATACCAGATTCCATAATCGTATTGTTGCCGAGCATAAAAAATCCTTTCAGCTCGCCATGAAAAAGGGCGTCAAGATTGCTTTTGGAACCGATATTGGTTCTATGCCACATGGAGAAGGTTGGCGGGAGATGGAACGTATGGTTGATTATGGTATGTCACCCATGGATGTGATCCATTCTGCCACCGTGGTGGGTGCCAAACTTATTCGGAAAAATGATGAACTGGGTCAGATCAAACAGGGTTATTTTGCAGATATTATTGCTGTAGAAGGAAATCCAGATCAAAATATTAAAGCATTTCGATCTATCAACTTTGTTATGGTAAATGGTACTATTGCTAAAAACGATTAATAACAAAAAAATGGTTTTATCCCACTATGAAAAAACAAATTTCCTGGGATAAGGTCAAAGCTGGAACCCAATCAGTCTGGGGTGGAGAAACGGACGTCTTTCCCCATCGTGCCACCCAAGCGCCCACGGTAAACAGTGTGGCCTACGGCTACGATGACTTGGATGAATGGATCCAGGTAGCCAAAGGCGAAAAAGAAGGTTACATTTACGGCCGGAACACAAATCCTACATTGGATGTTCTGGAAGAAAAGATCCGCATCCTTGAAGGAGCACAGGCCGCTACTAGCTTTTCCAGCGGTATGGCCGCCATCAGCAATACCCTTTTTGCTCACCTCAAATCCGGAGATCGGGTGGTAGCTAGTAAAGATACTTACGGCGGCACCAGTAAAATTTTTCTCGAGTTTTTACCACAGTACGGCATAGAGGTAAAACTTTGCGACACCACTGATCATCATCAGATTGAAAAGGAAGTGGCCAAAGGCTGCCAGTTGCTTTACCTAGAAACCCCCACGAACCCCACTCTGAAAATTCAAGATATTAATAAACTCTCGGAGGCAGGTAAGAGTGTCGGTGCCTTGGTGGCGGTGGATAACACGCTGGCCACACCTATTAACCAACAGCCACTGGCACTAGGCGCCGATTTGGTGATCCACAGTGCAACCAAATTTTTATGTGGTCACTCCGATGCCCTGGGGGGCTTGGTTTGTGGCAACCCAGAACAGATCAAAAAGATATTTCACTTCAGAGAGATCAATGGTGCTACCCTGGGGGCTAATGCAGCCTACCTGATATTACGTGGCATGAAAACTCTGGCACTCAGGATGGAGCGGCATAATAGCAATGCACTAGAACTGGCTCGCTGCCTGTTGGAACATCCCAAGATTGATACGGTCTTTTACCCGGGCTTGGACACCCACCCTAGTTTTGATACTGCCGCGGAGCAGATGAAGGGCTTTGGGGGTGTTCTTAGTTTTTCCTTGTCTGGTACAGAGGACCTTATCCCTGCTTTCCTTACCAAATTAAACTTTGCCCATGCCGCCGCCCACTTGGGGTCCGTGGATACAATTGTGGGCCCGCCAAAGACCACCAGCCATGTCGAAAACACGGTTGAAGAACGGTCCTACCTAGGTATTCCGGAAAACCTCGTGCGCTGTTCAGTTGGGATTGAAAATATCGATGATATTAAAAGGGACTTCCTGCAAGCACTGGATCAGTTGTAAAAATTAAAATAGCTTCGGTATAAGCATCCCAGTCTGCTTCTTATATTCTGCCCATCCGGGATATCTGGACATTGAAGCTTCTTTCTGCAATATATTAACCAGAAATACTCCGATCCAAACCCAAACCAAAATTGCCCAGGGGATCCAATGCTGGACAATCAATGCGTATGATGCATAAAGCATGATTTCTCCCAGATAATTTGGGTGACGGATATATTTGAAAAGTCCATCCACAATAAGTCCCTTATTATACTTAAGGGAAAAATATTTTTGACAATCGGATGTCATCATGATGACTACTCCTAATGTATGTATACATATTGCAGATGTTATTATACCTAGACTAGCTATCTTTTGATCAGGTCCCAGTATATCAGAAATCAACAAATATGGGAATACCCAATAGAGTCCTAAAACTAATACAAAAGCCATAAGACCACCGCCTATGGTAACTTTTTTCTCCCAGGATTTATCAGGAAATGCAAAATGTTTTAACATCCAGCAAAATCCATACATGCCATGAAGAGATAAATAGACACAGGTTACTACGGAAAAATTTTGATAATAATTCATCAAAAATAGAATGTAGAAAAATGTACCTGTTTTTTGAAAATTAATTACCCAGGCCATTTTTAAAACTTGGGGACCACCTAAAAAACGTTCTGTCATAAAATTAGTAAAACGAATCCAATGAGCCCATATAGGAACATTTGTTTGTTGAATATTCATAATTATCCCTCCTTTTTCATTTTATAGACCTTGATAAATAATTTAAAAAACTTAAATAAAATTACCCGCCAATGAGGCGTGTCTTTTATAATAACATTACCAAATATCTTTAAAAAGTCTCATCCAATTTCCGCCCAGTATTTTTTCAATACGATCTAAACTGTGTCCTGCTTTTTGAAGTTTATCAGCAATCATTTCCATACGAAGAGGTGAATTCATATCTTTTACGAAAAGAAGTTCGTCTTCTCTAGGCGCAGCAATACCAGCAGCTTCACGAATTTTAGCAAATTTTTTTTGATTTTCTACATATTCATCAGTAACAATGTGAGGACTAATAGATAAATCACTACCAATACCCACATGATCTTCACCACAAACATTAATTGCATGCTCTATGTGAGCCAATAAATGATCTGAGGTAGGTTGACCTTTTGCATTTAAAAAAGGCATCATATAAATACCAATAACTCCACCACGCTCCGCCATCATCTTAAGCTCTTCATCTCGCTTGCTTCTAGGATGATTATAAACTGATTTACAACCACTATGAGTAATTGCTACTGGTTTTTTTGAATTTACTATTCCATCATGAGTTGTATTGGTTGAACAATGACTGAGATCAATCAGAATACCAGTATCATTCAACTTTTCGACAATATCTCTTCCAAACTTGGTCAATCCACCAGCATCAGGCAATAAACATCCATCCCCCACTAAATTTCTCAAGTTGTATGTGAGCTGTACTATACGAACACCAAGATTGTAAAAAGTATCTATTAGCTTAAGATTGTTTCCAATCATAGTGGTATCCTGAAACCCAAAAATAATTCCAAGTTTTTTATCTTTTTTAGCCTGATGAATGTCATCAAGTGATCTTATTTTTATAAGAAAATCAGGATGTTGTAGAAGCTCTTTTTCCCAATAGGCGATACTAGAAACAGTTTCCTCAAAAGCTTTATCACCACCTCCAGAGCTCACCGTAACATTAACTGAAGTAATTCCTGATTTTCTGCTATTGGCTAACATCTCATTTGTAAGTGGATTATCTGTTCTACCCGGAACATTGAAAGGGCCTGGCGAAGCAAGGTTATCAATTATTATAGATTTCTTGTAATTGAATCGTTTACTTGAACTTGAATAATTAGGTGATATAATAGATATACCTGCCATTGGAACAACCGAAGCAGCTAGACTTAATTTTACAAACTCTCTTCGTGAAATAAACTTCCCCATATAGCATTAATCTACAATTAATTAAGGATTTCCACTGGGGATAAATTTCGTAAACTGATCAAGTAATTTGATACTAATAGGGTATCACAAAGTAAATTCAAGTATGTTTAAACATACCATATCGATTGGTTTGATTACAATCATGGCTATAACCATGGCGGCCCCGTTGATACATATCAACTGCGATATGCCTTGCTGTGAGGTGGAAAAGACAACCTGTTGTGAATCCAATAAAGTATCCGAGGACTTAGAAGGATACCTAATGAACGTGAAAAATTGTGATCATTCTCAATTTGTTCCTATTATTTCCGGGCCAAAATCAAATCAAAAATTCAAAGATATTGATTATACAAAACCAACATATATTATTGATTCAAGAATTTTTGTATATAAACGGGGAATAAATACTACACTATTACGACTTTCACCGAAGTCGCTTTCTAAATTCATCACACCACTTCTTTTATAAGATTATCCTGACCTAGGGACAAATTTGTCCATTCTTGCTATCCGAATGATTCGGGTAGATTAATTACATTCAACAAAAGAGATAATCATGAATCTTTTCTTTCATTCTATTTTTAACAAAAGAACCATCATATTGGCATCAATATTTTTGAATAGTTGTTCGACAAATCCACGGTTGAGTTCCTGGAGCAATTTTAGAGATGAGATGCAGATAAAAACTCAATACCAAGTGGAAAAAAATGCAGATAAAAATCAGGCTGCACAGGATACAATTGCTTCTTTGTTGGCGAAGCCCCTAACTGTTGACGCAGCCGTACAGATCGCCCTGCTGAACAATCCAGGACTTCAGGCCACGCTGGAAGAATTGGGCATTGCCCAAGCAGACCTGGTCCAGGCCGGATTGCTTTCCAACCCGAAGTTAAAGGCCTTAGTACTATCAGGAGGGGGAAACGTAAAAACCGAGCTAGGCGTGGAGCAGGATTTTCTAGGACTATTTCTTCGTCCTATCCAGATCAAACTTGGAGAGGCACATTATCAAGTCGTCAAGCACCATGTCGGGTATGAAGTCTTTTCATTAATCTCTGAAGTCCGCAGTGCCTACTTTACACTTCAGGGCGATAAACAATTGCTTGCACTACACCGAGCTGTATTGGAGGCGACAGAAGCGGCAACAGAATTAGCAAGTAGACAATACAACGCCGGCAATATTAATATGTTAGATTTATCCCGACATCAAGCGATTTCTAATCAAGCAAACCTTACGCTAATGCAAAATGAAATTAAGGTTAAAATTGAGCAGGATGCACTAAAATGGAAATTGGGGTTGATATCTGATAAAGAATTAAAAATTAATGGGGTACTTCCCCAGTTCTCCGAAAATGATCCCCCTTTAACGAAATTACACTCTAACGCATCTGAAAATAGAATGGATCTTTTGGCCTTAAAAGCTGAAATCAGGGGCCTAGAGGAGGCCCTGCCCTGGGCCCGGTACAGTCAGATTGCGGAGGGAGAAATTGGAGTTGAGCAGGAGCGTGAACAAAAACAGTTGACAGGTCCCGGATTGAAGGTGGCTGTGCCCATTTTCGACCAGGGGCAAGCCGCTATGGTCAGAAAGAGCACTGAACTGCGGCAAAAGCAAAAGCAATTGGAAGCCCTTATACAAGAAATTCATACTGAAGTCGGAATTTTATACAAAGAAATGGTAGTTAACAGGAAAACAGTAGAATATTTTCAAAAAACAATTATTCCAGCACACCAGCAAATTGTTCAATCGGCGCAAAAACACTACAATTTCATGCTTCAGGGAGTCTATTCACTGTTAGAGTCCAAAGAGGATGAAATCAATGCACACCGAAACCATATCGAAGCTTTAAAGAATTATTGGATAAAAAGATCTGAATTGGATTTTGCTATTGGCGGTGGGTTGGAATTCCCTCGGCCCGATAGAGAACAGGATTTTCAAGAAAGTGGGGAGCCCCAGAAATAGTTGAATAATAAATCTTTTCACAATGGAGTAGAACATGAATAATCAATCACAAATAATACAATTGAGCAAGACAGTCATACTGATACTTTCCGTTTTTTCAATCCTTATTAACAGCCAGTTGTTAGGCAAAAATCCACCAGAGGACCCACCTTTTATGCCCGTCATCACCCCCAATGGTTCTACCTTGTCCTGGACGATGGTAGATGGTTTTAAAGAATTTCGTCTGATCGTTGAGGAAATTGAATGGGAAATAGCTCCCGGTATGGTCATAAAGGCCTGGGGGTATAATGGTCGAACACCTGGTCCAACAATTGAAGCAATAGAAGGAGATCACATACGAATTTATGTAACCAACAAATTGCCAGAACCTACGGCAGTTCACTGGCACGGGGTTATTCTTCCCAGTGGTATGGATGGCATACAGGGTCTGACACAGCCGGGGATTCAGCCTGGGGAAACTTTCGTATACGAATTTGAGTTAAAGCAGCACGGCACACAAATGTATCATTCCCACGGAGATGAAATGACCCAGATCGGTTTGGGATCCATGGGGTTTTTTATCATCCACCCTCGTATTCGGAAACAACCTATTGATCGGGATTATGCTATTTTCTTAAATGAGTGGTTTGTGGATCCGGGCACGCGAACACCTAACGCAAATGTGATGACTGATTTCAATATTTTTACTTTTAATAGTCGCGCCTTTCCAGGAACGGCCCCGTTGGTAGCTAAAACAGGTGACCGAGTGAGAGTTCGAATTGCCAATGTTGCCCAGGAGACCCATCCCATCCACTTGCATGGACATTCTTTCAAAGTGGTGGCGACAGATGGTGGGGATATACCCTCGTCTGCGCAATGGCCGGAGACGACCGTTCTAGTTGCTCCGGGACAAACCAGGGATATCGAGTTTATCGCCAATCCAGGTGATTGGGCTCTCCATTGTCATCGCCGGCATCATCCCATGAATGCGATGGGCCATGATATTCCCAATGTCCTCGGTGTAAATCAGGACGGTGTGGAAGAAAAAATAAGGGATTTATTGCCAAATTATATGGCCATGGGCGAAAAAGGAATGCACGAAATGGTTGAAATGAATATGGAAGGTCCAATCAACACGCTGCCCATGATGGGAGGCGAAGGGCCCTTTGGAAAGGTGGCCATGGGAGGTATGTTCACCATCTTTAAAGTGCGGAACTTCCTACCTGATGGTGTCGATCCAGAATGGTATTCCAACCCACCGGGTACTATTTCCAGGTTAGTAGACGGGGAATCAGCAGAGGAAAAAGTTCCCCAATTACTATTCGTTTGTCCCATGCATCCAGAGGTTCACCAGTCTGGACCAGGTTCCTGTCCTAAATGCGGCATGAATCTGATTGAGAAGTATAAAAAATGATGGGGTTTATAATGAAAAATCTATTATTGATTTTAGCCTATTATTCCAAACGTTTCCATTATAATTCCTCTATTAGTAGTTGTAACAGTAAATATTTGATAATAAACAAAAAAGACCCCGTTAGGAGGCTATTTGAGCCAGAGGCGTTTCATTTAATTATTTTTCAAAAAATGTTTCTATAAGATTACCAGCTATACGAAGAATGTTGAAGGGTTATTCTTTGTTATAAGGAGTAAATTTTGGAAAAAACATTGACACCTTGTTTTTATAATTTTCGTAGTCAGCCCCAAAGCGTTTGATAAGTTCTTTTTCTTCAAAGGTCCTAAAGTAAATTATATTGCCAACAAAAAACACTATAGCCCATAACAACAAGGGTATGGATACAAAAAGAGCTGACTCAAATAAAAGTAAATCCACAACTCCTAGTATCATTGGATTACGAACATAGCGATACGGACCGCTAATAACAAGATTACTTACGGGTCGCCAAGGACCAGGTGTGCCGTCACCACCTTTAATATAGAAAGTTCGCACCGACCAAATGGCCAACAACAAACCTAATGTCAAAAAAAACATAGCAATATAAAAAAGAAAGTTATGAGGACTTACTAAGTCATAGGAATAAGAGTTTCGGGTGGACAAAAAAATGAATAAAGGAATAGTTATAAGAACATTCCCAGGTAGAATTAATGCAACTTTCAGATACTCTTTTCTTTTCATCTAAATTACTTTACTGCCAACCACGAATTAAAGGGCTCCCCTCTCCTGCCAAGAGAGGCGTTTCATTTAAATTTGTTCCTGCAAAAACTCTGATATTAATTGTTCTGT
>DTTO01000007.1 GCA_012964665.1 Fidelibacterota bacterium
AGCATTGACGTCAACGTCAACATGTACTGGGACATCGACTCTGGAAAAACCGAACGGGAGGCACGTGAGGCCTTCCTGCTCTCGGTGATGAAACTTGCCATGAGCCTCGGACTGCACTTCTACGAACCACGCGTGCGCCGTCAACAGCCGGAGTGATCATAAGACACTTCTGCTGCTGAAATGACCAAAACTGAATTAAACGCATTTGATTTAGATAGTGATGTTGATGTCTACTGACCAACTTGCCATATCTTTAATCATTATTACTACCTTTGGACTTTTCGTATGGGGTCGCTGGAGGTATGATATTGTTTCTATAGTAGCACTTTTTGCGCTTGTACTAATAGATAAGATTCTTGGGGGTAAAAGTTCGTCACTGATTGAAGATCCAAGCCAAGCTTTCATGGGATTTGGACATCCGGCAGTGGTTACAGTTGCAGCAGTGCTGATCATCAGCCGTGCCTTACGTAATTCTGGTGTTGTAGATCTGATAGTTCGACATGTAAAACCATTTACGAATAAACAGACTGTGCATATTACCAGTCTAAGTGGCGTCATAGCCATCCTATCAGCATTTATGAATAATGTAGGAGCACTGGCATTGATGCTGCCGGTCACGCTCAAAACAGCCTGGGATCAGAAACGTTCCCCCAGTATTTTATTAATGCCTATTGCCTTTGCTTCTATCCTGGGCGGGATGATCACCATGATTGGTACACCGCCAAATATTATTATTGCCAATCTGAGGAAGGAACAACAACAACAAATCCTGTCAAGAGCACTGTCAGATAGTTCATCTCAAGCGGCGGCCTATTTAGATCATCTGAATATCTTGAAAGAATCGTTTGAACCAGCTCCGTTTGGCCTCTTTGATTTCTCACCAGTGGGGGGCGTTATAGCAATTTTGGGTGTGCTTTTTGTTGCATTGGTAGGCTGGCGACTGGTTCCCAAGGAAAAGCAAATAAAACCAAGTTCCGGCTCACTTTTTTCATTAGACCAATATGTCACAGAAATTCGTTTTCCTGAAGGGAGTACCTTAATTGGTGAATCTGCAGAAGAAATAAACAGAATAACAGGCGATAAGCTAACTCTGATTCGTTATATTGATGGGGAAGGAAAGGTAAAACCCTTGAACCAGGATAATAGAATAAAAGCAGGTGATCAGTTTCTTACCATGGCCGATCCTGGTGATTTGAAGGAAATAATGGATGAATATGGTTTACGCCTTACTGAAGAAATGCGCTATCGTATTGATTCCTTAAAGGATGAGGACACGACTTTTATTGAAGTAGTAGTTTCACCCGAATCTCCATTAGTAGGACGGGGACGTAGCTATTTGCGAAGGCGGTCATCTAACCATCTGATCCTTATGGCGGTTGCACGACAAGATAAACCAATACATAAGCGTTTGGGCAAGGTACAGTTTCGTGTAGGTGATGTACTTTTGCTACAAGGTCCCGAAGAAGAATTGAAGAATAATATTCTATCCCTTGATCTGTTACCATTGGCTGAACGGGAAATAGAGGTTGGTGTGTTTTCGAAAGTCAGCTATGCCCTGTTGATTTTTGCTGTTGCAATTCTTCTGAGTATGCTATCCATCGTACCCACAACTGTATCATTTATAGGTGCAATTTTGGTTTATGTTTTTTCGGGTATATTACCAGTACGTGATTTGTATAAGAATATCGATTGGCCTGTCATCGTGTTATTGGGAGCCATGATTCCTTTGAGCAATGCTTTGCAAAGTACAGGCTCCACAACATTAATTGCCGATCAAGTTGTCAGTATGACTCAAGGATTGCCAACTTGGTCAATTATTGCTCTGATTATGGTGATTACAATGTGCTTGTCGGATATTATTAATAATGCGGCCACAGCGCTGATTATGGCACCAATAAGTGTGGGAATCGCAATCTCAATGGGAGTAAATATGGATCCTTTTTTAATGTCTGTGGCTGTAGGTGCTTCTTGTGCATTCCTAACCCCTATTGGCCATCAGTGTAATGCGCTTATTTTAGGCCCAGGGGGTTACCGTTTCAGTGATTATTGGCGTATGGGACTACCCTTAGAGATAATTATTGTCGCAGCAGGGACACCATTGATCTTACATTTTTGGCCGTTGTAGGTAAATATTAAAGAGTAGAAAATGAAAAATCTATATGATAAAATTCCACCAAAGTATGGACGATTAGTAGGGATATTACTTTTCCTAATGGTTATTGGAACTATGTGGATGGCTTGGGATGTCAGCCGTTAAAAAACCCAATGGATATTACCACCAAAAAGATAAGTCACTTAAATGGGATATAAGATATAAAGACTAAATGAAACGCCTCTAGCTCAAATAGCCTCCTCACGGAGGCTATTTTAATTTAAATAACTATTCACAATTCCATGGCGGGATTGTACATGATCAATCAATTCACTCAGTCCGCGATCGAGTTGCTGAGGTGAAACTTCCGGATCGCTATTATCATTATTTGTTCGCGCAATGTATGGTCTTATCAAGTCATGGTATTTTTGATATATTGCTATCATTTTTTCCGTTTTGAAAGGACCGTTGATAACAGAACGTAGGTTAGTTTTATATTGTTTTTGATATGTTTCATTATCCATCAGGAATCTAATCAATGGCCAATCATCCCTTACTTCACTTAATCCGATAGATAATGCACCGCCTGCTTTTCCATGGTGTAGTGCTTCATTGTGATCCCAGGTTATCCAGGTAAGCTTTGATGTTTCCGGATCATTATACAGATAATAGTTCTGAGACATTTTTCCATAAGAATCCCAATTCTGAATCGTTGTATTAGTAGCCAACCACATAAGAAAGATGTCCGTTTGAAAAATGGATTCAAGTTCATTTCGCCAGGTGTCAGGATCCGAAATACGATTATCGCTATGCAGCGCATCAAACATGGCCAGTATATCATTCCAGTCAGAATCGTCCTCATTTGTTTTTTTGGAAAAAGACGCTTCAGAAAAAGATCCCCTGGCAAATGTTGCTCCTCTACCTTCCGGCTTGTATAAATTTCCGTCATCACTGGTAAACTGGGTTTCGATAACCGTATCGTCCACTACTTCAACAGAAGTGTATATTCCCCAAAACTGAGGCCCATCACCGTGATCCAAATAAACTCTGTAGAAAGCCGTATGAGCTGCTGGAACATCAGCATCACGAAAAATATCTGCCGAGACCTTTTCTCTTATTAAAGATGGATCCATGGCATTTGAAGACAGGCTAAGCTGCTTAAATCCGTAAAAACGTTGATTGTCAATCTGGGGATAATCGTCTTCATATTCATCAAAATCTAACTTTAAGGGTATTTTCCATTTTCCACGGTGCCAAGCGAACCCCAGTGATGAATTTCCTTTAAATCGGATTCCTACTTTATACCACTGTTTTTCCTCAAAAATTAAATCACAGGGCACCCAAATGGGATTCTCATCAGCAAAATCACCCGGCCTTTGCCCTCCTTGTCCAAACGGCCCCCAATTTGCCGTCATATCATCCATCATTTTCTTCCAATTTTCTTTTGAGATCACCACATCGATCCGGTTTACCTTATCTAGTGGAAAAACAATCCCATAATTTAGCTCACCGCCCTTGCCATGAGTTTCATCCGTCCAATCCGGTGTATCGAAGTTTGGGTCATCTACCTCTTCAGACTTTTTATCCTCACAAGCAAATATCAAAAAAATAATTAAGATAACTAATAATGATGATGATTTGATTTTCATTATTTTTTTACCTCAAGGAAGTTCCGCCACTTGCAATATTTTCAAATCATTTAAGCAATGATTTAACGATAATTCCTTTCCAGCAGGAATAATGAATGCACCACCTGCTGAAAATGAATAATTTTTGTCAAAAATCAATTCGCAACTACCCTGCAATACAAAATTGAAAAAAAACTTTCCTTCTAAGTTTTGACTGAATTGATTCTTTGGATGAATCACACTGGCACTCATCATCCCATTGGTTGCTTCTAATATTCCCAATTCGCCACTTTTTCCAGAATTGGCTTGGTAATGTAAAAACTTTTGCCCGCTAAACAATCGATCCGAATCCACTGTTTGCGATGGTAAAGTAATGGAATGATCCCTCCCTGTCATGTGTGTGGCAGGGCTGTTGATTTCTATCACTTCCATTCCTGTTGAACTCTCTAACACACGGTGACGAATCCCAGGCGGTTGAAGGACACAATCACCCGATTTCATTATTATTGATTCACCCTGATTTTCATAGACCACTTTTGCCCAGCCTTTATAGCAATATATCATTTGAAACCTGATTTGGTGAAAATGGACATAATCTTCAACCGGACCACTTTTGGTAATTCGAATATGGGAAGCGCCAAATCTTCCGTTTTGCTTTCGAATGAGATTACGATACTCCATACCTACTCGACCGATGACCCAATCTGAATCATCGCTCAAATTTGTCATTTCGAAATCATGCTGAGCAGAAGGCATTTCCAGTGGTGGATCAAGGTCCACGGTTTCAATAAATAAATCTTCCGTGGAACCTTCATTGATTGCATGATAATCTGGATAAGGGCCTGTTTCCTTTTTGACTAAACGAATATACCGATCATGGTTTTCAATGTCGGCTATAGACGGATCTTCGGCTGGGTAAATACGGTGTAGGCGAAATTCATTTTTTTCTGTAAAGAAATCAAGCGCTTCTGCTAAATCATCGCAGGGCACAATAAGAGATTCGACGATATTGGAGTTCATGACTCTTTCTTTAATAAATGTATATCTTCAATTAAACGATTGACCTCGTCAATATTATTATTAATAGATTTTTCAACCTCATCACAACTAATAAATAAAAATGTGATTAAAAAGACAGAAAAATGAGTTCGATTCATAGGTGCACCTTTTCAAGTTTACTTATTTGACATTATACAAGGAGTAGAAGTTAATTTCAATTTCAATATTTCATATGTTTGAACTATCTATTATTGTAATTTTCCTTGGTAAGGGGTCATAACAAATCTTTTTATTTGTTGTGTAATCGTAAATCTTTTTTTATTAATGATAGGAGTAAATCCATGTTCAAAAAGTCATTTATCATTAGTGTATTTTTAATTTTGTTTTTAATCGGTTGCGAAGAAAAAGTCGATACACCATTTACAATCGATTATGAAAAATATGAGTTAGATAATGGACTGACCGTCATCCTCCATGAGGATAAATCAGATCCCATTGTAAGTTTGGCTATTCAATATCACGTTGGTTCAAACCGTGAAATTCCTGGACGAACCGGTTTTGCTCACCTTTTTGAACATATGCTTTTTCAGGAATCTCAGCACGTGGGCCAAGATCAATTCTTTAAAAAAATTCAAAACGTCGGCGGAACACTGAATGGGGGTACAAACAAAGACGGCACCGTATATTATGAAGTTGTGCCCAAAAATGCCTTAGAAACTATAGCTTGGTTAGAATCAGATCGCATGGGGTGGCTTCTATCTACCGTAACACAAGCTGCTTTTGAAAATCAACAAGAAGTTGTACAAAATGAAAAACGCCAGCGTGTGGATAATCGCCCTTATGGTCATGCGAACTATGTCATGATTAAAAACATGTATCCAAAAGACCATCCATATAACTGGACTACCATCGGTGAATTAGAAGACCTCCAGAATGCGACTTTGAAAGATGTGCGGGATTTTTATGAAAATTGGTACGGGCCCAATAATGCAACCATGGTGATTGCCGGTGATATCAATAAAAGTAAAGTGAAAAAACTGGTTCAAAAATACTTTGGTGAAATCAAACCCGGTCCGTATCATGATAATCCGGAACCTCAACCTGTGAAATTATCAGAAACAAAAAAGGTGTTTCACGAAGATAATTTTGCTCGTTCTCCACGTTTAACTATGGCCTTTCCTACCGTGGATCAACTCCATTTTGATGCTCCGGCATTGGAATTATTAGGCCAGTTGCTTGGTGATGGGAAAAAAGCTCCCCTTTACAAGGTTATTGTAGAAGAAAAAAAATTGGCACCAAGCCTTTTCTCCTATAGTAGAACCCAGGAAATAGCAGGGACCTTTAATGTAGTCGTTACAGGATTCCCCACCACCAATTTAACGGATGCGGAAAGCGCTGTTCATGAAGCATTTCAAAGATTTGAATCCGATGGGTTCAGCGCTGAAGATCTGGATCGGTTAAAAGCCAAATACGAAACAGGATTCTACCAAAGCATTTCTTCTGTTCTGGGTAAGGGATTTCAATTAGCTCGATACAATGAATATTATGGTTCACCTGATGCGATTGCTGAAGACCTCCAAAGTGTTTTGGACGTCAATATGAGCGATGTAAAACGGGTCTATGAAAAATATATTAAAGATCAGAATTATGTGTTAACCAGTTTTGTTCCAAAAGGAAAAGTTGATTTAGTGGCAGAAGGTTCTGTTCTTTTCCCAATCCAAGAAGAAATGATCGTTGAAAATGTTGAAAAAGAAACAGGGGCGGGTGGAATAGAAGTGGCACAAATTCCTTCTACATTTGATCGTTCGGTTGAACCCGCTGAAGGTTCTCAACCTCAATTGAAGATACCAAAAATATGGCAGCACGATTACAATAAGGGTGTATCCCTATACGGTGCAAAACATGATGAATTACCCTTGGTCAGTTTTGGTGTCCAAATTGATGGTGGGATGCTCCTGGATGATCCCAATAAAATCGGTGTGGCCAATCTCATCACTGATATGATGATGGAAGGCACAGCTAATAAAACACCGGTTGAATTGGAAGAAGCCATTGATGCATTGGGCTCCTCGATTAATATGTATACAGGAAAACAATCCATCAATATTGAGGTGAGCAGCTTGAAACGGAATTTTGATGCCACACTCGCTCTTGTTGAGGAAATTCTGTTCGAGCCAAGGTGGGATGCAAAAGAATTTGAGCGAATTAAACGGGAAACATCTGAATCTATAAAACGTCGATCTGCAGTACCATCATCTATTGCATCAAATGTCTTCAATAAGTTGAATTATGGCAACCATATTTTAGCTCATGAAACAATTGGTACTGTTTCATCAGTGGAATCGATTGGTTTAAATGACCTAAAAAACTACGTTCAGGATAACTTTTCGGCACATCTAGCTACTATTAGCATAGTGGGAGATATTAGCCGTAGTGAAGCTGTGAGAGCCTTTAAAGGCCTGGTAGAACGCTGGGATGTGAAAGATGTAACATTCCCAGAATATAACATGCCCGAACCCAATAGAATGGCAAAAGTTTATTTTGTGGATGTCCCCAATGCAAAACAGTCCGAGATCCGTATTGGATACCTTGGTTTATCTCGTACTCATCCTGACTTCTATGCAACTTCTGTTATGAACATGAAACTAGGCGGAAACTTTAGTGGTGATGTCAATATGGTACTCAGAGAGGAGAAAGGATTCACTTACGGGGCACGAACTGGTTTTAGCGGTTCAAAATTTCCTGGAAAATTCACAGCTTCTTCAGGGGTCCGTTCAAATACAACGGAAGAATCGGTCAACATTTTTAAAAATCTAATGTCTGCTTATAGAGAGCCTATTTCAGAAGAGGACCTGGAATTCACAAAGAATGTAACTTTAAAATCAAATGCTCGCCGATTCGAAACTCTTGGTGCACTTCGTGGAATGATCTCCAATATCGCAACTTATGGTCTACCCGTTAATTACATTGAAGATCAGGAAGATGTCGTTCGTAATATGAGCGTAGAAAGTCATAATGCATTGGTAAATAAATATATTCGACCAAATGAAATGATCTATCTAGTTGTCGGAGATGCTGCCACCCAGTTAGATGGTATGAAATCTCTTGGGTTTGGTGACCCGGTTTTATTGGACGTAAACGGTAATCCCATAAAATAATACAACCCTCATAAGACAAGTTATAAAAAACCCCCCACGTTCAGCGGGGGGTTTTTTATAACTTCAACTATGGACTTAATTAAATCTTTAAACGACTGGTCTTTTTTCGCAATCATTTTCATAGGCATATTCCTTGTTTTGGGCATTGCTGAATTGGTTCGAAAAATCATGATGAAACCACCGGAATCCACCCGAAAATTTGTACATATATTTGTGGGATTGATCGTATCCATTTGTCCATTATTATTTAAATCTAATCTTCAATTGATTACGCTATCTTCCTTGTTTATAATAATTAACGGATTTCTAATTAAGTCAAATAAAATTGCCAGTATGCATGTCACCACACGGAAGAGTTATGGAACAGTTTACTTTCCCTTTTCTGTTTTGATCCTATCTTATTTTTGGTGGGATAAGCCCATTTCATTTATCTTGGCCATATTAGTTATGACAATTTCAGATCCTATCGCCGCCATCGTTGGGAAAAAGGGTCAAACCGTTTATATGCCATGGCGGGATCAAAAAACACGTCGAGGTTCCTTAGCTATGTTTGGTTCTACCATGATTATTATCATGCTGGGAACTGATCTACTTACGAGAATCTACGGTGCTGCATTTTTTATTCCATTTCCCATTCTTATTGGCGTCAGTATTTTTACTGCCCTTTCTGCAACCCTAGCAGAATCCGTGAGCTATAGAGGGTCCGACAACCTATCAATACCAATCATTACTTTTTTATCCTACGAAATATTCCTTATTAACTATACTCATGGCACCCTAACGCAATTATTGCTCTGGTCCTTTCTTTCCCTGGTTATTTTCTCCCTCGCATGGAACCGTAAATCAGTTTCACCCAGTGGCGCTATCAGTGGATATATTATGGGTATTATCGTTTTTGGTGCAGGAGGTTGGCCTTGGATTATTCCATTGGTATTTTTCTTTATTTCTTCATCTATTCTCTCCCATTTGAGACATAAGCCCTATTCAAATAGAAATATCCTCCAAATTCTAGCCAATGGCGGTGTAGGTACCCTATTTGCTATCATCTATTTTTTTTGGCAATTCCCCCCAGCCATTGTTTTGTATTTGGGTGCAATAGGTGCAGCAACTGCGGATACTTGGGCGACAGAGATTGGTTTTTACTCCAAATCCAAACCCCGATTAGTGCTATCCAAACAAGTTGTACAACGAGGCATTTCAGGCGGCGTCACATTTTTAGGAATCACCGGATCAGTTTTAGGTGCCCTAATAATTGGCTTTTTAGGTGAAATAATTCTGCACATGAATGACTTGCTTCTCCCTTTAGCAATTGCTGGATTAACCGGTTCATTAACCGATTCCATTCTAGGAGGATATATTCAGGCACAATTCAAATGTTCTCTATGCAATGAACAAACAGAAGATCGTTATCACTGTAATACAAAATCTAAACTGATTTCGGGATCTAAATGGATCGATAATGATGCGGTCAATTTCATCAACACTATTGTTGGTGCAAACGTTGCATATTTTTTATGGATGAATTATGGATAGAGAATCTCGATATCAAAATATTCTGAAAACCGCTAAATATACCTTCGACGATTATCCAATGGACGAGATTGGAAAAATGGCCATTATGGCTACAATATTAAAGATGGAGTTCAGTGAATGGATATTCTGCGGGTTTTATCGTGTGATAAAACCAAATCTCCTTGAGATTGGTCCTTACCAGGGGAATATACTCGCATGCGGTCATATCGCTTTTGATCGTGGCGTATGTGGCACATCAGCTTCAGAGAAAAAAACTATAATCGTAGATGATGTTTCCACCTTCCCCGGTTATATTGCCTGCGATGAGAAAACTGTATCGGAAATCGTAGTTCCTGTCATAAAAAATGATGGTTTGATTGCAGTATTGGATATTGACGGGGATCAAATTGGACAATTCAATCGGATCGATCAACTTTTTTTGGAAAAGCTTGTCTGTTACATATAAAAGAAAAACCCTCTGCAAATTGCAAAGGGTTTTCTCATAAGACTGATGTCAGGTTGTGTTTAAATAACTTTATAAACGATCAGGCCAACCATAACAATGAGAGATACGAAAATAAGGGAAACACCCATATTTCCTTTTTTGATTTCTTCCCACTCGTCAATATCTGTTGAAAGCCAGTCGAATACTTTCAAAGAAATACCAACGCCTAAACCAAAACCGATGGCTGCTGTAATCGCCCAAAGTAAAGAACGACCATATTGTGCAAACATGCCACCCCAACTGGTAGGATCTAACATTTTTCCTCCTTTTACAGTGTTTGAATTGAATCTTTGATCAAACGCATAAATCCTGCTGTATCAATTTTACCATCCGTCAATTGACGAATATGTTCAGCAGATGCTTTTGCAGTGATAATTGTATTTTGTCTGGAAATAGGTATCGTAACCGTTACTTCCGTATTCCCTGGTACAATGGCAGTGTATCCAGGTTTTTTCTTCGCAAAAGATTCTTGATGATTGATAGCCTGCCCAACGGATATGAAGCCCACAAGCATTACCATTTCGAAGTTATTCCGAAGGCTTTGCATCTCAATAGAGAATTGGTATGAACCATCTGCATTTTTAGTAAGTGCCATTTTCTTTTGATCAACCGATACACGATAGTATTTACATGTACTGGAAACCTTTTTATAAAATGCATAGTTTGCGAATGCAAATTGGGAACCCATCAAAAGGATAACCATTATTGCGAGAATTTTTTTAGTGTTCATTTATTTACCATATATTATCATTAAACAGCCGCAATTTTACACGAGTACTTGTTCTTGTGTCAAGCCTGAAATACAATTGTACCGTTCTTTATCACTAGTTTAATTGGATGGTCCGAAACATAGTATGGAATATCCAACAAAGAATCTAAATCCCAGAGAATAAGATCAGCCTTTTTTCCCACTTCAATTGAACCTATTTCATTTTCCATTCCCAATGCTTTGGCGCCATTGTAAGTTACCGACTGAAATGCTTCTTCTACAGTCATTTCCATATGCATACATGCTAATGTCATAATGAAAGGCATAGATTGAATATGGGAACTGCCAGGATTAAAATCCGTTGCCAAGGCTACAGTAACTTTATTATCAATTAATTTTCTTGCTGGCGCATAGGTCGATTTGCCTAAGAAAAATGTTGTGCCAGGAAGCAATGTAGCTACTACATCATTATCAACAATTGATCTGATTCCGATTTCACTCACAGCCATAAGATGATCAGCCGAGAAAGCATTTATTTCTCCCGCTAATACGGCCGCACCAGAATCCACAAATTCATCAGCATGAAGTCGTGGTTTCAACCCGTGTTCTCTACCTGTTTCTAATATGCGCCTCGATTGGTCTACGGTAAAATACTTATCTTCGCAGAATACATCATTAAAAATGGCCACCCCCTGATCGGTTACTGCTGGTATCATTTCATTGCAGATCAAATCAATATACGCGTCATGATCATTAGAAAATTCTTTTGGAAAAGCATGGGCGCCCATGAATGTAGGCACCATATCAATTGGATGATTTTGATTCACCTCATCGATCACTGAAAGAGATTTTAATTCTGAATCTGTATTGAGGCCATAACCAGACTTCGCTTCAATCGTCGTCGTACCTACTGCAATGAATCGATCCATTCGTTGCATAACTTTTTCAACCAATGCTTCCTTTGATGCATTTCTCACTCCCTCTACACTGGATATGATACCACCACCCTTTTCAGCAATCTCTTCATAGGTTGCTCCAGCCAACCGCATCCTATATTCTTCATCTCGTTTATTGTAAAACACAGGATGGGTGTGTGAATCTACGAATCCGGCTGTAACCATCTTTCCACCACAATCAATAACACGGTCTCCATTTCTATCACTGATAGAAGATATCTTACCATCTTCTATGCATAGGGATGAATTTTGGTATCTTTCCACCCCCGCCGAATTGGCAGTGACAAGCTCTCCTATATTAGTCAATTGAAGTGAATTAGACATTGACCATTGGGATATCTAAATCCCAATCCTTAGCATTGTGGATTGCATCTTCATATCCTGCATCTGCATGACGGAGGATCCCTGTTCCCGGATCATTGGTCAAAACACGTTCCACTCTTTTTTCCATCTCAGGTGTTCCATCCACACAGATAACTTGCCCAGCATGGAGTGCTAATCCCATGCCAACACCACCACCCTGATGAATAGAAACCCAAGTCGTCCCGCTTGCAGTACTAGTAAGGGCATTTAATAAGGGCCAATCAGCAACAGCATCTGAACCATCTTTCATGTCTTCAGTCTCACGGAATGGTGATGCAACTGATCCACAATCTAGATGATCGCGTCCAATGACAATAGGTGCTGATAATTCTCCACTGGCAACCATCTGATTTAAAGCTACACCGAACTTCGCTCTTTGGGTGTAACCTAGCCAGCATATACGCGAAGGCAATCCTTGAAATTGGACCTGTTCTCGCGCCATTGTGATCCAACGTGTTAGTGTCTGATCTTCTGGGAACATTTCTAATACTTTATCATCGGTTTTATAAATATCTTCCGGATCGCCTGACAGCGCCACCCAGCGGAAAGGGCCTTTACCTTCACAAAATAAATCTCTTACATATGCTGGTACAAACCCCGGGAAATCGAAGGCGTTTTTTACACCTGCCTTCTGTGCTTGTCCACGTAGGTTATTTCCATAATCGAATGCAATGGCACCCTGTGCCTTCAAATCCAATATTCCCTGGCAGTGCTCTGCCATAGCCCGATAGCTTTCTTTGATATAGCGATCCGGATCGGATTTACGCAAATCCAGTGCTTCCTGATACGTCATCCCATTGGGTATATATCCATCCAATTCATCGTGAGCGGATGTCTGATCCGTCACTATATCAGGAACGATGCCTAATTCAGCCATTTGGGGCACAATATCAGCCGCATTCCCTTTCAGGCCAATGGATAGTGGCTTTTTGTTCTTTTGGGCATCTCGAGCTAAAGAAAGGGCATCATTTAAAGATTCGGTAGACATATTCAGATATTTCGTTTCTAGACGCCTTTGAATGCGAGAAGGATCAATCTCAATACAAATGATCACACCATTATTCATGGTTACCGATAGGGGCTGAGCGCCACCCATCCCGCCGAGACCGGCCGTTACAACCAACTTTCCGGTAAGGTCGGAATTGTAATGTTGTTTCGCTGCCGCTGCAAATGTCTCATAAGTACCCTGTAAAATGCCCTGTGTTCCTATATAAATCCAAGATCCGGCAGTCATTTGACCATACATCATGAGGCCCTGCCTATCTAATTCATTGAAATGTTCCCACGTAGCCCAATTAGGGACAAGATTTGAATTGGCGATCAAGACTCGTGGCGATGTAGAATGGGTTTTTAGTATTCCCACTGGCTTCCCGGATTGAATCAGAAGCGTCTCATCCTCATTCATCCTTTTTAATGAATTGAGAATAGCATCATAGCATTTCCAGTTTCTTGCTGCTTTTCCTTTTCCTCCGTAAACAACCAGTTCATTTGGATTTTCCGCAACATCCGGATCGAGATTATTCTGGATCATGCGAAAGGGCGCTTCGATCTGCCAATTCTTACAAGTAAGTTCAGTGCCACGAGGGGCTCTTATGGTCCGATTCGACATTTAACTAGTCCTTTTCTATAGTAATAATATAGTTAGAAATTTAATCAATGCCTGACTTACTCCATAACCTTACCACAGCATCAACTGCTTTGATAAAGGAATAGTTATTCTCTACAAGAAGCGGTGTGAAAATTAACCGCGCGGATACAGTATCTTTTTAATCGACCTAAAATAGCGCGGATTCTGAGCCATTACATTATAAGAGAAAAATGAGATACCTTTGAAACGTGTTACGCGGGTATATTTCACTTTATCCACCACCTGCCGTGCCGGTTGGTTATAGGTAGCGATCCCCATTACGATTTTCTTTCGATACTTGGAAGGAAGATTATCATACATAATATCAATATTGTCAGCAAATTCTTTTAAGTTTTTTGTATAATTCATCACCACCGCTTTATCCAAATAACCCGCCGCTAGCCACACGTCCCATTCCTGGTAATAGCGTTCCCTCGCCTGGTAAAGGTTTGGCTTAACTGCAGCAGTCAATTCTACTTCCGGCCGAACTGTTTCAATGAGATTTTTAGTTTCACGAACTAATTCTGTGATTGCCTTACGACGATAATCATTCCATTCCGACATACTATCCGGTGGATTCATACCATTATACCTTCGGAAATAGGCAATGGCCCCAGGATTTTGGCCATATTCAGAATCATGAAAGCGAACATAATCTAAGTGTAAACCATCCAATTCATAATTTTCAATCAGATCTCTAAACACAGTCAATAGATAAGAATTTACTTTCGGATGATTGGGCGAAAGGTAAAATCCCTCATTCCCATTTTTCCCACTATTAAAATTTTGCATTTCTTCTAAAATATTCAGTTGCATCTGTTTATTTTGATCGATCCACTCCGGATGAGAATAAAATAAATGATCATTTTGAACCGGTTTCAAACGGGATGACCAGAGTAAATACGTATTCACCCAGGCATGCACCCGGATCCCTTTTTCTTTTGCCCTAGGAATCAAATATGCTAGGGGATCAAAATTCGCATCATTAATAAGATTAGATTTTGGAACGATCATCGAATTATAATAAGCGTCACCCCTGCCACGCACTTGGACAAAAATATGGTTGAACCTATTCAGAGTAGCAAAGTTGATCATCTGGTTGATAGTGGACTTACTAGTAAGTGTATTACGAACTACCCATAGATATCGTTGCTCAAATTCACCCTTTTGTAATAAATCGGATGCCCAGTTCAAGGAAAAAAGAAGGGCAACGGAAACCGCTGCCCTTAAGAAGAATAGTTTGGATTGGTTATTCAACGAATTATTATTCGGATACTTCAGCCACTTCTACTGCATCAGCATGTTCAAAATCAACAAATTCTATCAAAGATACAGATGCACGATCGTTATCACGGAAACCAAGCTTAATGATTCGGGTATATCCGCCACTCCGTTCAGCGTACAATGGCGCAATATCGTGTATCAACGAATGGACCACTTCTTTCCTCGGAAGTTTTTTAGCAATTTGACGAAGGGAATTAAGATCACCATTTTTTGCCTTAGTGATTAGGGGCTCAATAAAGGTTCGCAATTCTTTTGCACGGGAATCTGTTGTTTTTATTCGCTTGTGCTCGATAAGATTCGCAGCCAAGTTGCGCAACATAGCCTTTCGATGGGGAACACTTACACCAAGTTTTCGACCTTTTTTCTGGTGTCTCATGCAGTTTCCTTCTTTTGTATAGAATCCATTGCAGCACCAATTGTAACACCTATAGCAATTCCAACCCCAATTATATTACCTGGTTTTTTCTTCATTTTTTTCTTTTTTAATCAAACTTCT
>DTTO01000008.1 GCA_012964665.1 Fidelibacterota bacterium
TTCCTTTGATACAAATTTTGATATTTTGATTGGTATATTGGTCCCAACCAAATTTATGACCGCTTATTGATTCCATTCTTAGGCTAGGATAATTTCTAGATCATGAAACATACCTTAATTAACGTTTTCTTGTTTTTAAGTTTCATTTTTTCAGTTGGAATTTCTGGCTCGATTAGAGTTGTAAACCGTGTTAATAATTCGATGGATGATATCGCAACCCTGGATCGTCTCCGCGGAACATATGTCTCCACTAAGGATATTTCCCGAATTCTAGCTAAACGGGACCCTTTCATCAATAAAGAGAGGGGAAAAATGGTGCTTTATATTGATAATCATCGAATAAAAATTTCGGGCAATAGTAGTTTTATCCTGATAGATGAACAAGTTTATCAAATGCCTATGTACGCAATTGTAACACATAATGATATTTTTCTTCCGGCTGAATCCTTTTTTGATATTTTAAAACGGACAGTCTTACCAGGCATTAACTATGACCCACGCCGAATGGTTTTAGATATTGATATGAAAGAATTTACAATTATGGGTGTGAAAATATCTCAAAAAGCAAATGGTACAATATTGCGTATTCGCACACGTAACACATTTCCTGAGGGTAATATCAGTTCATTTTTTCATGAAAATGGATGGTTCTATTTAACAATTGCAGGTGGCCTTGTAGATACAACTGAGTTTCGACGAAGTGATACGCGAGGAGTTGTTCGAAGTGTCGCAGCTGACCAGCTCGGACAGACAGCACAGCTAGCTTTTCAAATGCGCACTAAGGTACAAAGTCATGAACTCTATCAAAGTAGTGACCCACGTGAAATTGTTGTTTCTTTGCGTACGCCTATGGATGGAAGTATGGCACGTATTAAACAAGTAAAAGATCGATGGAAATTGGATACAGTTGTTTTGGATGCGGGGCATGGAGGGAAAGATCCCGGAACAATAGGAAGAAAGGGAACAAAAGAAAAAGACATTGCGTTGGATATTGTCAAACGTGTGGGGATCTTGCTTGAAAAGAACACTAAATTGAAGGTGATTTATACCCGTGAAGAAGATGTCTGGCTTCCTTTATGGAAACGTCCAAAAATAGCGAATGAATCTAATGGAAAAGTTTTTGTCAGTGTCCATTTGAATTCGAATCCCAACAAAACAGCATATGGATTTGAAACCTATTTATTAAGACCAGGAATGACGGAGGATGCCATAGAAGTAGCATCCCGTGAGAATGAGGCCATTAAGCTGGAGGACCGATCCAAAAATAAATATCAGGATCTATCAGGGGAAAACTTGATTGTGGCCACTATGGCCCAGAGTGTATTTATGAAAGAGAGTGAAGAATTGGCAGCCATGATCCAAGAAGAAATGGGAAAAAAGGTCAAATCTAGAAACCGTGGTGTTAAACAAGCCGGTTTCCATGTACTGGTCGGCGCCAGTATGCCCAATGTATTGGTTGAGGCAGGGTTCTTAACCAATGCGAATGAAGAAAAAAATCTCCGCAATGCCAAGTACCGTCAGAATATAGCCGATTCAATATATAAAGCGATTGTAAAGTTCCGATATTCTCGTGAACAATATCTCACAGAGAGTTAGTTGAAGATCTTTTGACAAAGAATTTGAACCATAGAGCACTTAAAAAATATGGCATAAATTTACCAGTACAGTATAGACCAGTTACACACTGAATTTTTTGTAGAGCATTAAAAAATGTACCCTCGGGACACCTCGTCCGTTTTTGAATCACATTTAGATTATTTATATAACTTAAAACGCTTGGGAATAAAAGTAGGGCTAAGTCATACTATTGAGTTGTTAAAGCGCTGCGGAAACCCCCAGAATAATTTTAAATCAGTCCATATTGCGGGAACAAATGGGAAAGGATCAACCTGTGCAATTATTGCATCAATACTGAAGACAGCCGGCCTAAAGGTGGGTCTCTACACTTCTCCACATTTAATTCAGTTTAATGAAAGAATAAGAGTAAATAACAATCCAATTGAGAATGCTCAAATTGTACAATTTATTGAACAGTATAAATCTGATATTGATGAGATAAAATCTACTTTTTTTGAAACTACAACTGCCTTGGCCTTCCAGCATTTTTCGAACCAAAATATAGATATAGCTATCATTGAAACTGGATTGGGAGGTCGCTTGGATTCAACAAATGTACTTAACCCTAATGTGACAGTAATAACGCCAGTTTCACTAGACCATTGCGATATTTTGGGTAATGATATTTTATCGGTAGCGGGAGAAAAAGGGGGTATTATTAAGAAGAATATCCCATTGGTCATAGCTCCGCAGCTATCCGCTGTTCAGAATCAATTTTTAAAAAAAGCTGTAAAAGTTGGTACCTCAATAATTAAGGTGGAGATACCATCGAATATTCAAATCACTGAATGGGAGACTAGATTCAAAAAGAAAGATCAATTATTTAAAATTCCTTTGATCGGATTCCACCAGGCAATCAATGCAGCAGTAGGAATAGAAGTAATCCAATCATTCATGCCTGAAATAAAAAAAGAAATTATTGATGATGGTTTAAATAAAGTAAAATGGCCTGGTCGTCTCCAAAGGATGAAAAAGGAATATCCCATTTATTATGATGTAGCACACAATTCTCATGGGTTGGAATCAATACTAGAAACTATGAGTCAAATTTTCAATAGAAAACCATCTGGATTGTTTGTTATGAAAAAAAACAAAGAACCAGATTTGGTTGTCCAAGCTTTAGAAAATAAATTTGATCAATTGATCCTCAGTGGTGCTCCGGAACTGGGACTAATGTCGGGGTATGAATTATCACAGAAATTATCAAATTTTGGATTAAAAGATTTTGTTGTGATGAATCGATTTCAAAGCGCTTTGGATCATATCGTAGAAATAACACAAAAAACGAGCCGACCAGCCATTATTTTAGGTAGCCATTATATTGCAAGGATAGTTTTCAATAAATTTGGTTTTTTATTTTAAATTGATGTAATATCCGATCTGTTGTTTTTGTCTTGTATTTTATGATTTTGTATCGTTTTCACAAGGCAATTCCCCAAAATTCATAATCACAAAGATTGATTTTTAAAATAATATCACTAAGGTTATTTCTATATGAATGTTAATGAATTACAAAAACTAAAGATTCAAGAATTGGCAGAGCTCGCGGCAAAACTAAATATCGAGAGTTATTCAGGGATGAATAAACAAGAGCTTATTGTTAAAATTCTTGAAAGTCAAAATGAAAAAGAAGGTGTTGTCACTGCTGAGGGTGTTCTGGAAGTACTAAAAGAAGGGTACGGATTTTTACGCAGTCCTGATTTCAATTATCTCCCAGGGCCAGATGATATTTATGTAAGCCCATCACAAATAAAACGGTTTGGCTTAAGGACTGGTCACGAGATTTCTGGGCAGATTCGTCCACCAAAATTAAAGGAAAGATTTTATGCCTTATTAAAAGTAGATACAGTCAACGGCCAAGACCCTAATGAGCTTCATCGAACGATCTTATTTGACAATCTCACGCCCCTTTATCCTGAAGAAAAATTTAATTTGGAAGTTAATCCAAAAGATTTATCCACTCGTATTATGGATATGATTTCTCCAATTGGGAAAGGGCAACGGGGTCTCATCGTAGCACAACCAAAAACGGGGAAAACAGTATTACTGCAGAAAATTGCTAATGCCATAACAAAAAATCACCCCAAGGTTAAAATGATTATTTTACTCATTGATGAAAGACCTGAAGAGGTAACAGATATGAAGCGGAATGTTGAAGCAGAAGTGATTAGTTCGACTTTTGACGAACCGCCAGAACGCCATGTTGCTGTAGCAGATATGGTTATACAAAAAGCACGTAGAATGGTTGAGTTTGGAAATGATGTAATGATTCTTTTAGATAGTCTTACCCGTTTGGGGCGCGCCCATAATGCTGTTATACCACATAGTGGTAAAATTTTGTCTGGTGGTGTTGATTCTAATGCCCTTAAAAAACCGAAACAATTTTTCGGTGCTGCCAGAAATACGGAGGAAAGCGGTAGCTTAACTATTATTGCTACAGCCTTGATTGATACAGGAAGTCGCATGGATGAAGTTATTTTTGAAGAATTTAAAGGAACAGGCAATATGGAATTAGTATTGGACCGCAAACTCAGCGATCGGCGAATTTATCCTTCTTTTGATTTGGTTCGTTCTGGCACAAGAAAAGAAGAACTTTTGTTAGATAAAAAAGTTTTAGCTCGTATGTGGATACTTAGAAAATTGCTCAATGACATGAATGTAATTGAAGCCATGGAATTTATTCAAGATAGAATTCGTCGAACAAAAACAAATGAAGAATTTATGGAAACAATGAGTCAGTAAATTTAAATTACCGTGTCAAATTTAATCTTGGTGTAGAAGCTAAGGAGAATATATATGAGTTCTAAATACCCAGAAGTACGGACAGTTGCTGTCCGGATCTTCACTGATAAACCTGTCCGAAAAACACCCTATCAAGTAAAAGGTGTTATGATGAACCAATTCCCCGATGAGGAAATTGTACCAATGCTTGATGGATCATATCGTCAAAAGTTTCTTTATCCTCGTGTTCAAGTAAAGATTTTGAATGAACAGATTTATATTGTTGGAATCAATGAAGGAGTTGATTCCATTAAAGCAATCGCCCAAAAGATGGATTTTTTAGATTTTGGTAATATTACGTTTCAAGTTTTGGATAATGAGATTGAAGAGCATGGGAATAGGTTTCAACCAGTTTCTAAATTAATTCGGTATCGGTTTGTGACACCTTGGGTAGCATTGAATCAAACTACAGGATACCGTTATCGGTATTTAAATAATGCCGATCGCGTGAATTTTCTTAATCGCCTTCTTGGACAGAATATTGTCTTTATGGCTAGAGAAATGGGGATGGAATTAGAAGAAAACATCTTCACCAAAGTTACTCTTTCATCACTGTTTCCTCGACAAGTAGATGAAAATAACTGGGGTGCTTTTGATGGGGAATTCCGTGCTAATTTTGTGTTACCAAATTATTTAGGAATCGGAAATGGTATCACTCGGGGTTATGGCGCCCTTTTTGGGTTATTTAATCCTGAATTATTTTCTTTTAATGAAGGAGATTTACAAGAGTTGGAAGCAAAAGCAGCTAAAGAAAGTAATGATAAACAAACAACAATTGCTGAATCTGATTTACAAGAAATTGATGTAGAAAAAGTACCTCGTCCAAAGAAAGTCCCTGGTAAAGATTTAATGCCAACAAAAAGAAGCAAGAAAGTGCTTTCTGAAGAATTCGAAATTGAGGAAGATGAAACAATAGTTTATCAGACTGATGTTACTAGAAAAAAGAATGCACCATACAAACCAAAAAAACGAAATAAAAAGATAAAAAAAGATTCTTCCAATATTAATTACAATTCAGAAGAATATCATAAAAAACAACATACCTTGTAATTGAAAAATAAATATGACTGTTTTTTCAGAGCGTGTTCAGCGCGTAAAACCATCCTTTACGCTTGAAATGACATCTAGGGCGGAAGAATTACGTGCCCAAGGAATAGATGTCATGAACTTTAGTGCAGGGCAGCCAGATTTCAATACGCCGGAAAATATCCGAAATGCCGCCAAGACAGCATTAGATAGAGGTCAAACAAAGTATACAGCAGGTTCCGGTACAATTGAATTACGGGAAGCAGTTTGTACAAAACTGAAACGCGAGAATCAATTAGATGTTTTTCCAAATCAAGTGCTTATTTCAAATGGGGAAAAACAAAGTCTTTATCTGGTTTGCCAGTCACTCTTTGAAAAAGGTGATGAAGTATTAATCTTCAAGCCATATTGGGTTTCTTTCCCAGAGTTTGTAACACTTGCCGATGCTACGCCAGTGATAGTCGAAACAGATCCAAAACAAAACTTTGAGCCAAACATGAAAGATTTGCAATCCAAAATCACAGACAGGGTAAAAGGAATCATTATCAATTCACCATCAAATCCAACCGGTAGTGTTTGGTCCAATGAAGCTATTATCAATATACTTGGGATTGCCAAAGATAATAGTTGGGTTGTTATTTCAGATGAATGTTATGAAAGACTTGTTTTTGATGGTGAATTCACTAGTTCTCAAAAACTAAATATTGATCACCAAATCGATGCCAATATTATTACTTGTATGAGTTTATCCAAAACTTACGCTATGACAGGATGGAGAATTGGGTATGCATTTGGTGAAAGATCTATTATTAAGGCGATGGCAAAAATACAAGGGCAAACCACATCTTGTGCTAATTCGATCGGACAAGCAGCTGCCGTAGAGGCACTTGTTGGTGATCAATCTACCGTTGATTTGATGCGTGAAGAATTTAGAGTCAGGCGGGATTTGATGGTATCGTTACTCAATGAATTACCAAGCGTTAATTGTGATATGCCCGGTGGTGCTTTTTATGCCTTTCCTGATTTTTCGAAATATATCGGTAAAACTTTTAAAGAAAAAAAAATAAAAGATTCTTTTGACCTTTGCGATGTGATTTTGGATTTAGCAAAAGTTGTTACTGTTCCAGGGGATGGGTTTGGCGCACCGGGACATATAAGATTTTCTTATACTTTAGGAGAAGAAGTGATTCGTGAAGGTATTAAACGAGTAAAAAAAGTTTTAGAGCAATTAAATTGAATAAGATAGGGAGTAACCTATGAAAGCAAATACACATCCAGAATACAAATTAGGCAATATTGTTTGTTCCTGTGGTCATTCATTTCAAGTATATAGTGTAATAGGAGACCAACGTATAGAGATTTGTTCAGAATGTCACCCATTTTATACAGGAAAACAAAAACTAGTTGATACAGCCGGACGTATTGAACAGTTTAAAAAGAAATACAGCAAAGCAAACCAATAAAACAAAAAAATAGGAGTGGCTTCATGATAAGTATATTTATTGTGCGGCCATTTTTTTATGATTAAGAAAATTATACTATTAATAATGAAACCTACAATTTTGGTTGGAGGACAAGCTGTCATTGAAGGTGTAATGATGCGGGTTCCTGGTGCTTATGCCACTGCTGTGAGAGATCCAAATGGTAAAGTGCATGTAGATCGCCATAGCTTCAAATCGATTACGGAACGATCAACCTTTTGGAAAAGGCCTATTTTCAGAGGAATGGCCGGTTTATTTGAAGCCATGAAAATGGGGATGGCAACATTGCAGTGGTCTGCTGATATTGCTATGCCGGAAGAAAAAGATAAAAAGCCCAACAAATTGCTGGATTCTTTATCATCAGTATTTGCAATATTTTTTGCCGTAACACTTTTTATGATTGCCCCCATGTGGATTACAACGAAACTATTGGATGTGGAAAAAGATGCAGTGGCATTCAATATGATTTCAGGTATGTTTCGAATTACATTTTTTGTGCTTTATCTTTTTTTGATTTCTTTGATGAAAGATGTAAAACGCCTATTTCAATATCACGGAGCAGAACACCGGGTTGTCTATAATTTTGAATCCGGGAAAAGTATTGATATTAATAATGCCCAATCCTTTCCGACTCAGCACCCCCGCTGTGGAACCAGTTTTATGTTTATTGTTTTACTATCAGCGATTATTGTTTTTTCAATCATTGATACCATCGTTATGGCTGTCACCGGTTTTATTAGCTTACCTATCCGCTTGATGGTTCATCTACCCTTAATACCGCTTGTAGCTGGTGTTTCTTATGAAGTTATAAAAGTGACAGCAAGAACAAGTAACAGTCTTTTTTTAAGAGTATTAAGAGCACCGGGTTTATGGCTTCAAAATATTACTACTCAGCAACCAGAAGATGATATGGTTGATGTTGCCATTACAGCATTGAAAGAAGCTTTTGGTGATGAGTATGAAAAAATGATCGGGAAAGAATATGTGGCAGAAGCAATTGGATGATCGATAAACTAAAAGAAATTATCACTCATTTTGAGTCGTTGGAAAAGCAAATGGCTGATCCTGTTCTTACCAATAATCAAAATCGTTATGTTGAAGTGACGAAAGAACATCGTTACCTTAGCCCAATTATATATAAAGCACGCGAATTTATCAAAACACAAGAAAAAATAGATGATGATTTAGAAATATTAAATAGTGAAGATGTGGAATTAATAGAAATTGCCCAAGTTGAAATTGAAGAGTTGCAGGATGATTTAACTAAGTTGGAAAAAGAGTTAAAAGTACTCCTCCTCCCACATGATCCGACCGATGATAAAAATACTATTATTGAAGTTCGCGCCGGTACAGGAGGAGATGAGGCCGCATTATTTGCTGCTGATTTGTACCGCATGTATTCTCGATTTGCTGAACGTAATGGGTGGGAATATGAAGTATTGGAATCCAGTGCAATTGGTATAGGCGGTTATAAAGAAATTATTTTTTCCGTAACTGGAAACAATGTTTATGGTATAATGAAATTTGAAAGCGGCGTTCATCGTGTTCAACGTGTGCCTAAAACAGAAACAAGCGGACGGGTACACACGTCCGCTGCAACAGTGGCAGTACTACCCGAAGCCGAAAAAGCAGATATTGAAATGGCTGATAGTGATTTAAAAATTGATACATATCGTGCCAGTGGTGCCGGCGGTCAACATGTGAATAAAACAGAATCTGCTATTCGAATTACACATATTCCCACTGGATTAGTGGTAACCTGTCAAGATGAAACATCTCAACATAAAAATAAAGCTGCTGCCTTGAAAGTACTACGATCTAGATTATTAGCCGCGGAACAAGAAAAACTAGCAAAAGAACGAGCTACAGCCCGAAAAAATATGGTTTCTACTGGAGATCGTTCGGCTAAAATTCGTACCTATAATTTTCCACAAGGTCGTATTACAGATCACCGGATTAATTTTACGGCGTTTAATTTAGAAAGTGTGATGGATGGTGATATTGGTACAATTATAGAAAACCTGAAACTAGCGGATCAGCAAGAGCAAATAGCCTTGGTCGGAGACTAGTGTGAACCTAACCGCTGAAAAACAGAAAAAAATTTGGCGGATTATTGATATTATCAATTGGGGGAAGGAGTATTTTAGGTCCAAGGGGTTTGAAAATCCCAAACAGGAAATTGAATGGCTCCTTTGTGATTTATTGAATTATAAGCGGATAGATCTTTACCTTGAGTTTGAAAACACTATTTCCGATTCTAAACTTGATCAATTAAAAGGATGGGTAAAACGTCGTAGAACTAGGGAACCACTCCAGTATATTACTGGTCAAACTCAATTTTACGGTTATCCCTTTAAAGTATCGCCAGATGTTCTTATTCCCCGCCCCGAGACGGAACGAGTAGTGGATGTGGTCCTCCATACCATTGGAAATATAACAAAACCCAGGATACTAGAAGTGGGATCGGGGTCAGGATGTATGGCTGTATCTATCGGCGCTGAAAAACAAAATGCCTACATTCTTTCAATTGATATTTCCAAACCTGCAATTGATCAAGCCCGAAAAAATGCAGATTTGAATGCCACAACAAATGTTGATTTCATGGTGTTAGATTTTCTCAAAGAATTACCTGAAGGACAATTTGATTTACTAGTTTCCAACCCGCCTTATATTCCTTTGAATGAATTCGGTACAACCATGCCCGAAATTCACAACCATGAACCACAAATAGCCTTGACGGATAATCGAGACGGCCTGACTTTTTACCAGCGGTTTGCTGAAGTGGCGAAAGAATTGGTCAAACCAGGTGGGTGGGTGATAATGGAAGTAGGTTTGGGAGATCACCCTGCTAAGGCTATGGAAATTTTTCAATCAGGGGGATATAAAAATTTGGGATTAATTACTGATTTCAACGGTGATGAAAGAGTACTAAAAATTCAAATTTGATTTGTTGTAGAGATGCAATTTATTGCGACTCTACAACACGTACTGTATCTTTGACTGCTTAAACCAACAAATCAATTACATATTAAATGGCATCAGAATTCGTCCACTTACATAATCATTCCGATTACAGTCTTTTAGATGGGGCCCAAACGGTTCAAACATTGGTAGATACCATTGATGATCTTGGTATGGATTCCGTTGCCCTTACCGAACATGGAAATATGTTTAGTGTTGTACCCTATTACAAATCAGCAAAAAAGGCCGGCGTAAAACCAATTATAGGTTGTGAAACTTATGTGGCCATTGGTAGTCGTTTTGATAAAAAACCTCGTTCTGATGGTGGTTGGGGAAATAACCATTTAGTATTACTAGCACAAAATTACCAGGGCTATAAAAATTTAATGAAATTGGTTACATATGGATACCTTGAAGGTTTTTATTACCGCCCGAGGGTTGATATTGATTTATTAAAAACACACAATGAAGGAATTATCTGCCTGTCAGGGTGTCTCAAAGGTGAAATCACTGAAAAAATGCTGAAAGATGACTGGGATGGGGCAAAAGAAGCAGCATTGAGATTTGCTGAAATATTTGAGAATCGTTTTTATTTAGAAGTACAGAATCATGGTATCCCGGATGAGATTCAGAATATTGAGAATATGAAAAAACTTTCCGGTGAATTAGGATTACCACTAGTATGTACCAATGATGCCCATTACGCAAAACATGAACACTGGGAAGCTCATGATGTTCATATTTGTCTTGGTACGGGAAAAAATCGGGATGATCCTAATCGCCTGAAATATGCCACCCCGGAGTTCTATTTCAAAACACAAGATCAAATGTATGATATGTTTAAGGATGTACCCAATGCCATTGAAAATACACGCCGTATTGCAGATAGTATTGAAATAGAGCTACCAATAGGAGATTACCATTTACCGGCTTTTCCTATACCTCAAGATGCATTACACCAGAATTCAGATGACTATCTTCAGAGTCTTTGTGAGAAAGGAATTAAGGAACGATATGGTGATTTAACTCCTGAATTGGAATCCAGGTTAACACATGAATTAAAAGTTATTAAAAAAATGGGGTTCGCTGGTTATTTTTTAATAACTGCTGATTTTGTAAAGTATGCCAAGGATAATGCCATCCCCGTCGGCCCAGGCCGAGGATCGGCTGCCGGAAGTCTTGTTTCCTATTCATTAGATATTACCACAATTGATCCCCTGCGCCATCAACTGTTGTTTGAGCGTTTTCTTAATCCGGATCGTATTAGTCTGCCTGATATTGATATAGATTTTTGTATTGAGCGCCGAAGTGAAGTCATCGATTACATTAAAAAACAATATGGCGAAAATTCTGTCACTCAGATCATCACATTTGGTAAAATGAAAGCGCGCCAAGTGATTCGTGATGTCGGTCGTGTTCTTGGATACTCTTTTGGTGAAATTGATAAATTGGCAAAAATGATTCCTAATACTATAAATATCACTTTAAAAGAGGCCTTAAAACAAAATCCAAATCTTAGGAGTGCAGCTGAGGGTCAATATAAAGAAGTAATAGAACACTCAAAAGTATTGGAAGGGATGAATCGCCATGCATCCATTCATGCTGCCGGAGTAGTAATTGCCCCAGGTGATTTAACAGATTTTGTCCCCTTATACCGTTCCCCGCAGGGTGATGTTACTTCTCAATATGATATGAAGGGTTTAGAAGAATTAGGTCTCCTTAAACTCGATTTTCTTGGTTTGCGCAACCTAACCGTAATTGATAATACCCTAAAGCTGTTGAAAAAACGGGAAAAAGAAATTGAAATTGAGAAAATTCCGCTCGATGACTCCAAAGTATATAAACTTTTTTCAAAAGGACTGACAATTGGGGTATTTCAATTTGAATCATCAGGTATGCGGGAGTTTCTTAAAAAATTGAAACCCACTGCCATTGAAGACCTAATTGCAATGAATGCTCTATATCGGCCTGGTCCCATGGATAATATTGACAATTTTATCGCGAGAAAACACGGCAAGAAAAAGATTGTATATGCCCATCCAGCTATGGAACCGATACTGGAAGAAACCTATGGTATTATTGTTTACCAAGAACAAGTAATGCAGATCGCACATGAAGTGGCAGGGTTCACACTGGCTGAAGCGGATATCATGCGCCGTGCTATGGGAAAAAAGATTAAAGAACTCATGGATGAACTAAAAATAAAGTTTATTGAAGGAGCAGGGGAAAAACATAATATTTCAAAAACGAAGAGCAAAGAAATGTTTGAAATGATCGAAAAATTTGCTCAATACGGATTTAATAAAAGTCATTCCACAGCCTATGCTTATGTTGCATACCAGACGGCCTGGCTCAAGACTTATTATCCAGCAGAATTCATGAGTGCAAATCTCACCAGTGAAATGTCGAATATCGATCGTATAGTTATTCTTATCAACGAATGCCGAAAACTAAAAATAGATGTGAATCCTCCTGATGTTAATATATCGGATATCAATTTCCGCCCCGTGGATAAAAAGACTATTTCATTTGGTTTAAATGCGATTAAGAACGTTGGAACAAAATCATTGGAACAAATTATTAAAACAAGAAACAAGCATGGAGAATTTGATTCCCTTTTTGATTTTTGCGCTAATGTGAATTTACAAGCAGTGAACAAACGAGTATTGGAAAGCCTGAATATGTCAGGGGCTATGGATGGACTTGAGGGCAACAGGGCCCAAAAATATGCGGCTATTGAAATAGCGTTGAAATACGGACAAACCATCCAGGAAAATAAAGCCAAGAACCAGGTGGATTTGTTTGGGGCATCCAGTAACAATGGACAGGATATTTCCATTGTCCCAACATTATCAATGGCCGAAGAGTGGCCTGAAAGTCAATTGTTGGAAAACGAAAAAGAAGTATTAGGAATGTACCTCTCAGGTCATCCATTGCTGAAATTTGCTGAGGATTTAGAAGAGTTTTCTAATTTTGATTTCAGTGAAAATATTTCAAATGAGAATATTGAAAAAATCCGTGTAGGGGGCACTATTGCCGATGTGAAAATGCACTTTGATCGAAAAAATAATCAAATGGCATTTTTCAATTTGGATTGTTTGGGTGGACAGGCTGAAATACTTGCTTTTAGCGATACGTTTGCGAAGTATAAAGATTTAATCATAAATGATAATGTTGTTTTTATTACTGGCAAACCTACCGATGAAACAGATTTTTCCGATTTAAAAATGATTGCTGAGGAAATTGTGACTGTGACTAAAGCCCGAGAGATTTATTCTAAAAATGTAAATATTCACATTGAACCAAATGAAATGTCTCCAACCGATATAGATGCCCTTTTAGAAATGGCCAAAAATCATAAAGGCAGTTGTGGATTGATATTTCACATAGATTCCGAAAGAGGTAAACAGAGGATTTATGCGCATAATGTGAAAGTATCGGTTCATAAATTATTCTTAAAAAAGCTGCGGGATACCTACGGAGAACAAAATATATGGATCTCTGATTGATTGCAGTAATTCAACGAGCAAAATCGGGCTCGGTCTCTGTTGATGAAAAAATAATTAGTCAAATTGAATTTGGTTTTGTAATCCTACTAGGTGTAACTGATGAGGATGATAAAACTGATGCTGATTACCTTGCGGATAAAATTACCCATCTGCGTGTATTCAACGATGAAAATAAAAAAATGAATTTATCCATTCAGGATGTCAAAGGTTCAGCGTTGGTTATTAGTCAGTTTACTTTATGCGGCGATACGCACAAAGGACGTCGCCCTAGTTTTATCCATGCTGCATCTCCAGAAAAAGGGAATACCCTTTATGAATACTTTATAGCGCGAATAGAAAACAATAGTGTTCCTGTTAAGTCAGGAGAATTTGGTGCAATGATGAATGTAAACTTAATCAATGAGGGCCCAGTAACCTTTGTTTTGGACAGTAAACAACGTTAACTCTGTTTACTCGATTCCAAAACGATTTCATTGTAATTTCTCTTTTATGATAAAATATGGATATGGAAAGAAAAATTAGGATTTTAATGGCGAAACCCGGGTTAGATGGGCACGACCGTGGTATAAAAGTATTAGCGGCCGCTTACCGTGATGCAGGGATGGAAGTTATTTACCTTGGTCTGCGACAGACACCGGAAATGATCGTTTCAGCTGCACTCCAGGAAGATGTAGACGTAATAGCGCTTTCCAGTCTGAATAATGCCCACATGACTATTTTCCCTAATGTGCTAAATCTTATGAAAGATAAAGGTCTGGATGATGTATTGCTTGTCGGTGGAGGAATCATTCCTAAAAAAGATATAAAAGTATTGGAAGAAATGGGAATGGGTAAACTATTTGGCCCTGGGACTCCTGTACAAGAAACTGTTAATTATATTACCAATTGGGTCAACGAAAATCGCAGATAGATGAATCTGACCAATCTAACAGAATTAGAATTGTATTTTGCCAACCATTTTGATACGGTATTATTTCCTGTTCTAGCAGAAATTTATCAGCGTAAAAGCGATTACAAAAGGGCCAAACGTGTATGCGAGATTGGTCTAGAACATCATCCAAATTCCATTGATGGCCAGTTCATTTTATCTCAGGCAGAACTTGGTTTGGGAAATTTAGCTGATGCAGAAAAATGGATGAAAAGAGTACTAACTCAAATTCCCGATCATACTTCTGCGGCAACATCATTACCAATGGTTCAGGAACAATTAGGGCGTTCTACTAGGACATTAACTATTAGTTGGAACAGGGCGCAAAGAGTTGATCCAGGTAATAAATTTGCAAAAGATTATTTGTCAACAAAAAAAGGTAATTTAAAAAAGAAAGAAGGTTCAAAGCCTAAAATCCCTTCGAAAAAAAGTTCTGAAAAACAATTACCAACTGATATCAGTTCGCGTCTTGCAACATTTACATTGGTGAATGTTTTGAAAGCACAAGGATTATACCATAAGGCATTGGATGTCTTAGATATTCTTGCTGACAAAGGCGCAGATCAAAAGCGGATTGAATCAGAACGGGAAACTATCAAGGCTGAATTATAAATTTCTTAGTCATACTTTCATAATTGTAGTATGACATCTTTAACTGTTTAATGAGAGTAGTTTTCTGTTGCTATATATTTCTACGGAAAGTGTTAAATGAATCATAACATAGCATTGAGGCATCTTAGTCATGCCGATAAAAGAATGGAAAAACTCATTGACAAATTTGGCCCGCCCAATTTTAATCTCATGAATAATTATTATGAATCATTGATACGATCTATTGTTTACCAGCAGCTGAGTGGAAAAGCCGCATCTATCATTTATGAAAGATTTTTGGATTTATTTGTTTTTGATATTTACCCCGAGCCAAAGGACATACTGGCTGTTTCGATTGAAACGCTTCGTTCTTCAGGTCTGTCTTATCAGAAAG
>DTTO01000009.1 GCA_012964665.1 Fidelibacterota bacterium
TATCCGCTTTTATCTGAAGGGATCTTGATATAGAATGAACGGCAGAATCATAATCGCCAATTTGATAATATTTTTTAGCCGACGAATATTCACTATACCCAGGTATAAATATCGCACAAGAAGAAATGAGCAAAATCGATGATATTATAAAAAAAGTTATTTGTGTTGTACGCTTCATAAGAGATTTTGAGCGGGCGATGAGAATCGAACTCACGTCTCCAGCTTGGGAAGCTGGGGTAATAGCCATTATACGACGCCCGCGAATGGATTAAATTTATATTAGAAAAAACAAGTGCCCCAGGGTTTCAATTCCAAAAACTTGCAATATTAAATTGTGCTCCTCGATGATAAATTATTTTTCGATCTGATTGCCAGTTTTATTCCACTCAATTTGTGGCATATTTTTAATCCAAGCGTGTGGACAAATTGTGGATAACTCTTTTATTTTACTTTTTTTAGTCGGTATTTTCCTGTTTTTTACTTTTATTCTTGGAGTCTTTATTTTGGTTTGATATATTTGTTCTGCCAACCAAGTCGATTATCACTTTTTCGATTGTCAGCCTATAATTGAACGCTGTTTTTTTAAAACTCCACATACCAAAAAGGAATGATTGTAAATGGCTGAAGCGATTGAACTTAACTTCCCTGCGGGGAAGACCCCCTCAGAAGAAATCAATACAATTGTTGAAGAGACTGTTCGTGAACTCACGAAAGAAGTCGACCAACAAGACCTTTCGAATGAACAAAACCCCTATTTAATCGAAAATTATTATGATGGCGATAACCTCGGCGCTGATGTACTAAAAAATAAATACCTCGCACCCTGGGAAAACCATCCCTATGAATTATGGGAACGTCAGGCCACTGCTTTGGCTTCGGTTGAACGTACAAAAAAATTAAGAGAGACGTGGGAAAAGAAATTTTATTCAATCCTTGAAGATTTCAAGTTTACCTCAGGTGGTCGCATTATGCATGGTGCCGGCAGAGAAGATATTACTACAACCTTAAATAACTGCTATGTAGTTGGAATTCAGGATGATTCCATCAAGGCTATATATAAAACAATAGAAGAGGAAGCTCGAACATATAAATACGGCGGAGGCTGCGGTCATGATCTATCCATTTTGCGTCCATCCGGAGATGAAATTAATGGAACAGGTGGTCAATCCTGTGGCCCCGTCGGTTTCATGAATCTATTTAGTGAAAACACCAATACTATCGCCCAACACGGACGCCGTGGTGCCAATATGCAAACTTTACGGGTAGATCATCCGGATATTGAAAAATTCATCAAAATAAAAACGGGTGATATCAATATGGTAAAATATTCCAATATATCCGTTTTATTGACTCATGATTTTATGGAAGCGGTAGAAAATGATGCCGACTTTGATCTCAAGTGGAATAAAAAAGTATACAAAACTGTTCATGCCCGTGAACTATGGGATACTATTATTAACCATGCCCATAGCAGTGCGGAACCGGGCTTGATTTTCTGGGATACAATGACCGACTACCACAACGCGGAATATTGCAGTCCTTTAGTATCCACAAACCCTTGCGCAGAACAACCTTTACCTGATGGCGGGTGCTGTAACCTTGGTTCCATAAATCTGGAAAGATTTGTTGATAATGAAAGCAATTTTAAAATCGATGAATTCAAAGAAACAGTCGGTATTGCAACACGTTTTCTAGATAATGTCATTGATTATAACCTGGATCGTCATGCTCTGAATTCTCAAAAAGAAAACGCAACCGATGACCGCCGTGTTGGTTTAGGTATACTAGGCCTTGGAGATATGCTTGTGCGTATGGGAATTAAATACGATACGGAAGATGCGTTACAAACAGTAGAGCAGGTCATGCAAATTTTTCGTGATACTGCGTATGATACCAGTGTTGAATTAGCTATAGAAAAAGGTGCTTTCCCAAAATTTGACTGGCCCGGATATCGCAAAAGTAAATTTATTAAACAACTACCTAGACAGATAAGGGATAAAATTAAAAATAATGGGATTAGGAATTCCACCGTCTTAACTGTACCGCCTACTGGTAGCGGTGCAATTGTAGCCCGTGTCACCTCGGGAATTGAACCGATTTTTGCTACCTCCTATAAACGGCGCGTAAAAAAGCAAGACAGCTATGGACAGCAATTCGACGAGTACAAAGTATATCACCCGATTATTAAAAAACTTTTTAAAACTGATAAGGATCTACCAGATTATGTAACGACATCTCATGATATCGATCCTTATTTCCGGGTAAAAATGCAGGGCATTATTCAAAAATATATCGATAGTTCTATTTCTTCAACAGTCAATCTTGAAGAGAACATTAAACTGGAAACAGTTGCAGATATTTATATGACAGCCTACAAAGCCGGTCTCAAGGGGATTACAGTTTATCGTGAAGGGTCTAGAGAAGGTATTCTTTTGACAGATAAAAAAGAAGAAACAGATATAACTGAACAAGAGGCTGTAGCATCTCAAGTGGAAGCTTCTGCTCCGGTGAAAAATACCAGTGTAGAAAAACGACCAAGGATCCGACCAAATACAACAGAAGGTATTACACGTCGAATCCGCACTGGAGAAGGGACTCTTTACATTACCATCAATCAAGATGAAAACGGTTTATGTGAGGTCTTTACAACGATCGGTAAAGCCGGTGGAAATGCCGCGGCTCAGTCAGAAGCAATTAGCCGACTTATTTCCCTAGCATTACGCTCAGGAGTCGACCCAAATGCTATCATCAAACAACTGAAGGGAATTAGTGGACCAAACCCCACTTGGGAAGATGGTCGGTTAATCCTTTCAACTCCAGATGCAATTGGAAAAGCACTCGATGACTATCTCAGCGAAAATCCTGATCGTCATGGTCAAGGTAAAGTTTCTGATTTAGATGAGGGTGGTCGCAAAACAACAATTACTATGGCCACAACTGAAGAAGAAACCGAGCATCAACAGAATGTCACTGATTTCACTTTTAAAAATATCACCACCTGCCCTGATTGTGGTGGTTCGGTAATGCACGAAAGTGGTTGTGTGACCTGCCCAGGTTGTGGTTTCTCCAAATGTGAATAACTTGATTTATTTCATTCATCAAATAAAAAAAGCCCCGAATTAGTTCGGGGCTTTTTTTATTTTCTAAAATCTAATTATACAGAATTAATAATCCATTAATTCTTTCTCTTTGTGTTCTTGCATTCCATTCAAAATTCCCACATGATCATCCGTTAAAGTTTGGATTTCATTTTCCTGCTTATGAATTTCATCTTCAGAAATGTGTTCTTCCTGACCAAAATCTTTCACATGGTGGAGAGCATCCCGCCGCACATTGCGAACAGCAACACGACCTTCTTCGATCAACTGATGGACATATTTAATTAAATCCTTACGGCGTTCTTCCGATAATGCAGGAATTGGTACTAAAACTGCATTCCCATTATTGCTTGGAGTTAAGCCTAGGTTCGAATCCATAATACCTTTTTCAATAACAGAAATTAACGATTTTTCAAATGGCTGAAGCGTAATCAACCGTGGTTCAGGTACGGATATGTTAGAAACCTGGTTCAAAGGCATCATTGAGCCATAGTATTCGACCTGTATTGAATTTAACAAATCAGGATTCGCTCGACCTGTTCGTACTTTGGCTAATTCCATCCGATAGTGTTCAACAGCCTGATCCATCCTATGCGCAGCGTCTTTATAAATATCCTGCAGCATAATTATTCTTTAATAGTCGTTCCGATATTCTTTCCTTCCACAACGCGCTTTAAATCACCCTTATTATTAATATTAAAAACACGTATAGGTAAGGCATTTTCTTTACATAGCGTTATTGCCGTTAAATCCATCACCCGAAGGTTTTTTCCTAATACTTCAGTGAAGGAAACGTTATTATAGCGGACAGCATCTGAATATACAACTGGATCTTTGTCAAACACACCATCCACTTTGGTCCCTTTTAAAAGCACTTGCGCCTTGAGTTCAGTGGCGCGCAAGGCTGCGGCCGTATCCGTTGTAAAATAGGGATTCCCAGTGCCACCGGCTACAATTACAACCCTACCCTTATCTAAATGTCGGAGGGCACGACGACGAATGTAGGGTTCCGATATTTGAGAAACATTAATTGCCGAAAGTGTCCTTGTTTCAACACCATTCTTTTCCAATGCGTCCTGAACACTGATAGCATTCATTATCGTTGCCAGCATACCAAGATAGTCACCGGTAACACGATCCATACCCTTACTGGCAGCTTGCAGGCCACGAAAGATATTCCCACCACCTATAATAAGAATGATGTCGACACCCATTTCATGGATTGATTTGATTTCGTTGGCGAGTTGGTTCGCCTTGGTAGGATCGATACCAAAATCCTGCTCACCGGCAAGTACCTCCCCGCTTAATTTGAGGAGGATGCGCCTGTAAACAGGGCTCGACATCTAATATTTAGTGAGGTTGTCCGTTACTGGAAGCTTCGCCGATGGCGTAACGGGTAAAACGATTAACAATAATATTTTCACCGAGTGTAGCAACCAGTTCGGTGATAAGATCACCGACTTTTCTATCGGAATCTTTAATAAAGGGTTGTTCTAATAAACAGGATTCTGCGTAAAATTTTTCCATCCGGCCTTCAACAATCTTTTCAATAACATTTTTTGGTTTGCCAGAATCTTTGGTTTGTTCAGTAAAAATTTCTTTTTCATGATCGATAATCATTTGATCAATATCTTCACGCTGAATTGCTAATGGATTAGTTGCCGCAATTTGCATGGCTAAATTATGGGATAATTCAGAAAAACTTTCTGTTTTTGCAACAAAATCAGTCTCGCAATTTAATTCTACTAAAACCCCCAAGCGTCCTCCCTGATGAATATATGAGAAAACAACGCCTTCTTTGGCAGTTCTTGCGCCTTTCTTTTCTGCTTTGGCAATACCTGATTTCCGTAAATGATCAATAGCTTTTTCCACATTGCCACCGGTTTCCAATAGTGCTTTTTTACAATCCATCATACCAGCGCCGGTTTTATCTCGCAAAGCTTTTACAGTTTTGGCATCGATGCTCATTTAGCTTCTTCCTCCTCAACAAGTTCTGATTCTTTTTCTTCTGTAGCAGCCATTTCTCCTATCTCATCTCCTACTGCCGTGGTTTTGGCCTCTCCATCAGTTTTATTTGATTCAGTCTTTATTTTTTTCTCATCTTTATCAGATTTTTTTCCTGATTTCCCGCCAGAATCAAGAATGGCATCAGCGATCACCGACATAATAAGTTGAATCGTTCGAATTGAATCATCATTAGCAGGAATCGGATATTGAATTTGGGTTGGATCTGTATTGGAATCTACAATCGCAATAATCGGAATGCCCAACCTGTTAGCTTCTTTAACCGCCGTACTTTCAAGATATGCATCAACAATGATAACTGCATCAGGAAGGCGACGCATATCTTTTATGCCGCGATGTTGGTCAGATAGCTTAATATGTTCCCGATTTAACATTTGGATCTCTTTTTTTGTCTGATTCTCATATATTTGAGACCCTTCTTTTTCAAGCAAATGTAAACGTTTAATACTTTTCTTAATAGTTGAAAAATTAGTAAGAGTGCCTCCCAGCCATCGTTCTACCACATAAAACATAGAACAACGGTCCGCTTCCTCCTGGACAATGTCCTTTGCCTGCTTTTTGGTTCCTACAAATAAAAATTCAGCATTCTTTTTTGTTTTTGCTCGAATAAAATCAAGTGCGTTTTCTAAATGACGAATTGTTTCTTCCAAATTAATAATATGAACACCATTTTTTTCCATTAGGATAAAAGGTTTAAAATTAGGGTTCCATTTGCGTGTCACGTGCCCAAAATGTGCGCCGGTACCTAGTAAATCTTCAAATTTGACTTTTGACATATAGATTTAACGTTTTGAAAACTGGAATTTTTTTCGTGCGCCAGGTTGTCCATATTTTTTCCGTTCCACTTCCCGAGCATCACGAGTAAGGAAACCCGCATCTTTCAATGCAGGTCTGAAGTCAGTACTGACATCATTTAATGCACGCGCAATACCTAAACGTATGGCGCCAGCTTGTCCAGAAAGGCCCCCGCCTTTAACATTTACAGAAATATCATAGGATTCACGTTGATCAGTTAAATCCAAAGGCTGAGTTACTACAATCGCAAGGCTCTCCCGACAAATATAATCTTTAAATGGACGGCCATTGATAAATATATTTCCTTTTCCCGGTTTCATAAAAATACGAGCCACAGATTCTTTACGCCTGCCAACAGTATTATAAACTGGATTTGCCATTAAATATGCAATTCTTTCGGTTCTTGCGCCATATGAGGATGATCTGGACCAATGTAAACTTTTAGGTGCTTTATAATAGCTCGACCTAAACGATTTTTTGGAAGCATACCCCACACCGCCTTTTTCACTATGCGCTCTGGATGAGTACGTCGCAATTGATCCAATTTTGTAAAAGTAGTCGACCCAGGGTATCCTGAATGCTTGAAATAAGTCTTATCCATTTCCTTTTTACCGGAAACTTCAACTTTTTCAGCATTGACTACGACTACAAAATCACCCATATCCATATGAGGTGTAAATGTAGGTTTATGTTTCCCACGCAAAATTTTTGCTATTTCACTGGCGAACCTACCTAAGGTTTTTCCTTCGGCATCGGCTACATACCAATCTTTTCGTATTTCGGCAGCTTTTAGTGATCTTGTTTTCATGATTTTCAGTACAAAAATAGCCCGAAAAGCTAGACTAACATATCCATGGTAGTCAACTATAATTCATAGTCCAACCTATCAAGAAAAACTAGTGAAATGACCCTTTACAATTGTGTATTTCACGCGACCGATCAGGGATTCACCAACATAAGGTGAATTTCCTGATCGTGAGTAAATATCGGTTTTGCTGAAAATCCATTCTTCATTGGGATCAATAATAGTTAATTCTGCATTTACTCCTTTTGCAAACAGATCGGTTTCAAAATCCATAATCTTCCGAGGATTTACTGTCAGCATTTGGATCAGTTTCACCAAATCCATATTATTTTTTATAACCATGACCTGATTTACGATTCCAAAGCATGATTCGAGACCAATCATACCAAAAGGAGCTAAATCAAAGGTTCCTTCTTTTTCTTCAATCGTATGGGGTGCATGATCCGTGGCAATACAGTCAAAAACACCATCTTTAACAGCCTTAATAAGGGCCTTTCGATCAACTTGTGAACGGATAGGTGGCGCCACTTTCAGGTTGGTGTTATAGGTCTTTAGACTTTCATCTGTAAAAAACAAGTGGTGGGGTGTCACTTCAGCACTGATTTTTTCATTCTTTTTCTTTATTTCTTGTATATGATGCACCGATTTAGCAGAGCTTACGTGGGGTACGTGGAGCTGGGCACCGGTCAATTCCGTTAATTCCAAATCTCGATGAATCATATTTGATTCTGTAATATCCGGACTGGCAGGAAGACCTAAATGAGTTGCAATCTTTCCTTCATGCATCACTCCATCCTTTTTTAAGTACGGGTCTTCGGCGTGATTAATCACAGGTACACCAAACATAGTGGCATATTCCAAGGCGTTGCGCATAACACCCGCATCGGTTACAGGCAGACCGTCATCACTGAAGGCTACTGCCCCTTCAGAAAGCATGGCACCCATTTCGGTCAATTCCTGTCCCGCCTGCCCTTTGGTAATTGCACCAATCGGATGAATATGGATCGGGCATTCTTCAGAACGATCGACGGTATAACGAATCGATTCCGGAGAGTCCAATGGCGGATCTGTATTGGGCATCACGCAGACTCGGGTAAAACCACCAGCTAGGGCCGCCATAGAACCAGATTCCAGTGTTTCCTTATCTTCCCTGCCAGGTTCGCGAAAATGAACATGAAGATCACAAAATCCATGTGTCACAATCAATCCCTCACAATCAATAATATCTGCTGCATTTGGCGGCTTGACTTTACCGATTTTTTCAATCTTACCATCCTTAATCAGAATATCTCCTTTTTTCTGAGTACCTGCCAAAGGATCTAAGATTGTTCCATTCTTAAGAACAATCCGTTTTCTCAATTTTGATATTTTCATATTAATTTTTTTCTTTTTCCTGTTTGCCTCCAAGGAGCAAATATAAAATTGCCATTCTAGATGCAACCCCATTCAATACCTGATCCAGAATAATCGCCTGATCGCTATCTGCAATAGCACTGTCAATCTCCACACCGCGATTCATTGGACCCGGGTGCATAATGACCATTTCCTTTTTGTGCATCTTTAAACGTTCCGTAGTTATACCAAATAAATTCCGGTACTCCCTCACAGAAGGCAAAAGTCCCCCACCCATCCGTTCGCGCTGAATGCGCAGCACATTGATCGCATCGGCCCATTCAATCACTTCATCTACATTATAGTTTACTGACACACCCAGATCTTCGGCAAAGGGTGGTATAAGCGTCGCTGGCCCGCAAAGCGTGACGTTGGCACCCATGGTCTTCAAACCATATATATTACTAAGTGCAACACGGCTATGGGCTATATCTCCGATGATGCCAATTTTGAGTCCTTTAAGGCGGCCAAATTTTTCTTGAAGGCTGGTCATGTCCAGGATGGCCTGGGTAGGATGTTCATGGGTTCCATCTCCGGCATTAATAACGATCGATTCAATGTGCTGCGTTAGATGGAGTGGAGCCCCTGGTGAGGGGTGGCGCATGACTACCGCATCGATTTTCATCGCTTCAATATTCTGTGCTGTATCTTTAAAAGTTTCCCCTTTTTTTAGGCTGGACATGGACGCAGAAAAATTGACTGTATCAGCACTGAGTCGTTTTTGAGCAAGTTCAAAGCTAATACGTGTTCGGGTTGAGTTTTCAAAAAACAGATTTACAATTGTTTTTCCCTGTAATGAAGGCACTTTTTTGATGGGTCGTTCCAGCACTTCTCGGAAACTGAATGCCGTATCAATAATGGTTTGAATATCCTCGGCAGGATACTCTTCTAACCCTAGTAAATGTTTATGCTTCATCATCCTTCCTCACTATAATGAGTTAGGGTGACCAGGTCTTTGCCATCCACTTCTTTTAACCGAACTTCTACGTGTTCACCTTCGTGGGTAGGAATATTTTTCCCGACGAAATCGGCACGTATGGGCAACTCCCTATGACCGCGATCTACTAATACAGCCAGTTGGACCTGATTTGGTCGGCCAAAGGCGTTCAGTTCATCCATGGCTGCACGGATAGTCCGTCCCGTGAATAATACATCATCTACCAGGACCACTACTTTATCATCGATGGAATCATTAATATCGGTACCCTTTACCTGAGGAACCACCAGTCTATCTCGAAAGTCATCACGGTGAAAGGTTATATCGACAGATCCCATAGGAACCTCAACTTCAGCAATTTTTTGAATGAGGGATCGGAGCCGTTTTGCAAGGGGTTCCCCTCGTGTGAGAATTCCAACCAGCATGAGCTGGTCAGCGCCACCATTACGCTCTAGAATCTCATGGGCCAGTCGTGTAACCGAACGGTTAACAGCTGTTGAGTCCATCACCTGTTTTGGGCGGGTAGATGCCATGGGCACCTCCTGATAATAAAAAACCTCCGGGCAGCCTGGAATCCGTTCCGTAGAGGATCCATATCGGAGGTTTAATTCGCTGCCCTTACCTTCTCTCTGGAACGGTTTAAAGGACTATTGAATTTACAAGAAATTATTGATAAAGTGGTAACTGGAAATATGAAACTTAAATCACCTCAATTTTTAGCTATTAAACTTCAGATTTTGAACTATTTCTTCAGTGACTACTTTAAGTGATTGTTCCACACTCATTTTAATTGTTAAATCTATTGTTTCTTTTCTGAACCATTTAATCTGGCGGATGGCAAATTGGCGAGTACGCAAGGATATTTCTGTTTCTAATTCTTCTTCAGATATCTCATCATTTAAATAGGTGATGATCTGAGAATAACCAATGGAATCTAATGGATGGAGGACTTCATCGGGATATTGCTTCATTAAGGTTCTCACCTCATCGACCCATCCCGCTTTCAGCATTTTAGTGGTCCGTTTTGCAATGCGGTCACCCAAGTCATCCAGTTCCCAATCCATATAAATAGTAAATAAATCCAATTTGGGCTGTGAATCTTCTGATTGGTTCTTATAGTGTTCCGTTGGCGGTTTACCTGTGGATACATAGATCTCCAATGCGCGAATCAGCCGTTTCTTATTGTTAGGATGAACAATTTCTGCATATTCAGGGTCCAATTCCATGAGACGATCCATCAGATTTCTTGGACCATTTTTTTTATTGTACTCATTTTCAAGTTGTTTTCTGGCATCAAGATCCGAGATACTTCCCTCAAAAATTCCTTTAGTGATAGCTCGATAATAGAGTCCAGCTCCACCGCAAATTATGGGTGTTTTTCCCCTTGATTGAATATCTGTAACTAAATCCAACACTAATTTGGCATAAGCACCGGCAGTAATCTCCTTGTTGGGCGGTAAAATACCAATCATATAGTGGGGGACACCACTCTGTTCATCTAAAGTAGGCTGGGCCGTACCAATGGCCATACCCTCATAGATTTGCCTTGAATCCATGCCAACCACTTCTCCATCAATTTTTATGGCCAAGGCAACTGCTACTCCCGACTTACCACTGGCAGTGGGTCCAATTATGGCTAGAGGATGATTTTGTGAAATCATTAATGTCTACAGGTTTCGCCTTAATGAACCAATGGACTTTTAACAGTCAGCGGGTTCTTTTTCATTAATTATTTAAATTAGATTCGTTCGAAGCGGCGGTCCAGCTCATCCATGGATAACTGAACTATAATAGGACGGCCGTGAGGACAATAGTATGGATGCTTGGTACCAAAGAGGCGGTTTACCAATTCCCGCATTTCTTCTAGGGTTAAAACGTCCCCTGCTTTCACGGCTGCCTTACAGGAAAAACTGGCGGCCAATGCCTCTTGGAAAGAGGCATATTTTTTCTGAGTTTCCAGGTAATCATCCAACATTTCACGAATAATATTCTTTTCATTTCCCCAGGACATTTCAGATGGAATCGCCTCAATCATGACCGTATTCTCTCCAAATTCCTTCATCCGAAATCCCATTTTTTCGAGGTATGGCAATACATCCAATAACGTTGAAAAATCATCAGGAGAAAATTCGATCACTTCCGGGAAAAGAAGGGTTTGAGCCGCCATGGCATTTGTATCGAAAGCAGCCATGGCTTCTTCAAATAGGATCCGTTCATGGGCCACATGCTGGTCAATAATCACCAATCCGCTACTAATGGGAGATACGATATATTTGGAATGGACCTGCCAAATATTCTCCAGATCCACCTTTCCCGAATTTGGTTCCGGACGTGTGGCTAATTGTGATGCATAGTTCTTGGCACGATTAACCGCCGGTTGAAACTTGATAGCTGAATCGGTGGTAGACTGGAGATCTAATCCTTCCTGATCAGGATTGGTCTGCCCTTCTTGAGGAATAAATTTTGTTGGAAAATCAAATTGAGCACCCAAATCCGGTTTTTCAAAATCCGGAATCGTATTTATAATGGGATTCAAGGCCTCTTCAACTGCAGATTTCAATACATGATATATCCGCCATTCATCTTTAAAACGCACTTCTAACTTCATAGGATGTACATTCACATCCACCTGATCATGGGGCACAAAAAGGTTAACGGCAAAAAATGGATACTCACCTCGATTTAATAATGAACGATAAGCTTGATAAACACCAGAATTCATTAATCGATTTTGAATAAACCGATTATTTAAAAATATATATTGTTCACCAGGTCGGGTACGAACCAAGTTTAGATTACCCAAAAATCCGGTTAAAGAATAATCGCTTTTTGTGAAATTGATAGGTAACAATTGATCGCGGTAAGCTGGATCCATTACGTGAACGATCCGGCTTTCAAGATCTTCCGATTGAAGGTTGAGAATATCCCGACCGTCAGAGATTAATTTGAAGGCCCGATCCGGATAGGCTAATGCAAACCGCCGTACCATCTCTACCACTTTCCGAAATTCCATTCGTGGGCTTTTTAGAAATTTTTTCCGGGCTGGTGTATTGTAAAATAAATCGCGGATTGTGATGGATGTCCCTTTCACCGCTGGTGCCGGTTGCACCTCTCCTAATTCTCCGTTAGTAATGGACATCTCAAATCCATCACTATTTTCGCTAGTAGATACAACATTTATTTCCGATACAGATGCGATACTGGCCAATGCTTCCCCTCGAAATCCCAGCGTATCAATTGTGAAAAGATCATCCACAGTGGCAATCTTACTAGTGCTGTATCGTTTAAACGCAATGGGCAATTCATCTCCTGGAATTCCGCACCCATTATCGGTCAGCTGTATCAACTGCTGGCCACCTTTTTCTACCACGATGGAGATCTGCGTAGCACCTGCATCCAGGCTGTTCTCAACTAATTCCTTTACTACGGAAGCGGGTCGTTCTACCACTTCTCCAGCAGAGATCTTACTGCGCAGGTCTTCTGATAATTCTTTAATCATTTACTTATTGATGATATTCAGAGTTTTTTTATATACAATTTTATGCAATGCCTCCGCCGCTTGAATTAATCCATCCACTTCTTTTCGTTTTTCACTACGATATTTTTCATCATCGATACTTGGCAAATTGATAAGCACATTCATGGATGCACCCCTCAATCCAGCCAAGGCCACTTCCGCAGCTACTCCAGCATCACTGACCGAATTGGGATTCCCTTTTTCCACCAGAATATCCACCAGTTCAATCACCCGTTTACACAGGTTTGCAACCTCAAAAGGGACATCGATGGCATATTCGTTTGCCTTACGGATCGCCCGATCTTTTACTTTTGCTTCTTCATCATTAGAGGCTGGCATGCGATTAACTTCCATGACATTATTAAATGCGTTAGTATCCTCATCCACCAAAAAAGAAAGTCGATCTTTGATAGTTTGCGCTTCAACGCCAATTTTATCCATTTCTGGTTTTAATGCTATGAATCCTTTTTTCTCATGAGTGAGTGCGGCTACCATAGATGATAGGGCAGCCCCGAGTGATCCTGCCAACGCTGACACGGATCCACCCCCTGGTGCAGGACTGTTAGTCGAGAGTTCATTTACAAATCCTTGAGCAGACATAGACATCAATTCATCAGCCGATTCCTTAACCGCGTATTCGATGATTTTTTCCTCTGCGATGAATGGAGTTACATCATTCAGCCCAAGAGACTGCACTGCCGCTTGAATGATATCCTCTTCCGGGACACCTACCGTTCGTCGCTGTTTCGCAAGATAATGCCGCCCTGCCATCAGGATGGCTTCGAGTGGTATCAGCCCTACCAACTCACTACCTGTTACGCGAATACTTCGTTCATCGGCCAGTTTGCATGCCGCATCATAGACATCATGGATGGATGACACTTTATAATTATTGAAATTGATGGAGATCTGGGCCCGTTTGAAAGTGTCAATATACCAGCCTACACATTTCACTTCTTTGAACATGCCCGGTACTTTTATAGGGCTCCCATCAAAATTACGGATAATTTCCCCATCCAATAGATTGGGTGAATCCGGATCTGGCTTTCGTTTACTGCGGCCACTTTCACGTAGTTCAAAAGCAATATCCGTAGCTAGGCGGTGATCCTTTGTATTCAGATTAATATTATATGCAATGAGGAAATCACGCATACCCATCACCGTAGCTCCAGCAGCAACATTGAATTCAGCAGGCCCAAAATCGGGTTTCCATTTTACATCTTTCAACTTTTTCGCCAGACCCTCGTATTCACCTTCTCGAATATCAGGAAGACTTTTTCTTTCCGGAATTTGAGCCGAATGTTCATATAAATAAACAGGGATACTCAATTCTTCTCCTACACGCTGTCCTATTTCTTTCGAGAGATCAATACATTCTTCATCACTTACATTAGATATTGGAATAAATGGACATACATCTGTAGCGCCCATACGCGGATGGGCACCCTTATGTTTGGACATATCAATAACTTCAGTGGCTGTTTTGATCCCCAAATAGGCCGCCTCCCCTACAGCGTCAGGATTACCAACAAAAGTTACCACGGTACGGTTTGTATCAGCTCCAGGATCGACATCTAAAAGTGTAATACCATCCACACTTTCAATTGCATTGGTAATAGCTTTTATCTTGGCAAGATCCTTGCCTTCGCTAAAATTCGGAACACATTCAATCAGCTTCATTTATCCTGTCCTTGCAATGTTTATTAAATAATTCATGAGAAGAACAACCACAATAAGCATTCCAATTATTGCTGCCAAAGACCGGTTAATACGCCGCACAGGTGTTAAGCGTTTAAATAATCTTTTTTCTTCCCGAGCCATCACATACCCGCAAATAAAAACATGAAGAAATCTACAAAAGGACGCATAACCCACCAAATTGGTGAAATACGGGTAAACATACCGAATAAAATGAGTCCCATTAAAATTTGCGGACCATAGATCTGCAGTTTATACACCATATCCGGATTCCTACGTACCATAAAACCAGAAAATATTTGGGACCCATCCAAGGGGGAAATAGGAATCATGTTAAATACTGCTAACATAATATTAATCTGCGTAAACATCACCAGCATAGTTGTGAGAGAACCCATATATCCTGTTGTACGAATAATCGTTCCACTAATTAGTGCTAAAAGTAAATTGGATGCGGGGCCAGCGAATGCAATTTTCATCATATCTATTCGGGGATTACCCAAATAGCGGGAATCAACAGGTACTGGTTTGGCCCATCCAAAACCAACAAAAAGAATCATAAGTGAACCAAATATATCTAGATGCGCTAAAGGGTTTAATGTCAATCTTCCGGCATATTTTGCTGTAGGATCGCCTAGTTGGTTGGCAACCCAAGCATGGGAGAATTCATGGAATACAAGTGCAAATACCAAAACTGGTATCAATAATATGAGCACTTCTGGTGATAACCGAAATAACATCAATCAAACCTTGGATGAAAGGTGCGATGAACTTCCTTCAGGTGTTTGTTATCCAAATGGGTATAAATCTGTGTGGTAGCAATATCCCTGTGTCCTAACATTTCCTGAACTGATCGTATATCAGCACCGCCCTCTAAAAGATGGGTTGCAAAGGAATGTCTCAATGTATGAGGACTCACCTTTTTTAAGATACCTGCTGTATTAGTCCATTTTTTTAACAGAATCCAAATCATCATCCGAGTCAACTGGCGACCATTTCTACTTAGAAAGACTTGTGGTACATTTGGGTTCTTTTTTTGTAAAGAATCACGTTCAAATTCCCAGTAACTTTTTAATTTTTCACTTGCAATTGGTCCAATGGGAACAAAACGATGTTTGCCACTCTTTCCTTTAACTCTTACAAATTCAAGGGTCTTAAAAATTTTAACTTTTTTATCTTTATTTTTTTCCTGTTCAATAAATTCAGGTTTTTCATCGCCATTTTTTACATTACTTCCAAAAAGATCGTTCCTCTCCAAATCGCACAATTCTGTTACCCTCAATCCACAAGAATACATTAATTCAAATATTGCATTATCGCGCTTTGCTAATGGCTGATTATCAGGTATTGCACTTATTATACGATCAATCTCATTAACTGTAAGAATATCAGGAAGTTTACGTGGAGCCTTAGGTGTATCCACAAGCTGGGCCGGATTATTCTTTATTATCTTTTTCTCTGCTAAATATTTGTGATACGTACGGATGGATGAGATTGCACGTTTCACAGAATTTGCGGACATACCCCGATCATTTAAATAACGAACATAAGCTCGAATATTTCCTAGGGTAACTTCTTTAACATCCTTCAGCTTATATGTTGATTCTAAATAACGATGATACTGGACAAGGTCTCTTTTATAAGCTTCCCAAGAATTTTTGGCAAAGCCTTTCGCCGTAAGCATGCCCATATAATCTTTAATATATTCTTTCATCAGCTTTATATCAAAGCCGCTTCAACTGATTCACATAAAATATGTTCAGTCAAAAGATGACCTTCCTGTATCCGTTGCGTATCATCACTGGGAATACAAATAGTTACATCACCCTTACCAGCCATTTTACCACCGGATTTTCCCGTCAAAACAATTACTTTCATAGATTTGGCTTTAGCTGTTTTTATCCCTTGAATTACATTGGCAGAATTCCCACTGGTAGAAATTGCCACCAAAACGTCACCTTCTTCTCCTAGTCCTTGAATCTGGCGGGAGAAAATAGATTCATAGTCCGTATCATTTGCCCAGGCCGTTAGAAAAGAAGTATCAGTAGTGAGTGCAATAGATGCAATGGCAGGTCGGTCATGATCCCGCAACCCCCCCATCAATTCCGCTGCCATGTGCTGAGCGTCAGCCGCAGAGCCACCATTCCCACACCAAAAGATCTTATTCCCCCTCTTGGCAGCATCGATCATCATTTGAGCGGCAGATTGGATATGCTGGGAACATTCAGCCAGCATAGCCGATTTCACATGTACACTTTCTTGAATAATTTTTTGTATGTCCAACATTATCAAATCATTTCTTGATATTGGTCTGCAGACATAAGATTATCCAATTCACCTGGTTCAGAAACCGATACTTTCACCATCCATCCATCACCATAAGGATCATTGTTCACACTTTCGGGACTATCATCCAGTGTTTCATTAATTTCGATAACCGTGCCAGATATTGGCGCAAACAGATCTGCAACCGTCTTTACCGCCTCGATAGTACCACAGGGTTCATCTTTTTCAATTTTCTGGCCAATTTCCGGAAATTCGACAAAGATAATATCCCCTAATTCACCCTGAGCATGGTCTGTGATTCCAACAGTAACTGTGTCACCATCTTCCCGAACCCATTCGTGCTCTTTAGTATACTTTAAACTTTGTGGAATATTCATCCTCTATTATCCTCATTTTTAAACTCAAATGATTCAAGGAAACTTGTATCAAAATCGCCTGAACGAAATTTTTTATCTTTCATAATTGCTTGATGGAAAGGAATGGTAGTCTTAGGACCCTCCACTATAGTCTCCTCCAGCGCCCGTTCCATCCGGTTAATCGCATTGGCTCGGTCACTGGCATGAACGATCAATTTCCCTATCATCGAGTCGTAATAAGGCGGTATCTGGTAACCAGCATAGACGTGAGAATCGATGCGAACTCCTTTTCCACCGGGCATGTGAAAACTGTCTATTTTCATAGGGGATGGGATAAATCCATTATTTGGGTCTTCCGCATTAATACGGCATTCGATAGAATGTCCTCTTAACAGCAAGTTGTTCAAATATTTGGGGAATGATTTCCCTGAATGCATGCGAATTTGTTGTTTAATGAGATCACATCCGGAAACCATTTCTGTAACAGGGTGTTCTACCTGAATCCGGGTATTCATCTCCATGAAATAAAAATCTTTATTATTATCCAGTAGAAATTCTACCGTACCAACGCCTACATATTTTACGGCTTTAGCTCCAGCGATTGCTGCCTTGCCCATACGCTTTCGTAAGTCTTCATCTACAATGGCAGAGGGAGATTCTTCAATCAATTTTTGATGTCGTCTCTGTATTGAGCACTCTCTCTCCCCTAAACTGACTATATTCCCGTTGGAATCCGCTAGAATCTGTATTTCGATATGGCGTGGGTTTTCCACAAATTTTTCGAGGTAAATCTCTCCATTATTAAATCCATTAACGGCTTCCTGCTGGGCTGTAGAATATGCTTCTTCCACTTTTGCTTCCTCGTGGACTAGACGCATACCTCGACCACCACCACCGGCAGATGCTTTCAACATAACTGGATAACCCATTTTATTTGCCAGTTCTTTCGCTTCTGCTGCGTCTTTTAATGCCCTATCACTACCGGGAATAATGGGTACACCAGCCTGTTTCATCGTATCCTTGGCTCGTACTTTATCTCCCATAGCTCTAATAATATTTGGTTTGGGTCCGATAAATGTGTAATTATTTTCAGCACAAATTTGCGAAAATTCAGCGTTTTCGGCCAAAAATCCGTATCCCGGGTGAATAGCATCTGCATTTGTAATTTCACCAGCAGCAATGATTCGGGGAATGTTCAGATAAGATTCCTTTGCCGGTGGCGGGCCGATACATACTGCCTCATCAGCAAATTTCACATGCAGAGAGTATTCATCCGCTGAAGAATAGACAGCCACGGACTTTATTCCCAATTCATGACATGCGCGAATGATTCGGAGGGCAATTTCCCCCCGATTTGCAATAAGGATTTTCTTGAACATTTAGGTTGCCTAAAATCAGGAAGGATTGATCACAAAGAGAGGCTGATTGTATTCTACAGGTTTCCCATTTTCCACGAGTATTTTCGTGATAGTACCGTTTTGTTCAGCTTCAATCTCATTCATAATCTTCATGGCTTCGATAATACAAAGTGTATCCCCTTCAGAAACAGATTCACCTTCTTTCACAAAAGGATCTGCATCCGGCGAAGAAGCTGAGTAAAACGTCCCAGGCATAGGGGATAGGATATTTTCACCACTACTCGGTTGCACAGCCTCAGCTGATGGTTCAGGCTTTGATGATGGAGCGGTGCTGGTAGTAACGGCCGGGGTAGATGGAGAACTCACTTTAAGGCTAGCAGATTTTACCACCCGAAATCTCCGTCCCCAAAAAGTAGCTTCAATTTCGTTTACATCACAGTTTTCTAAAATGTAGATAATCTCTTTTAATTTATCTTGCCACATGTTTCACTCTTAATTATTTATGTATAACGGTTGAAACTACGATTAAGATTTCACTCGTTCAATATATTCTCCTGAACGAGTGTCAATTTTTAGGATGTCCCCTTCATCCACAAAAAGCGGTACCTGAAGGGTGAAATTCGTTTCTACAGTAGCGGGCTTGGTGCCACCAGTTGCCGTATTCCCTTTTATCCCCGGTTCCGTATGGCTCACTTCTAGATTTACGTGGGCTGGCAGGCGAATATCCAGAACTTCATCACCATCAAACAAAAGGTCAACGTTTATGCCTCCTTTGAGGTAGTGTTTTGCATCTCCTATCAGGTCATTCACGATATTAAATTGGTCATAGGTGATATTATCCATGAAAATATGGGCATTATCATCATTATAGAGAAATTGCATTTTCTTCGCTTCAATTTTCAAAAAATCCAGTTTTACACCGGCATTGAATGTTTCATCAATGATCTTGCCCGAAGCAATATCTTTCAGTTTGGTACGGACAAAGGCAGGACCCTTTCCCGGTTTCACGTGTAAAAATTCCAGCACTTTCATCCGTTTATTTTTGTGGTAGATGACCGCGCCTTTACGAATATCTGCCGTAGTAGCCATTTTTTACTCTTATTTAGCCGGGGAATCTACATTTGAAGCCAAATAACCCAATGTTGATTTTGTCATCAGGAATTTGAAGAAATTTTCCAATACTTAACGGTATCCTGTACCAAGGCTCGTGATTGAAGCAAATCTTTAGAACACTGTTCAATTGAGATTCTGTGCTTGGCATATTTCACCATATCCGCACTGGAAAGAATCTGGATATATTCTGCTAATTGTGTATCCGTATAGGGGAAAAAATTACGATATCCTCGAATTTCTTCTGTCGTCATTTCCAAGGCTCGAATATAAAGGCTGTTTTCTGCATATTCGCGAATAATAAGAGATAGCCTAGAGTAAAATTCTTTGATATCATCCTGGGCCAATAGATCCGAACCATCCAGTAGATCTATTTTCCGTAAGGCCACTACGTCAGGCTGTTCCAAATAATCAGGTTTTTCCTCGAAATAAACTTCTGTTTTCAACCGTTTTTTCCAAATCCATACGATGCCAGCCAATAATAATACTAGAAGCAGGGATAAAATAATCGTCTGCCAGGGAACTGGATATTTCACCGGAACCGGGTCTTTGATAGGCATAATACCGCCACCGGATTCCCTAAAACTTGGATCTTGTTCAGTGATTGATACTACTTCCATAAACATGGTATCAGCGTTCATTTGATATGCAAAGGTGCTGTCTTCATTCAACACTTGGATTTCCAATCCAGGTATAGCGACTCTTCCGGTATCCCAAAAAACAAGTTTATAGTTTCCGATTTGATAAGGACTGGAAATGGAAAAATCTGCTGAACGAACTTCAAGAGGATCTTCTAAAATCCAATCTGGGAACTGAATAATTTTATCTTTTGGAGATTGAACCTTTACAGAATAAATAACAGGATTGCCAATAGTAGTATATGTTGTATCCAATTCAACTATCATTTGAACCGAATGACTACCATTATCCCGACTGCATGAAATCAGCAAAATAATGCCAATAAAAAGAGATTTTTTCAATAAATCAATATCGTTTTTCCCTACGTTGGAAATAGGTCATCAGGGGCTCTACAAAATCTGCATCAGTTCCTACATTGATCACATCTAATCGCGAACGCCCACATTCATTATCGAATGCTTCCCATTTATTAGTTATTGATTGTGAAAAAGCATTGCGCTCTTCCGTTGATGATAGATCAGCCCAAAACATATCTCCTGTTTCAGAATCATGGACTTTAATCAACCCCATATCAGGTAAGTTCTTTTCTGCTGGATCTGCGATGCGAATTCCAATCATATCATGTTTGCGATTAGCTAGTTTCAAAGATCTCCAGTAACCATCATCGAGAAAATCAGAAATTAGGAATACAACTGCTTTTCGTTTGGCCACATTCATCAAAAAATCTAATCCTGATTGTATTGATGTGCCTGTACCCTCAGGCTGGTGGAACAAAACTTCTCGAACAACCCGCAAAATATGGGAGCGATCCTTTTTAGGTGGAATATATTTTTCTACATGATCACTAAAGAGAATTAGACCCACTTTATCCTTGTTTTTAACTGCGGAAAACCCAAGAACAGCAGCAATCTCCGCTGCCAATTCGGATTTAAAATGATCCACTGTACCAAAATGTCCTGAACGGCTTACATCTACCAGAAGATAGACCGTGAGTTCCCGCTCTTCTTCCAATATTTTGACAAATGGCGCATTACAGCGTGCTGTTACATTCCAGTCAATCATTCGAATATCATCACCGGGTATATATTCACGTACTTCCGAAAAAGTCATCCCACGACCCTTGAATACTGAATGATATTCACCACCAAATAGGTCATTCACCAATCCTTTGGTTCGGATTTCAATATGCCGGACTTTTTGTAAAATTTCCTTAGGAATCATAATTAATAAAACAAAAAATAAGTCACTAGCAATCCTTGCTTATATAGGAGTGATAGTTTTTCATTATTACTTTTTTTAAGGAATCTCGATTGAATCGAACAGGCGCTGGATAATATCTTCCGATGTCAATTCTTCCGCTTCTGCTTCATAGGTCAAAATCACACGGTGACGCAGAACATCCTTACCAATATATCTTACATCTTCTGGTGTGATATAACCACGATGTTCAAGAAATGCACGTGCCCTGGATGCCAGAATTAAATTAATCGTTGCTCGCGGACTGGCCCCATATTCAATTAACTGGGATAGGTCACCTAAACCATATTCATCGGGGTTTCTAGTAGCAAAAACCAGATTCAAAATATAATCTTCCACCTTTTCATCTACATAAATATCATTGATAGTTTTCTGCGCATCAAGAATTTGCTTGGCTTTTACAGCTGGTTTAACTGGGTCTGGCTGATCAGTTCTAGCTGCTTGCCTTATAATCTTTCGTTCCTCGTTTTTTTCCGGATAATCCACTTTCAACTTCATCATAAATCTGTCCACCTGCGCTTCTGGTAAAGGATAAGTACCCTCTTGTTCAATAGGATTTTGTGTGGCCAAAACTAAAAATGGTAGATCTAATTTAAAGGTGCCTTCACCTATGGTTATTTGCCTTTCCTGCATGGCCTCTAACAGGGCGCTTTGCACTTTAGAGGGCGCACGGTTGATTTCATCCGCCAAAATGATATTAGAAAAAATCGGGCCTTTTCGTGTTTCAAAAGCACCTGTTTTTTGATTGAAAATCAATGTGCCCAAAAGATCTGCCGGAAGCATATCCGGTGTGAATTGAATTCTCTGAAAACCGGTGTCGATTGCTTGCGAAAGAGTGTTAACCATTAAAGTTTTAGCCAGCCCCGGCACACCTTCCAACAGCAAATGACCATTGGCTAAAAGGCCAATTAATATTTTATTGATAAGTTCGTCCTGTCCAACAATCACTTCATCTATAGATTTGCGAAGAGGCTCTATAAATTCAGATTCTTTGGAAATCCTATCGTTAATTTTTGATAAACTAAATTCTGACATAATGACTCATGATGTTATATGTTTGAGTGCAGGGATATCTTTAATTTCTTTACCAAGGTACTTCAGTTCAAATTCCACGGACTGGTACAATTCGTGATCCGGATATTTTTTTATAAATTTACTGTAATGTATCTCAGCTTGTTTAAAGTCGGCTAACATATTAGCGAATATGAATCCTTGCATAAATAACGAAAATGGTACTTGTTTGGAATCCGGAAAATTATTTTTTACTTTATCATATTGCTTAATGGCTTCGGAATAATCGCGCATATCGCGATAATAAATTTCAGCAATCAAGTATTGAGCCTCAGGTGCCTTTTTATGATCAGTATGCTGATTTACGATCCTTTGCAGTAATTCCAACGCTGCTTGTACCTCTCCACCATTCCTTTTGATTTCAGCTTCCTTATAAAGATCATCTGCTGATTTAAATAATCCACATCCAGCCATAACCAATGGAATAATTACAAATAATAGATGTTTCGTTTTCATATCAATATTATCGAATTAAAGGCGGAGAATTTATATTACTTTTTCTCTCCTCCACTACCTTGAATTTCCCCTAACGACCCCGATAGTCAATTGTTCCACTAAAATGAATACAAGATTCCAAAGTGGATCTTGTTTAGGTTTGGATTTTCTATACTTTCACCGTAATCAACCCGGATTGGAGCAAAAGGAAGATTAATTGTGATACCGACTCCGCGATTCCATTGCAGGTCTTTCCATTGAACTGTTTGGAAAGAATCTGAAATTTGGCCGCCATCATAGAACAACACCATTCCTAATCTCCAAAATAGTGGAAATCTTACCTCCCAATTTGTGAGCATTTTTGATGTTTTACCTAATGGAAGGGTTGATCCATATTCCGTTTGATAAGTCATAAATTGAAGAGGTTTCCAGGCACGTAACGTGTTGCTACCTCCCAAATAGAATTTTTCAAACAAAACTGCTTCGTAATGGTCATAATCATCCGACCAACCTGTAATCAAACCAACATTAATTCGTCCAGCAACCGTTACATTCTTAATAGGCGAAACATATTGCCTCAAATCTAAATCATATTTCGTGTAAGTCCGGTTACCCTTTAGCCAACCACCAAATGCATCCATGCGAAATATAATTACATTCCCTTTACTGGGATAAACTGGGTTGTCACGGTTATCCTGTTGGAGGTGAATACTAAAATTTCGTTGTTCAATTTGATCCTTAAATACATCAGATTCATCAAATAGTTCAAAACGGAAACCAATATCAAGAAAAGACCGCTGACGATTCCAACGAAAAATATTTGCATATTCTAATCCAAACCGACGTACGTAAGGTCCTTCTTCATCACCAAAATTTTTAAACTGCTGATAAAAAACTTTTACCTGGGTTGGCAATCTGAGGGCAAAGGGGCGGTGATTTGAAATTTTTATGGCAACACTGAAGCGTGGATACACAAATCCTTCTTCTGAAGGCATAACGACGGATCCTTTAGCATCAAATCGGTTTTTTGATCCGAATATCATACGGTCCAACCAATGGACTGATCCACCCAATCCAACTAAAGAATTAACACCTGGTACATATTCAATGATTTCATATCCAGGTTCTAATTCTAACTCCCCCCTATTCCGAAATTCTTTCATCCGTACTTCAATATTAACCAGGCTGTCAGAGTTAGCAAGTGGGTGCGTGATCAAACTAACGGAAGAAAAAAATCCAGATTGGAGTAGAGCACGTTTTGTTTTGTCCATTAGATTTTTCTGAAATAAATCCCCTTTTTTAAAGGAAAATTCCTTCCGAACATAACTTGAATCAATTAATTCTAGACCGGACACCCAAGCATGATGAATATATACATCCGGTCCCTCATTGATTAGAATAGTGATATTGACCGAATCCTGAACCTCTTGCTTGATATCAAATTGATAGAAAAGTTTCCCTTTTTCCTCGAAAGCTTCATTTAAAAGTGCCAGGTTTGTATTAATCTGAACAGGATTATATGGATTACCCGTTTTTAAATCGAGAAGCGATTTAACTTCTTTTTCTTTTAAGGATCGAAGTCCGATTATATTAACAGAATTAAGGTAATACTGTTTTCCTTCTTCAATAATAAAAAAGATATCAACCTTGTCATTAATTACTGAAAATGAATCTTTCACCGCTACTTCCAAGAAGCCATTTGAGTGATAGTAATTTTTCAGGGAAATAGCATCGAGTTTGAGCAATCTACGGTCAAACTCAACACGTGAAAATAATAGGAACGATCCCGGTTTTAACTGTATCTGCTCAAGTAATTTTCGCTGACTGAAAGAATGGTGTCCAATAATCGATACACTGTTAATTGTTCGCGTATTTGATTTTTGCGCATATAGTGATATTGTGGCAGCTATCGCCACCAATAGGAATAGTTTCAGTTTTCGCATTAATATTTAGTATACGCGACGTAAGCGGAATTTCATATAGAATTTACCGGTCTCATCGACATTGCCCACGACAGAGAAATTAGGATTTATTTTATATTCTACACCTACCTTGTTTTTATAAGCAGCCCCAAGAGAAAAAGATCTACGATAACTGAAACTAAAATTTTGATTTAACTTGGCGCTAATACTGAATTCTTCGCCTTCTCCTTGACGTAAAAGATCAGATGTTCCAGAGATTTCCACATCTTCAATTAAACCAGTTGACTTCAGTCCAGTGGCACGTACAAAATTTCTTTCTAATTGTCTTTCTAGATAAGCACCAAGAATTGTCTGGGCTTGAGTGCCCAACCCTTCTGTTGTAAAGCCTTCTTCTGCCACACGCGTATTAAAAGTGAGTAATTGGAGGATATCGCTTTCAGTATAGCCTTTATCGCTCTCAAATCTCCATTCTGGGTTATCAAATGGGCCATATACACCCAGCATTATATCTGCATCACCGATACGGGTCGATGCTGTCACTTCCAGAAATGGATTAAATCCTTTACCGTCAAAAGTCATAACCCCTTGGAGGTTTTCAAATACATCGCCAAGATAATAATAAATTTCACCTTCTAAAAATTCGATTTCACCAGAATAATCCCAACCGCTGTCAAATTGTTTTAACATGGCTAATTCACCAGATATTTTTGCATCAATTTGTGAATTTCGAATTGAAAATGTATCTTCAATTGGGAAGCGGATATTATAATTGGTCGTTGTTCTTCCTTTTTCTTCTGCTATTTCTACTACATTAGTCCCTGCAAACTCTTTGTATATTGATCCTTCTTTAGCCGTAATTGTTCCACTTATTTCCAACGTATCTTTTCCAGAAATCGTTATATCTACATTACCGTATCCCTCAATATCACCATTTAATGAACGGAAAAAAATCTTGTCACCAAAAGCATTCAAATCAAATCTTGGTTCAAAGAACTTGGTGAAATCTATGCTGCCGGTAATTGTTAAGTTTTGAGATGAATCAACTTTGGATTGAGAGTCATATAAGGCACCAGAAAAAGAATGGATGGATAATTGGTTATCTATAAGATCGCCTGAAGCAAAAATATGGTGAATAGGTTCATCCATAAGCACAGAAAATATTTTCCCATTTTTAATGATAATATTTCCGTTTCGGACCAATTTATCCGGAGGCCCCTGAATGCCCAAGTGAATTTTGATATCTCCAATGATAGAATCCGTTTCAGCTAAATATTCCGATAAAAAGACAGCTGAACGAAAATCCCCTTCTGTTTTTACAATTAATTCACCATTAGGGTGCCATCGTTGCGCATTAGGTGATGCTATATCGAAATCAACAGGTAGTAATGCTTCACCGATAACATAATTACCATTCCAGCTCGAACTAAACTGATTAAACTTGAGTTGTTTATTAGAGTAATGACCTTCACCATTGACAGTGCCAAGTGATATCCGATCATAAAAGGCATTTTCAACCTTTCCACTTAAATCAAAAATCGTCTCTTGCGTTGTGCCACCCATAGTGAACTTTCCGGTAAATTGGCCAAACAATAAAGGTTTCCATTTGGGTGTGAATTGGGTAAGGATTCTTAGATCCACATTTTTAAAGTTAGATTGAACATTCACAATTGTGGGTTTTGTAGAATCAGTGATAACGGGGAAAGTCCCCATCACCTGGAGTCCTGTTTTTTCACCTTCTGTTAGGGTTAATTCTTCAAGATGCAAGACACCTTCACGATATAGCGTTGAGATATATAAATCGTCAAAGGGCTGATTAGCTATTCCACCATTTTTTAGGGTAATATCTAGACTAAAATCATCAGGATTTAAATCTTGGCCAACCGAAACTTCTCCAAAAATATTTCCCGTTAGTTCATAGCCAAAATCCTTATTCGCCAATTCTAGTATTTCTGTTGTAACATTTGAAAATTTTAAACGTCCCCTGAAAGGATTTGTTTTGATGAATCCCTCAATAATTCCATCATCCACATGAACCTCAAAAGGTTCAAAGAAAAAACTATCATCTATCTTGACAATGTTAATTGGGCGGGGATTAACCATATAATGGCCTCGATATGCAATCTGGAACCGATCCAGAATTAAAATACTATCATTTTGAAGCAACCCATTAAACTGAAGATAGTCTTGCCCATTTTTTAGTTCGAAACTGGAAATTTCTATAGAATCCTGCAGTAATTGAAATTCACCTGTTCCACTCTCAAATCCTTGTTCATTCCAGATGCCTTTTCCAAATTTAACTGTAATAGATCCATCGTTAAATTCATTCAAATTATTCAACTTCCCCGAAAATTGGAATGAGGACAGTGAAATGTTATTATACTGTAACCCATCAATAATACCTTCAGCTCGTATTCCCAATGTATCAAAGGGCCCATTGAGTTCCATCGATCCTGTAGCTGAACCACCAGATAAGGAATCTGTCCAAAAATTATTGATTAAAAAATACGACGCATCTGTCAATGTTAGATCTAGGTCCAGAAATTCCTCTTGAAAATTGGCAAATCCACTAATAGAAACAATCGATGGACCGATTGTCATTGTTAACGGATTGTTGATGGTTAATTTATTATCTTTATAAGAAACACCACCTGAAATTGAAGATGTTTTCCGGTCAAAAAGTATGGATTCAGTAATTTCGGCATTAATGTCTAGCGCAGTTATTTGTGTTTCAAGAATTTCACCATCAACCAGTACATATCCCGATAAATTAGTTTTTTTCTGGTTTAATAACCATTGACTTACATCGAATTTCTGAAGTTCGACTGTTCCATTAAAGCGCCCGCTGTTCTCAAAAATCCCCTGTGCCTTTAGAGAAGCGTCATTCCCTGTAAGTTCAAGAGATTGTAAATGAAAAAAATCGTCCAGTCGCATCAAATTAAAACTACCACCCATATCCAGTCCTAATTCATTTTGCACAAATAAATCACCTATAAAACTGGATAGATTCGATTCAAAATGAAAGGTGGCGGAGATTTTGGATAAATCGGGCTGTAAAGGTAATCGGGAAAAGATTTGATTGGGAATTTCATAGTCTGATAACTCTAATTGGGCACGAATTATCGATTCTTCGCCTTTGTCAAAATTAAATTGTCCACTAATGTCGAATCCGTTAAAATTTGCTTTTTCGACACTTACGGTTATCGCTTTAGATGACAATTTTCCTTTGATATTTTGGACTGCCAAATCGATTTTTGGCGAAATACAAAATATTTCAAATTGCTCTAAATCTAATTCCATTTCATGCCGGCCTTCATTCACACGGCCATCAATCAAAAACTGAACGTTTCGGGTTGAATCATTAAATGGAACATTGATATTACCGTCTATTCGTAATTTGCTAATATTCAACGGAATATTTTCCGGAGCAAACCTGAATGAATTGATTAATACTGAATCGGCATTGGTTTCAAAATAAGGTCGAATTGCAACATGTGATACATATAATTGATCAATTTCAATTCTACCCTTCATTAAAGATATTATTTTGATTCTTGTTGTAATATTTGGTAAAAATATAGAAGCGCCATTCCTATGAATTAACGATAGAGTGTCCGAGCGTAAAGTGGTAAATAGATGCCCTGAAATATCACTGATTTCAACTTGCCATCCACTTTGATTCAATTGACGATTAAGATAGGTTTCAATCCGATTCTGCCAAATACCTGGCTTAAAAAGAAAAAACCCTGCAATAATAATTGTAAAGGCAAGGCTAACATAAATGGTATGGCGTCTGGTCATTAATATATGTATTGCTTTAACACCGTTACGAAATTACATGTCTTCAGTTCCATAAACAAAAAAAGCGTCCCAATTCAGGACGCTTTTTTATTTTGCTTTTCCAGACCTATTTAATCTACAACTTCAAAGTCTGCATCCTCAATTTCAGCATCATTTTTCTTTTTAGACTTGGATTTTTTTTCCCCTACTTCAGCTTCTTCAGTACCAGCTGCAGCGCCCTCTTCTTTGGCCGCTTCATACATTTTTGATGCTACTGAATTCCAGGCTGTATTAAGTTCGTCGATGGCTGCTTTCAGAGCGTCCCCATCAGATCCTTCTTTGACAGTTTTCACCGTTGCCACAGCATCTTCAAGGGATTTCTTTTCATCCTTATCAAGTTTATCTTTATACTCTTCCAGATTCTTTTCCGTCTGATAAATGAGTTGTTCGGCCTGGTTCTGCATATCGATTAATTCACGTTTGGTTTTATCTTCCCCTTCATGCTTTTTCGCATCTTTCACCATTTTTTCCACTTCAGCATCGGATAGACCACTAGACGCTTCGATCCGAATGCTTTGCTCTTTGCCTGTGGCTTTATCTTTCGCACTTACATTCAAAATACCATTGGCATCAATATCGAAGGTTACTTCTACCTGAGGTATACCTCGTGGCGCAGGAGGAATGCCATCTAAATGGAATCGGCCTATCGTTTTATTATCTACCGCCATTTCACGCTCTCCCTGCAAGACATGGATTTCTACCGTGGTTTGATTATCCGCAGCGGTAGAGAACACCTGAGATTTCTTAGTGGGAATAGTTGTATTCCTTTCAATTAATTTGGTAGAAACACTACCTAAAGTTTCAATTCCCAGAGAAAGGGGTGTTACATCCAACAGTAAAATATCATCCACATCTCCAGCCAAAACGCCACCTTGAATTGCAGCGCCAAGGGCTACTACTTCATCTGGGTTTACACTTTTGTTTGGTTCCTTCTTAAAGATTTCTTTAACCTGCTCCTGGATTTTAGGTATTCGGGTAGAACCACCAACCAAAATCACTTCATCAATTTTTGATGCTGTCAGACCCGCATCTTTGATTGCTTTAATACATGGTTCTACCGTTCTTTCGATAAGATCTGAAACCAATTCTTCAAACTTAGCTCGAGTGAGTGTGAAGTTCAAATGTTTCGGGCCCGATGAATCGGCAGTGATAAAAGGTAGATTGATTTCGGCTTGCTTGGAACTGGACAGTTCTCTCTTAGCAGTTTCAGCGGATTCACGAAGGCGCTGTAATGCCATGGGATCTTTTTTTAGATCAACCCCATCAGTTTTTTTAAACTCGGAAGCGATCCAATCTATAATTTTTTGATCAAAATCATCGCCACCAAGATGTGTATCACCATTGGTTGATTTCACTTCAAAAACACCATCACCTAATTCAAGGATAGAAATATCGAAGGTGCCACCACCTAAGTCAAATACAGCAATTGTTTCTTCTTTTTTCCTTTCCAAACCATAGGCCAAAGAAGCAGCCGTCGGTTCATTTATGATCCGACGAACATTTAGCCCGGCAATCTTACCCGCATCTTTGGTTGCTTGGCGTTGGGAATCATTAAAATATGCCGGAACGGTAATTACCGCATCAGTAACGGTGGCCCCCAAATGTTCTTCAGCTGTCTGTTTCAATTTTTGCAGAACCATGGCACCAATTTCTGGTGGTGTATAGTTTTTACCGCCAGCTTCAACAACGACAGAACCAGACTCACCTTTGCTTACTTTATAGGGGACTTCTTTAATTTCTGTGCCTACTTCATTAAACATCCGTCCCATGAAGCGTTTAATCGAAAATACTGTATTCTGTGGATTGGTTACAGCCTGACGTTTAGCCAGTTGTCCAACAAGACGGTCACCTTTTTTGGTGAAGGCAACAATTGAGGGAGTTGTACGACCCCCTTCCGTGCTAGTAATTATAGTTGGTTCGCCGCCTTCGAGAACTGCCACACATGAATTGGTTGTTCCAAGGTCTATTCCAATGATTTTTTCCATCATTTATACTCCTTAAAGTAAATGAAAAATTAATTTTTCTTTTATAAATTCAATTATTATGCCAAGGTAATTAGTTAACCTATATGGCAGACTTATAAATAATTATCGCTATAAATGACAGAAAATTATTAGGAATCGATAGGTTTGACTGGCGTTTTCTTCTTTTTTGATTTTTTGCTAGGAGATGGTTTTCGCTTAGATTTTACCTTTACCGGAAAAAATTCAAGTTCTTTTTGTTTTACATCTACTTTAATACCTTTTGAATCGTGAAAAACCTTTCCTAGTAACAATTCTGATAAAGGGTCTTCTAAAGAACTTTGAATTTCCCGCCGTAAAAACCTGACACCAAATTCAGGGTTATATCCTTTTTCAACGATTAGTGCTTTTGCCTTTTTTGTTACTGATAGGGTTAAGCCTATTTTATCCAGATTTTCATGCAGATCCATTAATTGTAAATCAATAATATTGAGAACATGTTTTTTCGTTAATGGATGATATACAATCGTTTCATCCAAGCGATTTAAAAATTCAGGGTTAAAGGTATCCTTCATTAAATCTAAAATACGATCGCGCATAGCCTCATAGTTGGCTTTCTCAGTACTTTCGCTAAATCCGAAGGCACCACTACCATGTATTTCTTTAGTACCAATATTGGAAGTCAAAATAATAATAGTATTTTTAAAATCAACTTTTCGCCCTATTCCATCGGTCAATACACCTTCATCAAATAATTGCAGAAGTACATTAAATACGTCTGGGTGGGCTTTTTCAATTTCATCAAACAAAATTACTGAGTAAGGGTTTCGACGGACTTTCTCAGTTAGTTCTCCACCCTCTTCATACCCTACATATCCAGGAGGGGCACCAATGAGTCTTGAAACTGAAAAACGTTCCCCATATTCACTCATATCCAATTTGATAAGTGCATCACTATGACTGAATAAATAATTAGCTAAAACTTTAGCCGTTTCGGTTTTACCTACACCAGTTGGGCCTAAAAAAAGGAAAACACCTATTGGACGATTAGGACTTTTTAGTCCTGCTCGGGAGCGCTGAATCGCTCGGCTTAAACTATCAATAGCACGATTTTGCCCGATAATATATTCAGATATTTCATCTTTCATTTTCAAAAGTTTCTGCCCTTCAGATTGTGCTACTTTTCGTACGGGAATCCGAGTGACCATAGAAACCACGTCCGCAATACTATCTTCCGTTACCCGGATAGGGTTGGACTCCTCATTCATTTGCCAGTCTTTTTGAAGATTCTTCAATTTCCGAACCAATTTTTGTTCAGTATCACGAAGATTTGCAGCATCTTCAAATCTTTGGGCAACCACAACTGAATCTTTTTTCGAACGGACTTTTTCAATTTCCAGCTCGAGATCGATAACTTCCTGAGGTACTTTCATATTCAGCATATGAGCTCGTGAACCGGCTTCATCCATGATATCGATGGCTTTATCGGGTAAAAATTTATCAGTAATATATCGATAAGAAAGTTGAACGCAGGCTTCAATCGCTTCCTCATCATAAATTACATTGTGATGTTTTTCGTATCCGGGTTTAAGACCCCTGAGAATCGCAATAGATTCATCTACAGATGGAGGAACAATATTTATTTTCTGAAAACGGCGTTCCAGTGCACCGTCTTTTTCTACATATTTCCGATATTCATCTAACGTCGTTGCTCCGATACAATGAATATCTCCACGAGCAAGTGCCGGCTTAAACATGTTGGAAGCATCAAGAGAACCGGAAGCACCACCAGCCCCAACAAGTGTATGCAGTTCATCAATAAATAATATCAGGTCATCTGTTTTTTCTAGTTCAATCATAACAGTTTTTATACGTTCTTCAAACTGGCCACGATATTTTGTACCTGCCACAAGCCCGGCTAAATCAAGAGATAAAATGCGTTTATTGTGAATTATGCGTGGAACATCCTTGTAAATAATTCTTTGTGCGAGTCCTTCTATTATGGCCGTTTTCCCTACACCTGGCTCGCCGATTAAAACAGGGTTGTTCTTTTTGCGCCGTGATAAAATCTGTGCTACGCGCTCAATCTCATCCTTGCGACCAATAACAGGGTCAAGTTTTCCTTGTCTGGCAGCTTGAGTAATATCTCTTGAAAAATGGTCTAATGCCGGTGTTTTCGATTTGACTGTTTTTTCTTTCCTTTTCGCCGGCGTAACAGATTCTTCTTCCTGGCCATCATCCTTTATCAAGTCAACTACACTGTCATAATCCAAATTGTGGGAGTTAAGTACTTCGTAAGCAATGCCTTCCGTTTCCTTAAGAATAGCTAAAAGGAGATGCTCGTCATCTGCAATGGTTGCTCCCATTGTAGATGCTTCATTAAAAGCATTTCTAAGAATACGTTCGGCTCGACGCGTCAATGGCAAATGTCCCAGTGTCATTGTTCCGCCCGAAGTTTTGATCATATCCTCTACCATGGCTCGTATGTCCTCAATGTCACAATCGTAAATATCAAAAATTTTAGAACCAAGTCCCGAATCTTCCCTTAAAAGACCTAATAATAAATGTTCGGACCCAACATAACTATGCCCTAGGCGAATTGCTTCCTCCTTTGCATATTTCATTATATTTTGAACGCGCTTGGAAAAATTTTCTTTCATGCTACCACGAAATTAAACAGGGATATTTCAGGATCAAATACTATCTAATTGTGAAAGTGTTCCATTCTCTAGATAAAATTGTTTATTACCAATGGATGCTACTTCAGAGTTGTGGGTAGTAATCACAAAAGCCTGCTTAAACTCAGTATTTATCTTTTGAAATAGACCAATCAAGCGATTAGCATTCTCCAAATCAAGATTTCCAGTAGGTTCATCTGCTAATACCAGCTTAGTCTCATTCATTAAAGCCCGAACAACAGCCACTCTCAATCGTTCACCGCCCGATAGTTGGAATGGGTAATGGTCTTTCCTATCAATGATACCAATATAGTTTAGTAATTCTTCAGCTTTTTGAATATTGTCTTTCTTTCCTGCAATTTGGTTTGGGAGTAGAACATTCTCAAAAGCAGTGAATTCCGGTAGTAAATGATGGAATTGAAAGACAAATCCGAGGAAAGAATTTCGTAAATGTGCAAGTTGATTATTAGTAAGCGCATCAATGTTTTGGTCATCCAAAATAAGTATTCCACTATCAGATCGATCCAAGGTCCCTAAAATATTCAATAGTGTAGATTTCCCAGCACCACTGGGACCCATAATTGTGATGAGGTCGCCCCGTTTCACTTCCATAGACACATCTTTAAAAACGGATAATTTTTTTGTACCGTTACGATATGATTTGGAAAGGTTCTTTGCGCTAAGTATCATTTTTCTAAATAAACTGCTTCAATAGGTGAGATCATTAAAGCGCGTTTTGCTGCTATCCAGGTCGATAAAATGACCATTCCTAAAGAAATAGACAAGATAGTTATGAAATCATAGGCAAAAATCACCATGGGCAAATATGGTGTGAAATAAATATCTTCTGGTAAAGTGATGATTCCAAAAATATTTTGCAAGAGAATGAGCAAAAGTCCAATTCCCAAACCAATCGATATGCCTATGCCTCCAATCATGCTTCCTTGATACATCACAATGGATCGGACCAAATTTTGGGTGGTCCCCATGATCTGTAAGATACCGAACTCTCTCATCTTTTGGGCAGTGACCAACATCAGAGTTGTAATAAGATTGAAACAAGCCACCAAAATAATCATGCTCAAAACCACCAAGGCCCCAATACGCTCAAATTCCATTGCGCTAAATAATTCATTATGCAGATCTCCCCAGGTTTCTACTTTTACACTAGGGAAATGTTTTTGAATGGACATTGCAATCCGGTCGGTATCAGCATTTTCAAAAAGACGGATATCCGCTCCATCGGGACCATTTTTACGGGTAAAAAGTCTATTCCCAACTTCGGATGGAATAAAAACAATTTTGTCATCCAAATCTAATACCTGAATATTAAAAATACCGCCTATTACACATTGAATCTGTTGGGGAAATCCCCAACTAGTTCCCTCATCGATTGGACTCATGATTCGAATGCCATCTCCAATAGAGACATTGAGCCTTCTTGCCGTCATTTCACCTAAATACACCAAAGGAAGATCAGGAAGATTGTCACCTGTCAATAAATTTAAATCATAGAATGATGTAATCAATTTTGTATCAACAGCTTTGAACAAAACCATCCGCTGTACTTCATCTCTGCCAATGATAAGACCCTTCCGCTCTTGAAAAGCCAAAACCTCTTTTACATTTTCCATAGACCGAATTTTATCAATATTTTCTTCCCAATTGGTCATATCACTTACTCGAATATCTCCCTCAAAACCAATGATACGGCTTATTACACGTGATTCAAATCCATTTAGGACAGATACAGAAAGAATCATCGCAATACATCCGATAGCCAAACCAACAATGGCAATCCAACCATTAAGACGACTAGGGCCGGCACCTTTACCACCTAGCATGAATCGGCGAGCAATGAAAATTGCAAACTTCATTCGTATCTTAGCGCGTCTGCTGGTTCAATGCGTTCCGCCCGGACCGTTGGCCAAACCGCTGCAAAAATTGCACAAACAATCGCAATTATAACTATCGAAAACACATCAACAGTGGATACATCCATTGGAATAAAATCCATAAAGTAAATATCCTCAGGGAGGGTAATGATTTTAAAATTGTTCTGAATCCAAGCCAAAAGCAAGGCCAACAAAGATCCAATAATTGCACCCGCTAGGCCTATCATGAATCCATAAAATAGAAATAACTGCCTTAACCCTGTTTGTGATATGCCCAGAGATTTTAAGACGCCGATTTGTCGTGTTTTATCAAGGACTATCATTGCAAGGGCTGAAATAATATTTACCAAACCTACCATGGCAATGAGGCTAAAGATAAATAAAATTGGCCAACGTTGTACATTCATCCATTTGAAAAGAGAACGGTTTTTCTCTTTCCAAGTCATTACCATGTAAGGATAAGCCAAGCCATTTTTCAAAGATCTGGATAAATCATCCGCCCATTTTGATTTGTTCAAACGTAGGATTTGGCCCGAAACTTTTCCATTCATATGGAATAATTCATTGGCTTGCTCCAGATTCATATAAATCATATGATTGTCATATTCCAACATTCCAGAATGAAAAAAACCTACCGCAACGAATTGCTTTAAGCGTTTATTCGACCCATTTAATGTAGCCAGGTCAAAAAGAACAATTTTATCTCCAATAGTAATGTCAAGTTGATTGGCCAGACGTTCGCCAATTACAATTTGATTACCACCAATATCATTTGTTCCACTAACCAATATATCGCTTATAAATCCAACCTTGCCTCGTTCAATTCCTTCGACAATAATACCTTCAGCTTGCTTTCCTTTCCGAAGCAGCGCAGGCCTCTGGATAAATCGAGACTGGAAAACTGTTTCTTTATAATGAACCAGAATGCTATCCATCCCCAAAATTTCTGATGGGATAGGATAGTTTAGATAATGTTTGATACGGATATGTCCATCAAAGTCAGCAATTTTTTTTGATATTACCTTTTCAAATCCATTCAAAATAAATAAAGTAATAAGAAGAGCAGAAATACCTACTGCAAGTCCTGCCACAGACAAAACTCCGGCCACACGTGTAAAACTCCCCTTTTGCGCTGAACGAAGGTATCGCGTCGATAAATAAAAAGGGAAATTCATTGGATTAAATTTTACTCTTCAGTACGCATGGCTGGGAATAAAATCACATCTTTGATGGAACGGTTTTCCGTTAGAAGCATTACCAGACGATCGATTCCAATTCCAACACCGGCAGTAGGTGGCATACCGCATTCCACAGCTTGTAAAAAATTTTCATCCACTGGGTGAGCTTCGTCATCACCACTTTCAGCAAGGCGTGCCTGATATTCAAATCGTTCCCGTTGATCGATAGGGTCATTCAATTCAGTAAAAGCATTGGCAAACTCAGCACCGCCGATAAATAATTCAAAACGTTCAACCAAATGAGGATTCCCATTCCGATGCTTTTTAGCCAACGGTGAAATGACTTTAGGATAATCTGTAATAAATGTAGGTTGAATCAGTTTGGGCTCCACTAAGTTCCCCATCATTTCATATAACATTTGGCCGTAATTAGCATTTGCTTTCACATCAATATTGTTGTTCTTGCAAACTTCTCTCATTTTTTGATCGGATGCTTCTGTGAGATCTTCACCTGTAGCCCCTTTGAGCAGTTCAAGTAGCGGTCGACGCTGAAATGGTTTGGATAAATCTATTTTTAAATCACCCCAAGCCGGATTCAGAGTATCAATACTTTCTGCAACTTTACGAATCATATCTTCCAGTAGATTCATATTATCTTCATAATCTGCGTAAGCCCAATAGAATTCCAACATAGTGAATTCAGGATTATGGTTTCGGTCCATTCCCTCATTGCGAAAATCTTTAGCAATTTCATAAACACGATCAATCCCGCCAATAATAAGACGTTTGAGATAAAGTTCATCAGCAATCCGCAGATAGAGTTTTTGATCCAATGAATTATGATGGGTAGTAAAAGGGCGGGCATTGGCGCCACCATAAAGTGGTTGAAGAACTGGGGTTTCTACTTGCAAAAATCCCAGATCATCCAAATAATTACGCAAAGAACTAATAATTTTGGCGCGTTTTACAAAAGTGTCCCTAACGTCCGGGTTAACAATCAAATCCAAATGTCTATTGCGATAACGCTGTTCCTTATCAGTAAAGGCGTCGAATGTTTCCCCTTCTTTTTCTTTGACAATAGGCAAAGGGCGAATGGATTTACTAAGGATAGTCAGGATATCTGTGTGAATAGAAATTTCTCCCATTTTTGTTTTAAAAACATGGCCCTTTACACCTACAAAATCTCCAATATCTAAAAGTTTAAAATGGGTATAATTTTCCCCACCCACATCATCCTGCCTTATAAAGGCTTGGATCTTCCCCTTTGTATCCTGAATATGAAAAAAGGAGGCCTTACCCATTTTTCGTATAGACATAATTCTCCCAGCGATATTCACATTCTGTTTTTCTAAGTTTTTAAAATCATTCAAGATATCATTACTGAAATGGGTTGGTTCATATTTTTGCGGATAAGGATCAACACCCGCTTCTCTCAATTTGGACAATTTCTCCTTACGAAATTCAATAATTTGATTTAGGCTTTTATGTTCTTCAGACATTTGGCTTAAGCTTCCTCCACTTCAACGGTTTTTCCTAACTGATGCATCAAATAAGCATAGATAAATTTATCAATATCACCATCCATCACCGCCGATATATTGCCTGTTTCTTCTTTAGTGCGATGATCCTTTACCATGTTATAAGGATGGAATACATATGATCGAATCTGGCTTCCCCATGCAATATCCATCTTACTGTCTTCTAAATTTTTCAGCATTTCTTTTTCTTTTTCAACTTCCAACCGATACAACCGTGCTTTTAATACTTTCATTGCAGATGCTTTATTTTTGTGTTGACTACGTTCATTCTGACATTGCACCACAATTCCCGTAGGTATGTGAGTTATTCGAATAGCTGAATCAGTCTTATTCACATGTTGACCGCCAGCACCACTAGCACGGTATGTATCAATGCGTAAATCATTTGGATTAATTTCAACTTCAATTTCTTGTTCTGGTGAAGGATAAACAAATACCGATGCGAATGATGTATGGCGACGGTTATTGGAATCAAAGGGTGAGATGCGCACCAGACGGTGCACACCAGCCTCCGCCTTAAGTAAACCGTAAGCATAATCTCCTTTGATCTCTATCGTTAGGTCTTTGATACCGGCTTCATCACCAGGCTGATAATCCATGATTTCCTTTTTAAATGAATTACGTTCCACCCAACGAGAATACATGCGGTACAACATCTCGGCCCAATCTTGGCTTTCTGTACCACCAGCACCAGGATGAATTGTCATTATTGCATCTTCCGTATCCTGGGAATCACCCAGAATCATCTTCAATTCTAGATTTTCAATAGTTGATACAAATTTATTCAATTCCACATTTATTTCTTCTAGTTCTGTGTCACCTGTTTCACCAAATTCCATTAATACTTGAATGTCCCCCTTAAGAGTATCCAATTTCTGCCAGAGCGTGATCTCCTTTTCAAGGATAGATGTTTTTTTTAGGTGTGATGAGGCCGCAGCATTATCATTCCAAAAATCAGGCACGGCGGATACCTGACGCATTTTTTCTAAATCAGCTCGTTTTGCTGGTAAGTCAAAGATGCCTCCGCAATTCGGAATACTTTTTCTCTGCGGCATTGTATTGATCTTTTAAATCGATTAGTTCCATTAATGAAATTTACGCTTTTGTTCAATTGTGATAAGATGAAAATCTTCAGAATTTCAGCGGAGAATGGTATAACTATGTGCTTTTAAACTGAGATAAAGAATATCTCAGTCTGCAATTGGTATTAAAAGAGGTTTTTTGTTCTACATCTAGTTGGTGGACAATCTAGATGACAGATTGGTTAATCTCCGGAAGAAATAAACATCCTATCGTTTAAATATTTCCGCAGAGCAATATCATCCATACTAATATGGGCAAAGCGACCATCCTCAACCACTGAGATTCGAGCTTTCTCTTCAGACACTAAAACTACAATTGCATCTGTTTCCTCAGAAATACCCAGGGCAGCACGATGACGGGTCCCCATTTCGGGATCAATCATAGTGCTTTCAGTCAGAGGTAAAATACAAGCCGCTGCATCAATAATATCATTCTGAATAATGACAGCTCCATCGTGAAGCGGTGAAGTTGGATTAAAAATAGACACCAGTAGAGGTGCAGTCACTTCCGCTTTAAGTTGCGTACCCTGCTCTTTATAGGAGCGCAAACCAGTCTCTCGTTGAATTACAATCAATCCACCCCAGTGTCTTTCCTGCAGTTGGGAAGCGGCGTCCACAATCGATATAATTGTCCTCGATGTGCCAACACGAAAAATGCGTTGAAAGAATCGTGTTTGACCCACATAAATCAGTAAGCGACGCAGTTCTGGCTGAAACAAAATTACAAAAGCTACCACCCATACTGTCTGAAACTGATTTATCAACCAGCTAGATGCACTCAATCCAAAAGCATTAAAAAGGAATGAACCCACCATCAAGATGATGAGTCCAGCTAACATTTGTCCTGCCCGGGTACCTTTGAAATACAAATAAATCTTGTAGAATAGCCAACTTACCAGAAGCAAGTCAATCACATCAATGAGCGTAATGGTCAGAAAACCAATTTGGAACAAAACCATTTAATTGATTCCCATAATTTTTTCAGTAATGGTTAATGTTCGGCGGGTGGCTCGTATATCATGAACTCGAACAATTTTGGCACCATTTATCACACCAGCTGTGATAGATGCCAGTGTGCCTTCCATTCGCTCTTCTATTGGAAGATCTAGAGCAAAGCCAATAAAAGATTTTCGAGATGGACCAAGTAAAACGGGATATCCCATGGTAGAAATTTGCCCCAATTCGCGGATGATTTCAAAATTATCTTCCAAAAGCTTGCCGAATCCAATACCGGGATCCAGAATAATATTCCCACTATCAATTCCTGCTCTTTTTGCTATGGCGATCTGGACTTCAAAAAATGCTTTAATTTCCTTTATTAGGTTGTCGTAATTGGGATTTTTCTGCATATCTCCAGGTTTACCCTTTATATGCATAATAATGACAGGTACATTGCGTTCAGCTGCTAATGCTGCCATATTATGATCAAAGGTCAGTCCCGAAATATCGTTTACCATATCTGCGCCTGCGTCTAATGCCGCCTTTGCTACCTTTGATTTATAAGTGTCGATAGAAATCAAACAATCGGACTTTAGGCGGATGGCCTCAATTATCGGAATTGTTCGCATTAATTCTTCCTCTAATTGGACAGCCTTAGCTCCTGGGCGGGTCGATTCACCTCCAATATCGATTATATTCGCCCCCTCCTTTACCATTTCTAATGCATAATCTATTGCTTGATCATGATATTTAAACTGCCCGCCATCGCTAAAAGAATCAGGCGTCATGTTAAGGATACCCATAATTAGAGTATGGGGTTGGTGCTTGAGCCAAGATTGGAATTCTTGTCGATTCATCTATACTTATACTATCATAACAGGCAATAAATTAAGGGTGAATTCAATTGAGAATAATGGATTTATCAACGGTTGAAAAATAGCCGATACAAAAACGCTCCTCATTTCTGGGGAGCGTTTTTCATTTAATTTTTTCCGGATGTTTCCGGTTTTTTATTTTGAGGTTTACGGCGGCGTCTTTTTTTCTTTAGTTTTTGGGCTGCCCCGTTTTTTGAACGCTTAATTTGTTTCCCTTCCATGACCGCCGTTACTTCTTCACCATTTATGGTTTCGTGCTCCAGCAATGCTTTGGCCAAGTCATGCAGCTGACCAATATTTTGTTTTAATATTCGCTTAGCAGTGGACTGGGACTTCCGTACAATCCGCGCCACTTCTTCATCAATCATTCGTGCAGTTGCCTCAGAATAATCCCGGTGGCTTTGGATTTCACGTCCGAGAAAAATTTCTTCATTCTTTTTACCAAATGTCATGGGGCCAAGAATATCACTCATTCCCCACTCACAGACCATTTTCCGTGCAATTTTTGTACCCTGCTCTATGTCATTTCCTGCGCCAGTAGTCAGTTCATTAAAAATTAATTCTTCCGCTGCTCTGCCACCCATCAAAATAGCCAAACGCCCTTCGATATATTCCTGGGAATAACCGTGTTTCTCATCTATTGGTAATTGCATAGTGACACCCAGCGCCCGACCACGAGGGATGATGGTGACCTTATGCACCGGATCAGCTCCTTTGGTTTGTGTTGCTACAAGAGTGTGGCCTGCTTCATGATAAGCAGTGGTCTTTTTTTCCTCTTCTGAAAGAACCACACTTTTACGTTGGACACCCATCATGACTTTATCTTTGGCTTCTTCAAAATCGGTCATATCTACAGAACGTTTCTTTTTACGCGCAGCTAATAAGGCTGCTTCATTAACAATATTTTCAAGGTCTGCACCCACCATTCCAGGCGTACCCTTGGCAATGGCTTCCAGTTTAACCTTGCGTTTATTCATCACAATTTTTTTCGTATGCACTTTTAAAATACCAAGCCTACCCTTCACGTCAGGAACATCCACCACAATCTGGCGGTCAAAGCGCCCAGGCCGTAGCAAGGCTGAATCCAATACATCAGGTCGATTCGTAGCAGCCATGAGTATGATATCTTCAGCAGGTTCAAACCCATCCATTTCCACCAATAACGCATTTAAGGTTTGTTCACGTTCATCGTGGCCACCCCCCAAACCGGCACCGCGCTGACGGCCAACGGCATCTAGTTCATCAATAAAGATAATACAAGGTTGATTTTGTTTTCCCTGTTCAAATAAATCTCTTACACGCGAAGCCCCTACACCGACGAACATTTCTACGAAGTCTGCCCCGCTTAAGCTATAGAAAGCTACATTTGCTTGCCCAGCCACGGCTCGAGCTAAAAGTGTTTTTCCTGTCCCTGGCTGGCCCACCAACAAAACACCGCGCGGTATCTTAGCACCCAATTTCTGGTAACGTTTGGGTCTTTTCAGGAAATCCACAATTTCCATCAATTCTTCTTTTGCTTCCACGCATCCAGCAACGTCATTAAATGTCACCTTGGGCCTATCAGAGGTCCAAATCTTGGCGCGGCTTTTTCCAAAATTAAAAATGGATTTCATACCGCCGGCGCCGCCTTGCATTCGGCGCATAATAAAAATCCAGAAAGCCAGAATAGCAATCCATGGTAATAAGTTCAGAAAATAGCCAGTCCAGTCAATCGATTTTTGCTTAAACGTATAATCCACGTTATGCTGATCCCATTCATTCATAACTTCGCGATCAACAAAGGGGAGTTTTAAACGAAATTTTATTACTTCTTGAGAAATTCCGCCTGCATTCAATACAATCCTTTTTTCAGATAATTCACCGTGAAAAACTTCATCTACAACACGCGCTTTCGCGATCAGACCATCTTTGAGAAAAGTGCGATATTCTGTATATTGGATCTCAACTTCATCGGCACCTTTTCCAGTAAATAGATTGGATAAAAAGACAGCAGAAATGATAATCAGAACCCAAACTAGGCTGGTTTTTCCAGCCCGTTTCCATTGAAACTCTTTGTTTTCTTTTTTATTTTTTTTTCTGGTTTGGGATGACTTTTCAGTACCCTGTGGTCTGTTATTTTTTGATCTATTTTTCTTTTTAGAATTCACGTTACTCACTCTCAATTCCTTCGAGGCGGTAAACTCCCCTTAAATTTCTTAGTTTTTGGTCATAATCCAAGCCGTATCCTACGACGAATTCAGGCGGAATTTCAAATCCTACCCAATCAATGTCAAAATCCAGTTTGGCAATATCCGGTTTTAATAATAGTGTTACGATAGCTACTGATTTTGGACCGGCCTCATGCATTCGGTCACGGATAAATTTTATTGTTAACCCAGAATCAATAATATCTTCCACAATAATAACATGACGATCAGTGATAATAGCTGAAATATCTTTGCGAAGCCTTACCGTCCCCTTGGATTGTGTACCTTTATAACTGGTAACCTTGATGAAATCGATTTCACAATCGATGTCAAGTGCACGCACAAGATCAGCACAAAAAATAAAACTACCATTTAATATACCGATCAAAATTGGCGCTTCACCATCATAAATTTTGGATATGGAAGCAGCAATTTCTTCTACCTTATTTTTGATCTGTTTTTCTGAAATCAGCTCAATTAATTTTTCGTTATCAACTTTCACGGCTATCCTACCCCAGGTTCTAAATAAAGTTCCAAATATTCAGTTGTTGAATCGGTAATCTTTGCCAAATCACCAAGGCGTCTACCACAGATCCAAATAATCTCATCATTGGCAGTTAAAACAAGTTGTTGCATCTTCGAAAAGCGATTTACTTTTTCGTCAATTAAAAAATCGCTAACCTTTTTATGCCCAACCATTCCTAGAGGTTGAAATATATCGCCTTTATGCCATGATCGAAGGATTAAATTTTTTCCTTCCACCGCTTTACCATCAATTATTTCATAAAATGGATCAGTGTTTACGATTGGACTTTCAATTTTATTCAATGTGAGGGTATATCCATCAGTCCCAAATTGTCCTTGACTATCAATGGAAAGATTAACTGGTTTCAAATCTCCACGGATCAAAACCCAACAATTACGATCTCGTAAAACTGTCCAGTCCAGATTCAATTCCAATATTGAACCAATTTTTGCTTTCCTAAACCATTGACTTAGTGTTTCCCAACGGTGTCGCCTCCAAGAAATCATATTTTCACCGATAATAAACTTGGTCAACCGTACTAATTGTTTCTTCGAAAGAAAATCGAATTGCTCATCCATCAGTAGAATCTGGCCATTCTCTTTTTTTACTGCTTGATTAGCCAATTTTAAAATGACCGCATCCATTCTTGTCACTGCATCAACTGCTTGCCTGGATAATTCGCCAAAACGAGATGCTAATTGGTCAGTATTTAGTAACCATTTATTTACAATTTTATGACGGATGAAATTCCTTTGAATAGATAAATCCCAATTTGATTTATCCTCAATGAAATACAGATTATTATCTTTCACATATTTTTCAATAGACGTTTGACTAAATATCAACAGCGGTCTTACAATATATTTATTTTGTGTTGGCATACCCTGCAATCCTTCAACACCACAGCCTGCATCCAAATGCATCAGGATTGTTTCAATTTGATCATTGCTATGGTGTGCTGTCAGGACCCAATTACAATTGAACTTTTCTTGAGTAACTTCATAAGCTTTGTATCGAATTCTCCGAGCCCACATTTCTATGCTTTCACCTTTTTTTCGTTTTCTTGATGGATAAAATACTTCCAGATCGATTTCCCACTCTTTACAAAGATCCTTTACAAATAATTCTTCCATTGAACTGGCTTTTCTTAGGCCATGATTAACGTGAACTGCGTAAACGTCAGTGCCCAATTTTCTTTTCAACTTTTGACATAAATGCAATAGTGCCACTGAATCACATCCACCGGACAAAGCAACAAGGAGTCGACATTCAGAACTGATCTTCACCAGTTTAGAAAAATGTTCGTAAAATCCAGAAAATGTTAGTTTGGAATTAATGTTAAGCTCTTGATTTAAATTGGAAAACAATTTTTGCCAAGACTGGTATTACAGAAATGGCCAAATAATAATTTTTTGATCTTATTCAATTCAAGCTTTTTCATGGTTTAATAATTTTTTTAATAGGTTGCTATCAACATAATTATTATCAACAATATTAACTAAGTAATAGGTCTCATATATTTCTTTTAGAAGTTTAAATGATGCGGATTTTTTTTCATATATTGAAGCCCAATCACTCATCCACAAACCAAAAGCTTCATCTTTCCAGATTAAAAATGATCGCGTATCTACAATTGTAGGTTGCATAATTTCCTTGCCAGGAAAAACGCCCCACGTTACAGCCATTACACTATTTTCTGGCAAGTTTGTAATTAAATCTCCATCAATGTTGATTGCTTGATAGGAAATATTTTCTGTTGATTTTATACTTTTTAGTAATGCATTTAACTTATCTTTTGACGTAAAAAACTCCAAATAGGCTTTTTGATAAACCCTTCCACCTGCGCCACCCCACCCAACTACGGCATCTTCTGACGGAGCTCCATTTACATTTGGCTGGGAGTTGATAGTAAAAAACCCCATTTCATTTAAATTGATCAAATTACTAGAGATCTGTTGGCTTTCTTGCGCTAATTGCATTTCACACCAGGGCAGACTATTTATCTTACCTTTACAGAATGATACAAATACGTCTTTTATATCTTTGATAGATTTTGGCTCCCCCCAGATTTTTTTTCTTCGTGCCTTTACTTTATCACTCTTAGCACCAGCTCTTATCGCATGATATTGGTTCAGTTCACCAAATGTTGGGCTTGTTATATCACCCCAACGACCATTAGGAAAATCATCCCAGCTTTCTGTGCGTGTTAAATAGCTTACAGGTCGATTACTCCAATATATTGGGCGTACATCCTCACTTGTTTTTCGATCACCTAATGTTGATTGCCGCCATGGTAATTCCTTACTAATTCCTCGAGATGAAACAAGATCCAGCGATTTTAAAATTTCTGAAACAGAATGTTCTAGATTCAGTGTATAAAAATGTAACCCAGGTACACCTTCTTCAATCAGTTTTTTACACATTGTTGTCGCTTGGTCAATACCGAAATTAATTACACTGGAATCGTCGTTCTTAATTGATTCTAATTGTGTAGAGACTAAATCAGGAATGCTAAGTTCACAAAATTGGGTGAATTTTAAGAATCTGCCATAGTTATGGATCGGCATTATACCTGGGATTATTGGTACTTTTATCCCTGCTTTAATGCATTTATCTCTAAAAAGCAGAAATTTATCAACATCATAAAATAATTGAGTTACCACAATGTCCGATCCCGCATCCACTTTTTCTTTAAGAAAGTTTATATCAATATCGATATCAGTTTGCTCTTGGTGGCCATCAGGGTAACCTCCAACACCTAAGAAAAAGTCATTTCCAAATTCTTTTCTGATATAACGTACAAGATCAACCCCATTGCGAAAACCATCTGCATGTTTCTCCCAAGTAAGGGATCCCTCTGGCGGATCACCTCTTAGTGCTAATATATTGAATAGACTACTCTCTTTTGCTTCTGTAAGTATTTTTTTGATAGATGATACTGCCATATTTGTACAGGTAAGATGCATCATTACTTCCAAACCAAAATATTTCTGTATAGTTTTACATATTTCCAGCGTTTTATCAGCAGTGGACCCGCCTGCACCCCACGTGACATCAATATAAGCAGGATGAAGGGACGCCATCCTATCAATCCTACTATAAAGGTTATCCATCCCAAAATCTGTTTTTGGCGGAAAAAATTCAAAACTGTAAAAAGTTTTTTCTTCAGCTATATAATCTGCTATTTTTTCTGAAATTTTCATTTTGTACAATTATTGATAAGAAGGACTCTACCTGTTCATAATGGACATCTCTACCAAACTGACCACTAATTTACTCGATTCTTCAGCGGAATTAAAAAAGGGTTTTGTCGCAATTCATTTTCTA
>DTTO01000010.1 GCA_012964665.1 Fidelibacterota bacterium
CTTTTGCTTCGTCATGGGAGCGCAGGTGGTCTCCTGCCACCTTAACGCCCTTACCACCGGCTAAACCATCGTATTTTACCACATAATTTTCACCGAGAGTTTGGAGGAAGGGCAACACGCCATCCATAGATGAAAAAGTCCGGTATTCAGGACAGGCAGGAATGCCGTATTCGGTTAGAAGATCGCGTGCGAAGGCCTTTGAAGTTTCGATTTGGGCTAGATTTTTTTTGGGGCCGACGACCTTTGTGCCGATGTCCCAAAGGGCATCGGCAACACCCATTGCCAAAGGATTTTCAGGGCCAACAATTGCAAGCACGGCACCAATTTTTAAAGCATAACTAGAAACAAGTTTCGGGTCATTAATATCATCGATTTTGATTTCCGCGCACAGCTCCACAATACCCGGATTCATATTGGATGCCAGACAAAAAATATTTTTTTCTTGTGGTGAGTTGTTTAGCGCACGGGCAATGGCATGTTCTCGGGCCCCTGAGCCAACCAAAAGGATGTTCATTTTTGTTTGGACCGTTCATGGTTACGCTGGCGTTCCATTCTCTCCATGGTATGTTCGTCTACATCTCCAGTAATATATTGGCCGTTTAAACAAGCCATACAAGGACGGTCAATGTTATGCTCCCCCTTGCGCGTAACCGCTTCGACAAGATCATCAATTTTTTGGTACATTAAAATGTCTACACCCATATATTCTTCTATTTCAGAAACGCTACGATGGGCGGCGGTTAATTCTCCACGGGTGGGCATATCAACACCATAAAAACACGGAAATTTTACTGGTGGACAAGCAGAAACAAAGAATACTTTTGTGGCGCCGAACTCCCGCACCATACGGACAATTTCTTTACTTGTGTTACCACGGACAATACTGTCATCGACAATTAGCACTTTTTTATCTCGAATCTCAAATTCTTGGGGAACCAGTTTATACCGAACAGATTTTTTACGTATTTCTTGGCCCGGCATAATAAAGGTTCTACCAATAAAAGGGTTTTTATATAGTCCTTCAGAAAACCGCACGCCTAATTCATTGGCAAAACTTAATGCAGCGGTATTTGCGGTGGATGGTGCTGGAATAACAATATCCGGGGTAATATCTGGATATTGTTCCTTCCAGCGCTTTGCAAGGTTCTGACCCATGCGAAGACGAGATCGGTATACACTAATTTCGTTTTGGATAGAGTCAGGCCGGGCAAAATAAACATATTCGAATATACAAGGTGTAAACTGTTCGTTTTTTAATGTGCGACTGTGAACAGTGCCGTTTTCTTCAATGTAGATAACCTCACCAGGGGCAACGTTTCCATCTAATTCAAAACCAAGGGCATAAAACATGGTTGTTTCGGAAGCAAAAATATGATCTGTTGTACCATCATTATTTTGTCGAACACCCTTGACTAGGGGCCGTATTCCATGGGGGTCGCGAAAAACAACCATGCCCTTATTCATAATAGTTCCTATAACAGAATAAGCACCACTGGCCCTATGAAAAACCGTGTCAACGGCTTGACAAATTTGGTCAAAAAAACTAAGATTTTTAATATCTGTCTTTGGATGATCTAAGGCATGGGCAAAAATGTGGAGGATGACCTCAATATCAACAGAGGAATTAATAAGCCGATGGTCTTGTTCGTTTACTTCGTTAACCAGGTCATTATAATTAACCAGGTTCCCGTTATGGGCCATGGCGATGCCGTGTGGAACGTGGGTCATTACCGGTTGCGCCTCTTCAACGCTGAAACCACCAACAGTAGGATAACGCGTGTGTCCGATACCCACCTTGCCTTGTAAGCGCGCCATGTTTTGTTCATCAAAAATATCACGGATGTACCCAGTCCCCTTTTTTTCATGGAAACGTTTGTTATAGGTCATCATTCCAGCAGCATCTTGACCGCGGTGCTGTAGATGGATCAGGCTTTCGTATAACTCACCCGCGACCGGTTTCTGAGTAGAAATGATACCAACCACACCACACATTATATCATCTCTACTAGTTTAGGTGCCAAACCAATGTAGTTATCGGGCGTCAAATTCAGCAGGGATTGTTTATCGTCATCTGGAATTTTAAGGCTGGTAAGGAATGCAGTAAAAGCCTCTTGATCAAATTTTTGACCTCGTGTTATCTTTTTTAATTGTTCGTAAGCATCAGGTTTGCCAGCCTTACGAAGGATTGTTTGCACCCCTTCAGCCAACACCTCCCAGTGATTATTCAATTCAGAAGAAATTTGGACGCTGTTGATGGTGGTTCTTTTTAAACCTTTTAATATATTCTGCAGGGATAGATAGGAGTGACCTAAAGCCACGCCTTGGTTGCGTAAAGTGGTAGAATCGGTTAAGTCACGCTGCATTCGGGAAACAGGCAATTTTGTTGAAAGGTGGTTTAACAAAGCGTTTGAAATGCCGAGATTTCCTTCTGCATTTTCAAATTGAATGGGGTTTATTTTATGGGGCATAGTGGATGACCCCACTTCTCCTTTTATATGTTTCTGTCCGATAATGCCTCGACTTATATAAAACCACATATCTCGACAAAAATCGGTAAGAATGGAATTAATTCGAATAACTTGGTGATAACTTTCTACCAATGAATCGTGGGGTTCGATTTGAGTCGTTATAAGGTTAGGCTTAAGCCCAATTAATTTAACAAAACGGGAAGAAAACCGTATCCAGTTTACTTTGGGATAAGCAGCCATTTGAGCGGACCATGTCCCCGTAGCACCACCAAACTTTCCTAACAATATATTGGATTTGATCTGCTGGATTTGTCTATCAAGGCGCACGTAGAAAACAGCAATCTCCTTCCCAAAAGTTGTTGGTGTTGCTGGCTGGCCGTGGGTAAGCGCTAACATAGAAGTGTTTTTATATTTTTTGGCAAATCCCTTTAATAAATTATTAACTGACTGAAGCGCAGGAACATATATCTGTTTCAATCCATCTTGCCACATAAGTGAATAGGATAGATTATTTATATCTTCTGATGTAAGCCCAAAATGGATCCAGGGGTGTAAAGATTTTTTAACCTTGCCCTGAATATAATATTCAATTGCTTTTACATCATGATTGGTTGTGGCTTCTATGGCTTTAACTTGTTTGGCACAAGTAGAATTAAAATTTTGATAGAATTTTCGTAAGCGGGATTGTTGATTATTAGAAAAAGGTGAAAGGTTTTCTATTCCTTTTTCATTAGCTAATGCGATCAGATATTCGATCTCGACTTTTAGCCGATATGTCATAAGCGCCGTTTCAGAAAAATAGGTGGATAAGTTCCCCACGCTACTAAAATAGCGCCCGTCTAATGGAGAAATAGCGTTCAGCCGATTAGACACCAAAGATCCGTTTAACCGCCAAAGCGCAATTGCCAGGATCAATCACAGTAAGCACCGGGGTGTTGCTCGGCATCTGTAACGTGGAATGGATGTTGATTAACATATCTGATTTATCAGAAAAAGGCGGACAACCTAGTGTGGGAAATTCTGAATTGGCCGCAACAAATCCAGACAGAGCATTAGACCGCCCAGCGATGGTTATATAGATAATATCTTTACTATCTTTGTTAGCATCAAGAATCTCCAAGACTTTTAATGGTTGCTTGTGGGCCGATGCGGCATGTTGTTCCCAAGAAATTCCATACTTATCCAGTTTGTCCGTAATTTTTTTTGCATGAGGCTCATCCGACGCTGAACCCATAATAATTACTGCTTTCATAAAAGGCCCTTTAAGTTTTCATTAATTCTTTCTTCAACAAGCTTACTCGCATCGGGGAACGGAAAAGACTCGCCAACAACAGTTTCATATAAATAGATATAACGACTTGAAAGTTCAGCCACCAATTCTTCTGGTGCGTCGGGCAAAATTTTATCATTGTATGGATCACAGTTATCTACAAACCAAAGACGCAAAAATTCCTTATCAATATTTTGTGGTTCCTGTCCCGCAGACATACGCTCTTCATAGGTGTTCGCGACCCAATAACGGCTCGAATCTGGTGTGTGGATTTCATCGATAAGTCTAATTATTCCATCTTTGTCTCGACCCATTTCATATTTTGTATCCACAAGAATCATGCCGTTTTGTCTTGATTTTACCTGTCCAAAAGCAAATAATTCCAGCGCCATTTGGCTACAATAGTCCCAATCTTTTTGGGTCATCCACTCCTCACTTATGATTTCATCAGGAGAGATAGGACGGTCGTGATGCTCTTCCTTGGTTGTGGGCGTGAGCATATTGGTATCTAGTTTTTGGTTTTTAACCAAACCTTCTTGGAGCGCATTTCCACAGTATTCGCGATCACCATTATTATACACTGTCCAGAGAGATGTGCTTGTGCTGCCAGTGATGTAACCCCTGACTACAAACTCGATTGGAAAAACCTCACATTTTTTTACTATAGTTACATTAGGATCAGGAATTTTGATTACATGATTAGGGATAATATCCTTGGTCTGGTCAAACCACCAGGCGCTGGTAAGATTTAGCACCTGTCCTTTGAATGGTATGGATGCCAGTACGCGGTCAAAAGCGCTTTGGCGGTCCGTAGTGATCAGTACGATCTTGTTATCAAGTTCATATTGATCTCGGACCTTGCCAGTCCTTTTGCTTCCAGAAGATAAAGCGGTTTCGGTTAATGTGTTGTTTAGCTCAGCATTGATACGGGCTTTATAGTGTTCAGTTGATTCGATAACATTCATGAGATAAAGGGTTGAATAATATGTGTGTGTCTAAAATTTGGTCTAGTATGGTTTCAAAATTACCGCTGTTTACAATCACATTCCATATGACACCGCGTTTTAGTTGTGAAATTTCATTAATTTCAAAGCGTCGGGTTAAAGACTCAAATTTTGATCGGCCAATCATATCTTCTTTTTGGCGCACCAAGAAAGATGCGGTGTTTTCTTTTCTTTGGATTGTACTGATAAATTCTTTGTTAGAATTGTATAGCTCACCAGTATCATTAATTTTTTGAAGAGCATGTTCCCGATCACTGCCGATTGTTATCTCCCAGTGGGTTTGTCGCTTAATGGCAATATTGAACCCCAAATGCTTCAGCGCATTTTGTACTGATGATGCTTCATTATCTGCGATGATCATATCAATTACCCATTCCGTGGTACGACCATTTGGGTTGTATTGTGTTACTTCATAGTGTGGGCGTTCGAAGGAAAGAGTACAATCTATAGCAGGAGTTCCGTTTTCTATAAATTCTTTCATAGATGAAAATATAACATCACCGTTATTGGTTCGCTCTGGGTGAGGCATTATGGCCATGACGTTTCCAGCTGGATTACATACTGCCGCTAGATTGTACATAGACCCATTTGGGTTCGTGGGGAACTCATCTATAATACTACCATTATCATCACAGTAACGATAAACTGTTTGATTATTCGCAATCATTTTTTCTAGCAATTCTTCTGGAACAATAAAACGACCTTCACCGTGAGCTAAAGGAATATTGATCCATTCACCAGTTTTTAAATGTTGTGTAAAAGCACATCGGTCTGATGGTATAGAGTTCTGCAGATTGGCCCATGTATTATAATAACCAACACCAATCACACGACCCCCTTTAACCCGTTTATTATCTGTAAGCGCCATTCCTATGGAATAACCTTGAAGCCCGGGGACAAGTCCGCTTTCTACTAAAATCTGTGCACCGTTACAAATGCCTAGAACGGGTTTGCCTTTTTCTGCTTCCAGTTTGACTTGTTTTATGATGGGATCAAGCGCGGCAATGATACCTGCTCTGGAACGATCCTCATAAGAAAAACCGCCAACGATAATGTAACCATCAAATTGTACTAATTTTTCTGCAGATTCATTCCATAAAAACTCGACAGGGTTTAAACCAACCCGATAACAAGCCATGAATGTTTCTCGTTCTGTATTGGATCCGGGAAATTGGACGACCGCAATACTGGACATTATTAAACGCTCACTTCTTTTTTGCCTTTTACTACATTACCGATTTCGTAAACTTCTGTTAAATTATTAAGCACATTTTTAACTATGTTTACATTGGACGGATCAACAATAAATACCATCCCAATCCCCATGTTAAAAGTGCGGTACATTTCATTTTTCTCTACTTTGCCTATATGTTGCATTACATCAAAAACAGGAGGTTTTGGCCAAGACCCTTTTTGAATTTTAATACCACAACCATCAGGTAAAATGCGTGGAATATTTTCTAATAGACCACCGCCAGTAATATGTGCTATGCCTTTAATGTCAATGCTCTTGTCCAATACTGCAAACACATGATTTGTATAATTAATATGAGGCTCTAATAGTGTAAGTCCGACTGATTTTTCTAATTCCGGGAGGGAATCATGCACATCATATTGACCAATATCAAAAAAGAGTTTTCGAGCAAAAGAATAACCGTTGGTATGTAGTCCATTAGAAGGTAGTCCCAACACAGAATCCCCGGGCATAATGGAATCACCCGTAATAATACATTCTTTTTCCACAACGCCAGTAATGACCCCAACAAGATCATGTTCTCCAGACAAATAAGTATCTGGCATTTCAGCTGTTTCACCACCGACCAATGACACGCGGGTCTCCTTGCAGGCTTTCACCATTCCAGAGACGATTTCTTCTATGATCTCAGGCTTCAGCCTATCGTTTGCTATATAATCCAGGAAGGTTAGTGGCCGAGCCCCCATAACTAAAATATCATTGGCAGTGGCACTTAAAAGATCAATGCCGATCGTGTCAAATTTTCCTAGTTTTCTAGCGATGATTGTTTTTGTGCCTACACCGTCAATGCTTTGAACCATAACCGGATTTTTATAACTGTTTAGAATTGGTTTCAGATCGTAGAGGGCACCAAAACCACCGATTCCAGCAAGGACATTAGATGTAAAAGTAGATTGCACACCATATTTGATCCGATCCACCGCCTCATTTCCGGCATCAATATCTACGCCGGCTGATTTGTAGTTGATTTTAGCCATTATAATTTTTCACGCAATCCATTTGTCCATGCATCTTTTGCGTGTTTCACAGATAATTTGACAACACTATTAAAAACCATCGCCCTTGAATCATTTGTTGATCCGATTTTAATTAGTTCAATCCCATGATGAGAAAATATGGATTGTACTGCTTCCATATTATTCATTGATAATTCTAAAATGAATCCCCCCGTTTCAGAAAATAAAATTGTATCTGTACGTAAATCATTAATGATTTTGACATCACACCCGATTTCATTTCCAAATGTCATTTCGGCAACAGCAGACGCAACGCCACCATCCGCGATATCATGGCAGGATAGAATCAAACGCTTTTCAATACAATTATTCAGGGCAAAGATTTGATTTTTTACTTCTTTAAGATCAGGCTTCGGCAGATTGATCCCCAGCTCATTATAAAGGCTGTAATATACACTGCCGCCCAGCTCATCTTTGCGTTGACCAACCATCAGTAAAATAGAATCTGATTTTTGAAAATGCATGGGTATTGTCTTGTTTACATCTTGAATACGACCCAAACAACTCACGATTGGACTAGGAGGAATCGCACCTGATTTAGATTCGTTATAAAAACTTACGTTACCAGCGATAATAGGTGTGGGATGATTCGGGTTTTCTTTTAATGTTATGGCACGACAGGCATCTGCGATACCTCGGACACTTTCTACAAATTCCCACATTTGGTGGGGGTTTTCCGGGTTACCAAAACATAAACAGTCTGTAATAGCATGGGGTGTTGCACCCACGGCGGCCACGTTTCGCATGGCTTCTACCACAGAATTTACACCGCCCCAGTAGGGACTGATTAATCCGTGTCGTGGGTTGTGATCGGTGGATAAAGCTATGCCAACGTCTCGAATTTCTGATGGGTATTTTTTAGAATTAAAAGGAGCCATAACCCCGGCATCTGCCACGCCTGTTTCCATTTGAGTCCGCCCCTGGACCTGTTTATCATACTGTTCAAACACCGGTTCCCGACTGGCCATGTTCTCATGAGATAGTATATTCAGTAAGACCTGATTATAATCTAACGGTTCTGATAAATTTGGTTCGACAAATATTGTTTCTCTTGGCTCAAAAGGCCGGTTATATAAAAAGCCTTCTGTTACTTCTTTGGCAGGAGCGTTCACAATTTCTTCATTACCATTATGAACAATATATTGTCCATCACTTCGAATTTTTCCAATAATCGAGGCCATGGAACCAGCACTTACACCGGGCAAGTCGTACGCAGTATTGTAATGGTCTACAATAAAATTTGTCCATTCAGGTGGGCTGACCCACATAAATCTTTCCTGGGTCTCGCTACAAAGATATACTGAGGGATGGAGATTTTTCATTCCGATATGTATTTTATCCATCCATACTTCAGATCCATATCCAGAAGTTTCGGCTAGCTCTACACTTGCACAAGCTATACCACCAGCACCAAGATCTTTGAATCCAATATTATTAATGAGATTTTTTTCCTTCAAGATATTGAATAAAGCATATGTGGATTTTAAAAGATGCCTTTCTAAAAAGGCATTTGGTTCCTGTACGGCGCCTTTATTCTGTTCTTTCTTTTTTTCTTCCAGTTCTAAAGATGCAAAACTGGCGCCGCCAAACCCACTGTTATCTGTGGGCTTTCCAATAAGGATAAGATCATACCCATCAGCATTTTTTGGTGCGTAGGAATGAATTATATGATCCTCTCGTACGATACCAAGCGTCACCAAAGTCACTAAACAATTTTCATTATATCCCTCGTGGTAATAAATGTCACCAGAAATATTTGGAATTCCCAAAGGATTGCCATAACCAGCAATACCCGCTACCACACCATCGTGTATCCATTTCGTTTTATTGCGGTTAATTTCTCCAAAACGAAAAGAATCTGTGCAGGCAATAACTTCAGCGCCCATGCACATCACATCACGGACGTTGCCCCCAACGCCGGTTGCGGCCCCTTCGTATGGCACAATTTGGGATGGATGGTTATGAGATTCGTGGCTCATAACAACACACCAACGATGGCCTTCATGATCTGTAGCTACGGATACAACACCAGCGTCTTCTTTGGCACCCAGGACCACATCCGGCCCCTCGGTGGTTAATTGCTTTAGGTGGGAACGGCTACTTTTATAACTGCAATGTTCAGATCCCTGAATGGAAAATAAAACAAGCTCAGTAAGGGAAGGCGCCCGGCCAAGCATCTCGTTTTGAATCTTCATGGCCTCTTCAGGTGTAAGAGGGATGTTTAATTCAGCAAGCTTGGTTTGGATGGCATCGGATTCTAATTCGCTGAAATCGATGATCTCGCTTGTAAATGCCATGCGGAATTTCTAATCAGAAAAAGATTATAGCAAAAAAGAAATACTACCGTAGAATTGTTTCATGTCTTTGTGGGCCTATGGATATGATTTTTACAGGACATTCAACAGCCCGCTCAATAAAAGCAATATATTCTCGCATTGTACTGGGAAGAGCATCGTAACCACTATCCAATATATCACTTGGCAGATCGCCCCATCCGGGAAGTGTTTCATATACTGGAATTGATTTGCGGAATTGATTTAAACTAGCGGGCATTTCCATGATTTTCTGTCCGTCTATTTCATATGCTACACATATCGATAGTTCTTTAAATCCATTTAATATATCCAACTTGGTTAACGCAATTTCAGTAAGTCCGTTAACTCGTACTGCCTGACGAATTTGAACTAAATCCAACCACCCGACTCTTCTTGGTCGCCCCGTTGTGGTCCCATACTCATTTCCTTTTTCGCGGAGCATATGAGCATTGCCACCATTTATTTCTGATGGTAATGGCCCTTCACCTACTCTACTTAAGTATGCCTTCACTACGCCAATGATGCGATCAATATCCCGAAAACTAACACCAGTACCAGTAGAAATATGCCCAGCGGCTGTATTACTGGAAGTTGTGTAAGGATATATGCCGTGATCTACATCCAGGCTGATACCCTGTGCACCCTCAAACAAAATGGCTTTTCCTGTTTTGTGTGCGTTGTATAATTCCAAAGCGGTATCTGTAATGTAGTCTTTTAACTTTTGGCCATAACTACAATATGAATCAAAAATTTCATTTTGTGTTATTTTCAGGGTTCCCCCGAGCGATTTTTCTATAAGCCCTTTGGCAAAACCATATCCTTTTTCTAATTTTTCGCTGAAAATTTCAGGCTCTAAAAGATCAATCATACGAATACCATTTCGGTACATTTTATCAGCATAAACTGGTGCAATTCCACGGCGAGTACTACCCGCTGCTAGTTTGCCTTGGTGGCCGGATAACACGCCATCCAATACAATATGATAAGGCATAATTACATGGGCCCGATCACTAACCATCAGTTTTGGCTCAATACCTTTTTCTTTGATATATGCAATCTCATCCAATAGTACTTTGGGATCTACCACCACGCCATTGCCAATGATGCTCATTGGTTCGCCATACACAACGCCAGAAGGAATAAGGTGTAATTTGTATGTTTTGTTATCGACGACAACGGTGTGACCAGCGTTGTTACCACCATGAAATCTGACTACATAATCAGCTTCGCCAGCAAAAAAATCGGTGATTTTTCCTTTGCCTTCATCGCCCCATTGGGCGCCAACAATTGCAGTTATTTTAGATGGGTGTTCGGTCACTTAAAAAAGAATGCTGGCTTGCCTTTGGTATGTGGGAAAAAAGAATGAAACACAAAATTAAAGCTATAAAGATTACATTTAATTCAGGATATTGGCAAAGTGACAATTCAATAAATTAGAAATAATTATAGAAAAACTATTTTAAAATGGATTAATCAGAGCCAATCGATAGTATCGCATAGGTTCTTTATCATTGTTCCAATCTTCAATGGTCTGTGCGTCTCCTGCCGATAAAACAACAAGCCCAAGACTCAGCCGTAACTCATACCCCGCCGTGGAAACCTCTGTTTGTTTTTCCCCGGATGACCACACAGAACCATAGTCTGATATTAAATTAAGCGAAAGCTTCTTTGGTAATACGGGTAATCGGTACTCTAAGGTCCCAAAAATAAGGCGGTCCCCCAAGCTGTAACCCGACCAGCCTCTTGGGTTGTGATTTTCAGGAAGAAAATTTTCAAATAATGTCTGACTACCGGTTAAATAAATTGGTTCATCATCTGTTAAGCCAACGTAATCTTGTTTCGGTGGTTGACCCGATTGGAAAATAGTTTTTAACCGAAAATAAATAGACGTTTTTTTGATGGGAAGATTCACGTATGCATCTGTTTTTAAACGAGAATAACTGAATGCGCCAAAAAGATTTTTGTTGGCGTAATCTACTTGGGCATATACACCAAAGCCCTGATTGGGGTGGAGAAAATTTGCTCCATGGGGACGCTTATCAGACCAAAGATAGTATAGAGATAGATAACCATCCTGTCCATTATCCGGTATGGGCATATTAATATATTCGCTGGTATCTCGAGGAATAGGTTCACCAGTTTTTTTAATCGTTTTTTCCCAAACTGTGACATCGTGTGAAATGAAAGAAGCATTCAAGCCAATCGCATGATTTGAAGAAAAAGATTCACCAAAATTCATTGGATGTTCCGCACCAAACCGAAAACCATTTTTCACATCGATCATTTTTGCGTCATCATATAAACGAAAAGAACCATCCATATTTTTAGATAATGAAATAGACCAGAGTGGACCGTGCTCCGCATTAATATATCCAAAACCATACCCGCTTTTGCTGGGGTTAATATTATTGATATATCCAAATGCTTCAAACATATGTCTTCCCAAAGCATCAGTCCATGCAGTTAGCGCAACCGGACTTTGAAAAGGAAGGACTAGGGATGTAACATGTCTCATATGCTGGGTGAATTTGTATTTTCTGGAATTTGAAATTGTGGGCAGCGTATCCGGTTTTTCATTTACGAAGGATACGTCCGGCCCAGCTTTTAACCAGGATGTGTAATTATTTCTAAGTGAAAGCGGCTTTGTGTCCGGCGCACGAAAAGGATCCACTTTCACGACTCTAACTGAATCCTTCACAGCATTTAATGTTCCAGCCAAGATAAGGGAATCCTTCGGCATCCATTGATAAGACCAGATACCGTCCCCTGCATCTGTATTAACAGTAATATTATTGTTGCTTAAATCTATCGTGTGAATATTAGGAACGCCATTGCTATTAGATGTGTATGAAATAGCCGTTTGATCTGGATGCCAAATAGGGTATGCATCTGCCATCGGGTCATTGGTTAACCGGTTTATACTGCCCGACTTAATATCCATTGTGTAGATATCCATATTACCATTTTCAGGAGACATGGAAAATGTGAGTTGATCTAAATTAGGAGAAACAGATAAAAAAGCGATTTGAGTATTATCTGTGTAATTGGTAATGGATTCTGGTGTTTTGCCATCTAGCTTTACAGAGTAAATATTGGATACATTATTGTGGTGGGCGACAAAAGCAATGGTGACAGAATCTAGCCAAACGGGATATGTCGCACGCATTGATTTGGTAAGCCAGCGGTCTTTAGCTTCTGCAGAATCATAATATTTGATATCATACACCATGGATTGGTTTTCTCCATGATGGTATTTGGAATAGGCTATTTTCCCCCCATCTGGTGACCACGACAGGAAGGAGTGAAAATTCCCGAAATCAATTTCCTCTTTTTTCCACAATACTTTTTCTTTATAGGGTTTTTCTATGGCTAGAGAATCTTTTTTGGTTTTCTTTTTCTTTTCTTTTAGTTTTTTGATTTGTTTTTCCCAAGCCTCAAACTGTTTTTTCTCTTTTGCGGAATCACGCTCGGCGATCATAAGTGACAAATCAAATTGATCTTTATCATCATTGCCAATCATAGCAATTTTTGTACTATCTGAATAAAAATCAGCACCCACCAGCGCATTTTTAATTGGAAGGGTAAAGACCTCACCAATTTCTTTATAGGTTTCTTTTTGTGAACGATAACCATAATAATATGTGTTCATATGACGACGCCAATTTTCCTCAAATTGCTTTACGGTTATTCCAGTAGCCTTTTTGAATCCTTTGCTAAAATTGAATAATTTTAACCCATCTCTGTAAGCTAGTGTTTTGGTAATGGTAGAATCGCCAAAACGATCAGCCCAGTAAAGCATTTTAGAAAAACCGTCATGATGTGGATCCATCTGGCTTGTTGTATTTCTGAGGATATGGGCTTTATGGGAAATGTCGGCTCTGTATGGACGCCAGCTTTCTGTCTCATATTCTGCCGTGCCCTCTACAACCCATCCGGGCAGACCGCTGATTAATCGCCCCAATGGATCTGGGAACCACGACCGTGTTTTGTGTAGTAAAACAATGTGCTGTAGCTCGTGGGATAAGACCTGTTCCAACCACTTGCCTTTTTCTAACCAGATTGCAGCATCATTTTGGTCCACCCAGATAAAAGTATTGTACATCCAGGTGGCAAACCCATTCATGATTTCATCTTCTGAAGTAAAAATGATATCAATGGTTGGTATTGTATCCAAATCCATTTGTGCTAATAAAGTGGGACGCACATATTCAGCAATGATAGCGCCTTCTTTGGCAATTTCTTCAATACCTTGGTGATAATGAATATTGAAGTGTTTGGTTGATATGGTGGACCATTTTAATTCTGGGTGCACACGGTTTGTCATCATCCACGTCCCCTGTGCTGGAAGTGAAGAATAGTATAGAATAATAAAGAGAATAATTTTTTTCATTGGGCGTAACATCTGTTTAATGGTTTTAAAAACGAATAATATGTATTGTAATCTTGTAAAACAGGGGCGAAAGCATAGATAAATTTAGTGAGATAATGACATTGTTTTTTGTTGGTCTTTAAAAACACCTAATACACCAATAATAACTAGAATCGCACCACCTAATGTCCAGCGTGTGATGGGTTCATTTAAAATGATGAAACCTAAAATTACTGCGATTACCGGATTGATATAAGCATAGGTAAACACAACATTGGGTGGCAATAAAGTTAGTGCTTTCACAAAAGAAGTAAATGCAATTACTGATCCAAAAATAATTAAATATCCCCAGGCCCACCAGGCAGATACAGACGGGCTGAGAGCAGGCTCATTTATTAGTAAAGAAGTAACAAACAGAGCAATGCCACCAAATACCTGCTGAACCGCTGAACTAATTTCTGGTGAAGACTGTATATCCGACCGTTTTTGATAAACAGAACCTGCGCCCCAGCTTAACCCAGCTACAATAAGCATGAAAGCACTTCGAAGATCACCAATGTTCCCGCCAGATATGGCAGGCCAATTCAAAACAGCAATTCCGGCAATACCGATAAATAAAGATATAATTAATTGAAAAGATGGTCTTTTTCTATCTAATCGCGATTCAATAATTGCTACCCAAATAGGTGTACAGGCAATGATTAAGGCTGTGTATCCGGAATCAACTTTTGTTTCGGCCAAGGCCACCAAACCATTCCCGATCCACCAAAGGGCCAGGCCAGAAATAGCCAACACAATTGTATCATTTCGAGTTAGATGAAAAGATTCTTGTTTAACAAATCGTGCGATTCCAAGTAAAATTAAACTGCCGGCGAAGACACGAGTAGCCGACATAATCATAGGTGGAAATCCAGAGCCGTCCTGTACCGCAATGCGGATTGCTAGATAAGTACTACCCCAAAGAACGTAAACAATACATAAATGGATTAAACCATATGTATTGAGTTTGTTCTCATTCATATATCTTTACACTAATTAAATACAGCCGGGGCAACAATGAGCGCAAGAATAGATAATATTACAATTCCGATTATGTTGAGCACAAACCCCGCTTTCACCATTTCTGCAATACGAATATAACCAGAACCATAAACAATAGCGTTTGGCGGTGTTGCCACAGGTAACATAAAAGCACAACTGGCAGCCAAAGTAGCTGGAAGCGCAAAGATCAAAGGATCTACATTTATGCCGATTGCAAGAGCCGCCACAACGGGAAGAAAAGTACTGGTAGTAGCCGTATTACTGGTTAGTTCTGTTAGAAAAGCAATAAGAGTTGTAATAACGATCACAAGCACAATTGTTCCTGCATCCCCCAAAACCACCAGGCTTTTACCGATCCAATCTGCAAGCCCAGTTCGGGTTACAGAAGAAGCAAGACTTAGTCCGCCGCCAAATAAAATAAGTAGCCCCCAAGGAAGTTTAGACATTGTTTCCCATTTCATTAGATACGGGTCATTTTTATTTGCGCTTGGTATAAGAAAAAATGTAGTAGCTGCAATAATAGCAATCCCCGCATCGGATAATCCTGCGAATATGGAGAGCGTATTTAATAATGGTCTAGTCATCCATAAAAGCGCAGCACTGGCAAAAACAATTGCGACGCGTTTTTCCGCGGCACTCATTGGACCTAGGTCAGCGCGCAACTTGTACAAATGGTTGCGTGTTGCATCTGAAGTAGCGAATCTGATAGGGAATACAATATGCGTAATTGCAAACCAAGCAAGGGGCAACATGACTAACGTAAGTGGAAAACCCACGAGCATGAATTGACCAAATCCGATTTCTGTAAAACCGTTCTCTTGCATAAAACCGACCAAAAGAGCATTGGGTGCAGTCCCGACAATAGTGGCCATTCCACCGATGGTTGCGCTGTAAGCAATTCCCAAAAGAAGTGCGAGTTGAAAATTACGTTTCTGAGTATCATTGAGTTCATCTGCAGATTCGGAGACAATTTTTACAACTGAAACGCCAATAGGAAGTAACATAAGCGTTGTGGATGTGTTCATTACCCACATACTGATCATGGCGCTAGCTAACATAAAACCGCCCACAATGGCTGGCCCGCTTTTACCCACAGAAGTAAGAATGGTGAGTGCCATACGTTTATGAAGATTCCATTTTTCAACGGCCAAAGCAATCACAAACCCACCCATAAAAAGATAAATGATCGGGTTAGCATAAGGTGCTGCCACAGTTTTGATATCACCAATTCCAAGAAGAGGGAAAATTGCCAGCGGGACCATAGCAGTGACTGAAACATGTACTGCTTCGGTGCACCACCAGATTGCCATAAGAATTGCAGCTATTGCAGTATGCCAAGCACTGAGCGGCATCGCTTCCGGAGGCGGTAACATTATCAGTATAAGACCTATGGTTGGGCCGAGCCAAAGACCAATTTTCTGATACTTGGATTTCATGAAATAGTGTTCTCTTTCGATCCGTTTGTTGGATGGGAAAAAGTAGGATGTAATATTTTAGCCATCAATAGAAAGTTTTTGAACTGTAAGCTTGGATTATTAATTGTAGTGAAATTCCGGGACATCAATTTTTTTATTTAGCATTAAACTAGGAGTATTCTGTAAATATTGATCAAAAAATTCTAACGAGATTTGATTGACCAAATACACGGATCGGTGCCGGTTCATTTTCCCTACGTCAAGTATAATTTGTACTAAAGGAGAAAAAAGAGGCGCATCACAATAGTCCATGTGGAGCGTATTTTTGATAGTGATTCGATGACTAGGCCCGCGGTTATTTTGAATTAAAGCATCCAATAAAGAATAATTTGAAGGATAATCAGAATCGTCCCAATGTGGTCTTCCTATATGAAGAAAGGGCTGCATGAGACCTTTTTCGATCACTTCTCTTGGCACAGGATTCATCCAACTGTCCAGAGCCAATGTGGCTGTAATTCTACTATCGAGAAAAGAAACCACTGTGCTTGTTGCACCACCAAAAGAATGACCTGCCACACCAATTCGGTTCGCATCTAAATATCCATTTAATACATGTTTTATTTCTCCGGATTGAATACGCTCCAGTTGATCAATGATAAAACGAATATCACTTGCCCGAGTATTAATTTGTTTCTTTCTGATAATAATACTATCAGGATGACCGGTTATATCGGAACGATAATCTGCAATACTGCCATCAGGAAAAATTGTAATGTTTGCATCATAACTATGATCCAATCCTATAACAACATAGCCATGATTGGCCAATTTTTCGGCGAATGAAGTATGGAGATAGCGCATGGATGTAATACCATGCGAAAAAATTATTATTGGGAAAGGAGCTGGGCCGGAATCAGCCTCTAAATCGATGTAACTATTGGTTTTTGTTAATTTGATATGTTTTACTAAAAACCCAGGAAAACCACCAGCAATTCCGATAGATTCGATTCGAGTATTTATATTGTCTACATATGGAGTGCGTTTTGCTTTTTTTACTTTTTCAGCTGGATACCAAAACTGCACCATAATTTGTCTTATATCGTCTGGGTCCTCATCAGTGAACCATTCCATGCGACTTTCATCGACCCAATGATTTATGGTCGATCCAATAGTATAAGGGCCACTTAGATCAGGCATTTTGATAATAGGAATAGCTGCTGGTAGAAATACGGAAAGACCCATCCAGATAAAAAATAAAAATTTAATGACGCTATGAATCGAATATTTTTGCAAAAAAACCAGTGCCAACATTGAACCGTAGGCTGGAAACATTTGCCATCGGTATTGTTCTAGAAAAAGATGAATAAGAAAAACAGGGAAAATAAATTTTAATAATAATTTTGTTTGATCCTTTTTTTCTGTACCAAACAAAATTTGGATAGAACCCACTCCAAGTAGAGTTAATAAGATAATTTCAAATGGTCTCAATTTTTTTTCTACTCAGCAAATCAGGTTAATTCTTTAGAAAATTTTTCCACTTTTTTTGGATCTATAGGTTCGGACATGCCCATATGAAAAGCAAGGAACCACATAACAAAAATTCCATATCCTAAAAACATAATTTGCCAAACCCAAAGAGAAGGAAGAGCAAAAGGCACCCATAGAGCAGGCGAGTTAGGATCGGAGAAAATAGTGTTCCCGATAGTTGCGAAAGGCCCAAATCCAACAAGAAACCAGATTAAGGTCAACACCCAAGCTAATATTACTTTTTTCTTTCGCGCTGAATTCATGCCCGATACAGCCTGAAGCAATTGGTGTTTTTTCGCTTTGTTATTTCGCTCAGCGTCTGTTTCAGCATAAAAATGTGAAACTAAAAATGTAGTGATCAAATTGAAGAATATTCCCCATCCAGCACTATGAATAGTTAATGGATATGCTCCCCATGGAACCCCAAACCAGGCAGATGTTCTATCTGTTAATGTAACGGCAATCAATCCAATGATTAATCCGGCAACAACACCTTTTTGTGTGAATCCTTTATAATAACAGATACCGATCAAAGCAGGATACATTTGAAACCCATATGCCACAGCTAGCCCACCCAGCATAACGATAGCCTGGCTAGAATTAGCCGCTACAATTAATGCTGCACCAGTCACAATAACGACAAAGACACGACCACTTAGTTTTTGGGTTTTATCAGAAGCATTGGGTGAAATGTATTTGGCATAAATGTCTCTGGTAACCATGGCACTGAAAGTTGACATGTAAGCCGCTCCGGTGCTTTGCATGGCCGCTAGAGCACAAACGGCTAAAAGGCCAACAAGCCAGGGTGCGGCATCAGATAATAGATTAATTAGTTGGGGAACAAGATTATTATCATTAGCGCTATCTAATACACCATTCGCAATTAAAATATGGCCTCCCATCCCTTGAAAAACAGTGAACGAAAATAAAAGAATCCCTATAACCATAGAAGACGCGACCACCTGCTGCCATCGAAAAGCTTTAGAAGTTTTATTAGAAAAAGCCCACATAGAAAATGCAGGTGATGATTGAATCCCCATTAAAGCAAACATATAAGTCATACACATGATTCCAGTCCACGGACCACCGGTTGCTTTGGACCCAGCAGACACCATTTGAATACTGCCTGGAATAGCTACTTTCATTGAATACCCATCTGCTGTCAGGTTTTGTCCCGATGTAACATCGGCAATCACCATATCTGCCAATCCCTTGGTGAATCCACCATATCCACCAGCATAGTAAATAGCAATTCCACCAAGAATTGTGATGCCAAGTGCCAATAAAATAGCTTGGGCACAATCGACAAATGCAACCGATCTTAAACCACCGGAAGCGACATAAATCATAACAATAGCCGATAAAGCAAACATGCCGAAATTGACACTGACTAATCCATCGGTAAGCACATTAAAGAGGGCTCCGGAAGCACGCAATTGAACACCTAGATAAGGTACGCTGAAAAGAAATGCTACTAAAACAGTCAACAGGCGTATTGAATTGCCACCATAATAGTCGCTGTACATTTCACCGGGTGTAATGTACCGGTACGCTTGGCCCAGGACCCACTGACGCCGGAGAAAAAGCACTCCGGTAAAAGGAATAGTTAAAGCATAAAAAGAAGCAAAAGCATACGGTAATCCATCGGTAAAAATTTTACCTGGATGCCCCACAAAGGTCCAACCGCTGAAACTGGTAGCGGTTGCTGCTAGAACAAATACCCATATGCCAATAGAACGACCAGCCAAAAAATAATCAGTCGATGTCTTTGCTGAGCGAGCACCTTTAAACCCCCAGAATAAACAATAAGCCCAATAAATACTGACAAATGTGATAAGCCAAGCAAATTTTGGTTCCATTTTTCTTCTTTACCTTATTTTTAAGTTCCGGAAGTATAGGCGCATGACATAGAATGTAGGAAGATAAATTAGTTTACGAGGAAAACGCGACTTGAATCGAGACTCCCATCATTCTCAGCCGGACTCAATCCAAGTATACTGCACATCATTTCGTATAGATGGATGTTCGTAATTCCAGGCCCACTAAAACCAGATTTAAAAGCAGGTCCATGTCCCACAAAAATACCACGCATAGATGGATATGCTGGATCATATCCATGAGTGGCACCATTAAAATCTTCAGCATGGTCATCTGTGGCAGAATACTCGTGTGTTGAAATAGACCAATGTTCGTGTGCTACTGCTGTAATGGGCTGAATACGGCGGTGATTTCGATAGTGATATCGCTCTGGCGCATCGCCTTTTTTATACACACTCATGTTGGGGTGAATATTTTTCAGTTTTGAATATATTTCATCCACATTTTTTAATGGTGAGATAGAGCTAATAGGAGTCCAATCCACCATATATACATCATCCATCTTAATATAGTCATCCAAGTAAATAATAGAGTCTGGATGAATAGAAGCCATTCCATGATCTGAAACGAGCATAATGTTAACTTTATTAAAAATATCACGCGATTTTAGCCCAGCCATTAGTAGTCCGATTGTACGATCCATTTCCTGTATGGCTTCTTTGATTTCATCTGAGTCGGGTCCATACTGATGTCCGTATGAATCTGTGTGACTGAAATAAAGTGAAATGAAACCGGGGCGTTTTTCAGCTGGAAAATCTAACCAACTTAATATTTGTTGTATACGGTCATTATGGGAAATAGAACCATCATATACAAGAGATTCACTTGGCCGTACACCCATGATTTCTGCTTCCGAAGCAGGCCAGAACATGCTCATCGCTTTTTGGCCATGATTTTCTGCTGTGACCCAAATCGGCTCTGAATCGTACCATTTTCCATCCCGAACTGGCGCACTGCCCTCTCCTATGTAATAAAATTCATCAAAGACTGGATCGTACATTCGATTGGCAATAATACCGTGATTTTCAGGATAGCGACCGGTGACAATGGATATATGATTAGGGAATGTTTTACTAGGGAATACAGGAATAAGCGCTTTTGCTTTACTACCGGATTGGATTAGCTCATCAAAATTGGGTGTTCCCGTTTTATTAAAATAATCCCAACGAAATCCATCCATGGATATTAAAATAAGCGGTGTTTTAGTATTAGTGGAACCATTCTCACTTGGACATGCAGTTAAAACAAGAAAAAAACTGATTATGGATAAAACAAAACACCGTTTCACGGGTATTGGTACATTAAATTCTGTCTTCATAGGCAGAAGTTAATTTAGGCATTAGTTGTGGGATTCAAAAAACTAGACTTTGAGGAATATTCGGAATCAAAAATGCGTTCTCGCTCAGAGTCTTTTTTAAATGAAATTGTTACACGTCGAACCATTCGTGAATTTTCCGATCGTATGGTGCCGATCGATATTATAAATAATTGTATTAAAACAGCCGCATCTGCACCATCTGGCGCCAATAAACAGCCATGGCAGTTTGTAGTTGTGAAAGATCCAGGCATTAAGGCGGAAATCCGCAAGGCTGCGGAAAAAGAAGAAAAAGAGTTTTACGGGCATAGGGCGACCAAGGAATGGTTGGAAGATTTAAATCAATTTGGTACAGACTGGCATAAGCCTTTTTTAGAAATAGCACCCTATCTTATTGTTGTATTTCGTAAAATATATGACTTAGAAGATGACGGCACTCAACGAAAAAATTATTATGTAAATGAATCCGTAGGTATTGCCTCAGGATTTTTATTGGCGGCTCTTCATCATGCGGGATTAGCCACACTAACCCATACCCCCAGTCCCATGAATTTTTTAGGGCAAATTCTGAACCGTCCTGTAAATGAAAAAGCATTTTTATTGATACCGGTAGGGTATCCCGCGAACGATGCTGAAGTACCGGATCTTTCTAAAAAACCCTTCGGTGAAATTTCAAAAATTGTCTAGTAATAAAATCTGTATTTTTAAATATATTGGATAAAAAACAGTCAACTTAATTTTTTTTGTTCATGTCTGATTTTACCCGCAGAGAATTTATTCAAAACAGCATGTTACTTGCGGCCGGCATGGTGGTTTTTTCATGTGAGGATTCTGACGCTGAGTTGAAAAGTGATTCACCGGGGATGCTTTCTGGAAATCGCACACCCAAACGGATTGTTATTGTGGGGGCAGGATTATCTGGGCTTGTTGCCGGGTATGAGTTAACCAGGGCTGGTCATGAAGTAACGATTTTGGAGGCAAGAAATCGAGTTGGTGGGCGCGTTCTTACATTGCGTGAACCTTTCTCCGATGGACATTTTGCCGAGGCAGGCGCAGCTAGAATTCCACCCGATCATAACTTAACACTTGGATATGCAGATCACTTTGAGTTAACCCTTGATAGCTTTTATCCCAATTCAGGTTTATTTGTGAATTACCGTGAGGGGACACGTAATGTTATTCCAACAGAAAACTTTCTTAATGATGGGCCTTGGCCCGGATCTGTTCCGCATAAGGAATATGTGAAAATCAGGGAAGGTTCGGACAAACTGCCCCAGGCTTTTTCAACACATCTATCTGGACAAATTCATCTTTCGATGCCGGTGAAATCTATTGAACAAAAGATAGACGGTATTCTTGTTCGCACAGCTGATGGGACCGAATTTTCCGCAGATAGAGCACTGTGTACTGTACCATTGACAGTACTAAAAAAAATTAACTTTATTCCAACGCTTTCACCCGAAAAGGAACAAGCAAGAAACGGGGGATATAATTATGCGGCGTCCACTAGGGTTTTTATTCAATTTAAAAATCGGTTTTGGGAAAATGAGAACCTCAATGCCTGGGGATATTCGGACTGGCCAGAAGAAATATGGCAGCCGACTTGGGATAGAGAAGGACCAAGAGGAATAATCATGTCATATTTAAGATATAGTCGCGCCGTTGAAATAGATCAACTCAGTGAAGAAAAACGAATCGAGCAAGTACTTAGCAGATGGGATAATATTTTTCCTGGCGCAAATGATCAAATGGAAAGTGGCGTTTCACACGCTTGGGCGCTTGACCAATGGTCTGGCGGGGCTTGGGCCTCTCCTTCATCGGCTCAGAATGAAACTTTAGGTTCACATATTGGGAAAGCTGAAGGGCGAATTCATTTTGCGGGGGAACATGCTTCAGAATATCACGGCTGGATGCAAGGGGCATTGGTTTCAGGACTGCGAGCAGCCAAGGAAATACATGAAGAAAATTAATTTTTTAATATTTGGTTTTATACTTATGATAGGAATTTTATACAGCCAACATCAACCTTTTCAGAAATATGATGAAATAATCACGGGATCAAAATATAAAATTAGCATGGTCCCTATTCATGGTGGGGCATTCCAAATGGGAAGCTTAAAAACAGAAAAAAATCGGAAAAAAGATGAGGGACCTGTACATAAAGTTACCATTGATGATTTCTGGATGAGCAACATAGAAATCACATGGGATATTTATGAATTATTTCTTACCCGCAACACTGATCATGCAGAAAATCCAAAAGGGTTGGTCAAAATAGATATTGATGGTGTTTCCGGAGCGACAATGCCCTATGTGAATTATAACAAAAACGGATTACCGGTTATTAATATAACCCAATATGGTGCCTCGCAATTTTGTAAATGGTTGACAGCTAAATCTGGGAATTATTATCGACTTCCTACAGAAGCAGAATGGGAATATGCCTGTCGCGGAGGAACAGAAACGGCCTACTCATTTGGGAAAGACGAACGAAAAATTGATGGATATGCATGGTATAAAAATAATAGTAAAGGCAAACTGCAAAAAGGGGCATTAAAACAACCCAATAATTATGGTCTATATGATATGCATGGTAATGCGGCTGAATGGGTGTTGGACAATTATGATTCTGAGGCATATATTGCAAGAAAGAAGGGTGTCAATAATCCGATTAAAAAAAATAAAGCGATCTATCCTCGAGTAGTCCGAGGCGGTTCATTTAAAAACAGTGCAAACCAACTAAGGTCTGCAGCAAGAGGCTATTCAAAGAGAACATGGAAACAACGAGATCCACAAATACCAAAAAGCTTATGGTGGCATACCGATGCAACCCATGTTGGATTCCGTATAGTGCGGCCAAAAATTTCACCGTCTAATGAAGAATTGAGTAGATATTGGGTAAAACCAAAGAAAGAATATTGAGGTGTTATGAAAAATCATCAGAAAAAATTAAATAGAAGAAGTTTTTTAGAACATTCTGCAAAGATTACAGCTGCTGGGATATTAATGAGCCGCCTTCCAGCAGCTTCAAAAAAATTAATTAAAATTGAAGGCGAAATTAAGGTTGCACTTGTTGGCTGCGGTGGTAGGGGGACTGGTGCGGCTGCTCAAGCCCTTGCGGCTGATCCGGATGTACGCTTGGTTGCTATGGCGGATGTATTTGTTGATCGGGCTGAGGAATGTTTTTCATCTTTATCAGAGAAAAATGAACACTCAGATAGGTTGAGTGTAAATGAAGAAACTGTTTTTATTGGGTTTGATGCCTATAAAAAAGCGATTGATATGGCAGACGTGGTTATTTTAACAACACCCCCTGCTTTTCGTCCAGTCCATTTTCAATATGCAATAATGAAAAATAAACATGTATTTATGGAAAAACCCGTCGCAACAGATGTTGCAGGAATTAAACAAGTTTTGGCGGCTGGGAAAGCCGCCCGGCAAAAAAAGTTAAATGTGGTTGTAGGACTTCAACGCCATTATCAAAGGAATTATAGATCAGTCAAAAAATTAATTGATCGCAAAAGAATCGGCAATCTTGTATCAGGGCAGGTATATTGGAATAGTGGAGGTGTTTGGGTGAAACCTAGAAAACCACAGCAGACAGAGTTAGAATACCAAATGAGAAACTGGTATTACTTTAACTGGCTATGTGGTGATCATATTGTAGAACAACATATTCACAATATAGATGTGGCTAATTGGTTCATTGGTGCCGTTCCGGTTTCAGCCCAGGGTATGGGCGGCCGGGAAGTTCGTACAGGGCCGGATCATGGACAAATATATGATCATCACTTTGTTGAATTTACCTATCCTAATGGTCAGATTATTTCAAGCCAGTGCCGCCACCAGAAAGGGTGTATGAATCGTGTTGAAGAAGTATTTCAAGGCGAAAAAGGAAGTATTGTGGTAAACAGTAGCCATTATGGTTTGATGAAATCAAGAAAAGGAAGAGTGATTTACAACCATGATGGTGAAAATGATATCAACCCATATCAACAAGAACACAATGAATTATTTGCGGCCATTAAAGCAGGTGAATATAAAATGGACGATACGGATTTGGGCGCTACAAGTACGATGACAGCAATTTTGGGCAGGATGGCAACATATTCTGGTCAAATTATTACTTGGGATCAAGCGATGGGATTTAACCATAAACTTGTTCCTGAACTACATTCGTTTAACGATAATGCACCGGTTCAACCGGATAAAAACGGACAATATCCCATTCCGGTTCCTGGTGTCACTCAATTTGGATAAATCATGAAACGACGTTCCTTCATAAAAAAAGGATTGGTTACAGCAGCAGCACCATTAATTGGTAGTGGTTTAATAGCTAAATCCCGATCAGAAAAAATTGTTTTTGATCAAACCTTCAACTTGAATTACGCTCCTCATTTCGGAATGTTTAAACACAATGCCGGTGACGATTTTATTGATCAGCTTCAATTTATGCATGATCATGGATTCCGATCTTTGGAAGATAACGGTATGAAAGGTCGCTCGAGACAAGAGCAAAATCGCATTGGGAAAAAAATGAGCCAACTGGGGATGACAATGGGTGTTTTTGTTGCTCATAAAATTTATTGGAGAGAACCTAATCTAACCAGCGGAGACAAAACACTTCAGGATGAGTTTGTACAAAACGTAAAAGATTCGGTGGACGTAGCAAAACGGGTTAACGCAACTTGGATGACAGTAGTGCCTGGCTATGTGGATTTAGGTTTAGAAATGGCGTATCAGACCGCCAATGTTGTTAAAGCGTTGCGCCGGGCGAGTGAGGTGTTGGAGCCACATGGTCTGGTGATGGTACTAGAGCCACTAAACTGGTGGGCAAACCATGCCGGCCAATTCTTAACGGAGATACCGCAGGCTTATGAAATTTGTCGGGCAGTAAATAGCCCATCTTGTAAAATTTTGTTTGACATTTATCATCAACAGATCTCGGAAGGGAATTTGATACCTAATATTGATAAATCATGGTTAGAAATCGAGTATTTTCAGATCGGTGACAACCCAGGAAGAAAAGAACCAACCACAGGAGAAATTAATTATTTGAATGTGTTTAAACATATTTATAGCAAGGGATATAAAGGCGTGATGGGAATGGAACATGGAAATTCTAAAACTGGGAAAGACGGAGAAATGGCAGTGATTGAAGCCTATCGTAACGTAGATAATTTCTGATTCAAAAATCGATATTTTATGGAGGATAATCATATGAAAATTAAATTTATCATCGTGGTGTTATTAACCGCAATACTCGGTGCTCAGAGTCGTTCATTGCCTTCTGACACCACGGTTGTAACTACCCATAAAACAATGATTAAAGGTGACCGTATTGAATACAAGGTTACTACCGGCACACAACCGGTATGGAATGAAGATGGAAATCCGATTGCCTATGTTCATTATACATATTATGAGCGCTCCGATGTGAAAAACCGTTCCTCACGACCGATAATGGTTTCTTTTAATGGCGGTCCTGGTTCAGGCTCAGTATGGATGCATCTGGCTTATACCGGTCCAAAAATTTTAAAAGTGGACGATGAAGGTTTTCCGGTTCAACCCTATGGTGTTAAAGACAATCCCCATTCCATATTGGATGTTGCAGATATCGTTTATGTGAACCCGGTAAATACTGGGTACTCCCGGATTGTGGATAAAGAAACAAAAAAAGAAGTATTCTTTGGCGTGAATGCTGATATTCAATATTTATCGGAATGGATTAATACATTTATTCAAAGAATAAACCGCTGGGAATCTCCGAAATATCTAATTGGCGAAAGTTATGGAACCACTCGCGTATCAGGATTGTCTTTGGCACTTCAGAGTCGCCAGTGGATGTATTTAAATGGTGTCATCCTTGTTTCTCCAACAGAGTTAGGGATAGACGGCCGTCGCGCTGGACCACTTGGTTCAGCACTACGTGTTCCCTATTTTGCTGCTGCTGCTTGGTATCACAACAAACTTCCCAGAGATCTCCAACGTAAAGATTTACTTGTTGTACTAGACGAAGCAGAAGATTATGCCGTTAATGAACTAATAGCAGTTATTGCTAAAGGTGGATTTGTCTCAGAAAAAGAACGAAAAGAAGCCGCCCGGAAAATGGCTCGTTATTCAGGTATTTCTGAAGAAGCAATATTGTCTTATAATTTGGAAGTACCCACGTCTTTCTTTTGGAAAGAATTACTTAGAGAAGAAGGTTACACTGTTGGCCGGCTGGATTCACGTTATAGAGGAATTGATAAAACAAAAGCAGGTGTTAGCCCTGATTTTAATTCTGAGCTGACCTCCTGGCTTCATTCTTTTACGCCGGCAATTAATTATTATTATAAAAATATTCTAAATTTTGATACAGATGTAAAATACAATATGTTTGGTCCCGTACGACCATGGGATAGGTCTGATAACAATACAGGTGAAAACCTTCGCCAAGCCATGGCTCAGAACCCCTTTTTGCATACCATGATCCAGTCCGGGTACTATGATGGTGCGACACAATATTTTGAAGCTAAATATACAATGTGGCGTATTGATCCAAGCGGTCGGATGAAAGAACGATTCAGCTTCAAAGGATATCGAAGTGGACACATGATGTATTTAAGAACAGAAGACTTAAAAGAGGCAAATGAGGACATCAGAAAATTCATTGAAAAATCAACACCAAAAAATGGTGAGCCAGCTAAATATTAGGGGACTTATTATATGAGATATCCCTCCAAACTTATTGTAACCACCGCCTTTTTTAGCACACTTTATTTTTCTGCATGTGCGACTTCTTATGGTCCACGGAATGCACTAGGGGGATATGAAGAATCAGATGTGGGTAAAGACTTGATTGAAGTCAGATTTTATGGCAATCAGCACACAACTGCTGATAAGACAATACAATTGCTATTATACCGTTGTGCAGAATTAGCGCTGGAACGAGGATTTGACTCTTTTGTTGTAATCCAAGATCAAAGCTACTCTGATGATATTGTTCAAAATCCTACTATTAGAAAACCATTTGAAACACGGGAAACGATGTCTGCCGGTTTTCGAACAACTGTTTCTCCAGATCATACTAGGGCAACAACATCAACAAGTTGGGTTGGTGTTTATGTTGTTGCTGTATTTAACCAAAACAATTCTTTCTATTCCCAATATAAGAGGAGTCGGTTTGATGCGCAAAAAATCATAAATGATTTAAAATCAACAGTTAATTAAAATATAATGGATAGAAATATATTTTGTACAATCCTATTTCTATCCTTGCAATTCGTAGCATGTAATCCCGACAAAAACGGCTTAGAAGATACCCACTTAGGAGGTTGTATCCTCCGCACCCCAACCGGGGAAATACCAACCAATATTTATCACCAAACCGGTATTATTCAAACTGATGAGTTTCAACCCTTTACTAAAAAATTTATTGTATGTGGTATTACCTTGATTGGACGAGACGATATATCAGATGATTTTATGCAGAAAGTGGCTGAAACCATCAAGGAGATATTTTCCCCTAATGGAGAAAATATTAATAAAGATTTGCAGGAAGATTTAATAAGAAATATGTATAAATACAGAACAGTGATTCCTTTGTTTAAAGGTGAAGATTTCGATTTTACTAGCTCGGACGAGAAATTATGGGATCGCACTACAAGGGAAAACAGCATCTGTGATATAATTATGGAAGGTGTCCCTGGGCAAGTAACCGAGGTTGTTGAGCATATTTTGCATTTCGTGACTGATATTGGGATGCACTATACGTTTCCTGATGAATGGGGCATATCTAAATCCTCAAAACTATATGAACTGATGCAACAAGCGATTGATAATCAATATTACGATGTGGCTCAGTATTCTGATATCAATAACGATGCAGATAGGTTACGGGTTTTACTTCAGGAATACGCTTATTGGATAATTTATACATCTTGGGACTTGAGAGAACCCTATGGCCCACAAGAAGCTGAGTGGTTTATAATGAACAGTTCAGAATTAAATGATAAGCTGCCCCAATCATATCAACTATTCCAAAAAATAGTTCCAAAAGTCATGGTCCGGCCAAGTAAAGAAATGCTCGAGTCTTTCATCAATTAGTACTTTTGTTACGATTTCATCCGATTTGTAGAACAGACCGAAAAAATCTTTCCTTGTTGATAAAATGATTCTTAATAGTTAATCTCTTGTGATATTCATTTAAGTTTGAAGGGAGACAAAAAATGACGAAGACATTAACACGCCGTGACTGGCTTAGACAGAGCGGTCTTGTCCTAGGTGGATCTATTGTTGCCGCTTCCGGTGCTTTGGCAACGCCTATTAAAGTTAAAAATTACAAGAAAATTCGTACACCGATCCGTATGATGTTTAATGAGAATCCATACGGACCATCAAAAATAGCACGAATGGTAATGACGAAAGCGTTTGATGAAGGTAGTCTTTATGCCCATAATGGTGCATTAGTTGAACTGAAAAAAATACTTGCCGATAAAGAAGGTGTCACTCCCGATCATATTATTATAGGTTCTGGTTCCCGCGAAGTGCTTAATGTTACTGCACTTCATTACCTTTACAATGGCGGCGAAGTTGTGGCGAATTATCCTGGTTATGAAACACTGAACCGTTACGCAGAGAACCTTGGAGCAAAAGTTCATCGAATTCGTGTGATGGGCGATATGTCGCCTGATTTGGCGAAGTTGGAACAGGCAGTTAATTCGAATACAAAATTGATTAACATATGTAATCCAAACAATCCTACTGGTGTGGCTATCGGCGCAAAACTCCTGGAACCATTCTGTAGAAAGATGGAATCAAAATGTCTCGTATTTGTTGATGAAGCTTATAATGACTATGTGATGGACCCGGGTTATCGCTCTATGAATTATCTTGTGAAAGAAGGGTTGAATGTAATGGTCACCAGGACCTTTTCAAAAATCCACGCACTTGCGGGTATTCGTGTTGGCTATGGTGTTGCAAAACCAGAAATTATTCGTAACCTAGAATCCAAGATCACGGGAACAGTCAACATTTTGGGGCTCCGTGCTGCTATGGCGAGTTTGGATGATGAATCGTTTCAAAAATCAAGCCGTGAGAAAAATATAGAAGCAAAAGAAATTGTTTATGACATACTTAATAAAACGGGGAGACAGTATGCTAAATCTGAAGGAAACTTCATCTTTTTCCATACTGGAAAACCGATAAAGGAATTCAAAGAGAATATGGAGCGCAAAGGAATTATTGTAGGTCGCCCATTCCCGCCGTTTGACGATTGGTGCCGCCTTAGTATGGCGAGACCAAATGAAATGTACAAATTTAAAACGGCTTTTCAGAAAACAATGTCATAAGAAGCTATTTTGCAGAGCTCAGAAATATTATTAGATGGATGACTTGGAATACTCTGGTATATACCAGAATGAAAAGTTATCAAAAAATAATTTTTTTATTTGGGCTTATCCCGGGAACAATGTGGTTTTCTTTGACTACTGGACAAAACAAAAAAATATTGAGGAAATCAGTTCAAGATAGTGTCTTTACTGAAACTCAGGCCAATCAGGGCTCTAAATTGTATAGAAAAGCTTGTGTAAGATGCCACCACCCACGTCAGTTTGTGGGCCCGGCTTATATGGATAGTTGGACAGGTGCTAGGGTCCACGATTTCCTGGAAGTAATTCGGCGGACCATGCCAACAGAGAATCCCGGCAGTTTGAAACGGGAAGAATATGTAGAAATTGTAGCATTCTTGTTTCGGTTGAACTCGATACCATCGGGGAGCCGAGAAATGAGCAGTGATCCAACAGCACTAAAACTAATTTATATTGAAGGGCCTTATAAAAGAGCACAACAGAGTAAAAAATCCAAAAACAAAGGATAATTCAAATATGATAAATAGATTAAATAAGCGCGTAAATCGAGTCTGTTGGTTGCTCAATTTTTCAATAATTATTCTTGTGCCGCTCACAGGTCAACACGGTGCCTCAAAGGGAGATTGGAGTTACTGGGGTGGCGATGCTGGAAGTACACGCTATTCCGCTTTGGATCAAATTAACGGTGAGAATGCGAAAGATTTGGAAATTGCGTGGCGTTGGTATTCGGCAAATTATGGGCCAATACCAGAATTTTATTTCAGAGCAACACCACTTGAAGTAAATGGTGTGGTTTATACAGTCGCGGGTGAACGTCGTGCTGTGGTTGCCATTGATGCTGGGACAGCTGAGACGTTGTGGATGTGGCGGATGAAAGATAATCCGCGCTGGGAAAAATCGCCTAGACGATTTTCAGGCCGGGGACTCGCATATGCAGAAATAGATGGCAAAGGAAAAATAATTGTTATTACACCCGGTTATTATATGGCCCTGCTTGATGCATCTACGGGACGCCTCGTTTTGGAATTTGGAGATAATGGTATTGTTGATCTTCAGATCGGGTTGGGATTTGATGTTGATCCGGTACATGGAATTGATCCAAAATATGGGCTGATTACACATGGATCTCCACCAATCGTTGTCAATGATATCATTGTAGTGGGCAATGCACATGGACGTGGTTATTACCCCAAGCAAAAGGAAAATATTCCAGGACATATCCGGGGATATAATATTCGCACAGGAAACCAGCTGTGGATTTTTCATGTAATTCCTAAACCGGGTGAGTTTGGTCATGATACTTGGGAAGGTGATTCTTGGACATATACAGGAAATATTTCTTCTTGGGCACCTCCCAGCGCCGATCCCAAATTGAACATAGTTTATATTCCAACAGATTGTCCCACGGGTGATTACTATGGTGGTCATCGACATGGCGATAATTTGTACGGTACAAGCCTAGTTGCATTGGATGTAAAAACGGGAAAGAAGCTGTGGCATCAGCAATTTGTTAAACATGATATATGGAATTATGATACTCCCACTGCGCCTAATCTTTTGGATATTACAGTAAAAGGAAAGAGAATTCAGGCTATTGTACAGGCAACAAAGCAAGGATGGGCTTATGTTTTCGATCGCAGGACAGGAAAACCAGTATGGCCATTTAAAGAACAAAAGGTTGCCTCCTCTGATGTCCCAGGAGAAAAAACTTCCCCAACACAACTTTTTCTTACTTGGCCTCCGCCTTTTGAATTACAAGGCATTACAGAGAATGATCTTATCAATTTCACACCAGAACTTCATGCACAGGCAATTGAACTAGCTTCTAAGTATCGCATGGGACCTATTTTTACTCCACCCTCTCTTGCTGAAGCACCAGATGGTACACAGGGGACCTTTGTCATGCCAGGTGCCAATGGTGGCGCAAATATACCAGGGGGTGCGGCGGTAGATCCGGAAACAGGAATTTTTTATGTTGCCTCTGTAAAGGGGCATAGTGTTATACGGCTGGTGAATGACCCGGAAAAATCTAGTATGCGTTATATTTCGCTCGGTCCAGGTGGGATAAGAGGTCCACAAGGACTTCCGCTATTAAAACCTCCTTATGGTCGTATTGTTGCTATTGATATGAATACAGGTGAACATTTGTGGAACATACCAAATGGTGATACCCCAGCATCAGTCAAGGAACACCCGGCCCTGGAAGGTATAGAAATTCCGGCGACGGGAAAAAATTCCCATGCAGGTCTACTGGTGACAAAAACATTACTTTTCAGTGGTGAGGGCCGAGGTGGGGATCCTTGGTTCCGTGCATACGATAAGAAAACTGGAGAAGTAATAGCAGAAATTGAATTGCCGGCACAGACCAATCATCCGCCCATGACTTACATGCATAATGGTAAACAGTACATTGTTATGCCAGTGGCTGCGGCTGGACACCCAGCTGAACTTGTGGCATTGGCACTACCAGATAAGGAGTAGATATGAAAACAAAATATTTCTTAAAAAATATAATTATTCTCCTTTTCTTTTGCTCATTTTATACCATTGCCTCGGCCCAAAATAATGATGTGCGGCTCAATAGAACGATTGAACTTTTATCCCAAGGGAAACCAACCTTTGGTATTTTTTCAGGTGATCGATCTCTGAATAATGCTAGATCATTGGCACGGTCAAATCTTGATTTTGTTTTAATTGATATGGAACATGGACCCTTGGATTTTGAGACACTTCGAATCTTTCTTTTGAGTATGACTGACAAACGCTCTATCATGCAAAAAGGCAACCTTCAAGCCAATGTAACCCCTATTGTACGGTTACCCGTGAACGGAAGGGAAAATCTTCAGTTCCTTACAAAGCAAGCGCTTGACATTGGATCTTTTGGGGTAATGTACCCGTTTATCAGTAATAAAGAAGAAGCTTTGAATGCAGTCAGAGCGTCCCGCTATCCTCAGAAAAAAGGTGCGTCAGATTTCAATCCTCCAGGCCTGCGTGGGCGAGCACCAACTAATGCAGTATGGTACTGGGGACTTACCAGCAGCGATTATGTAAGGCGGGCTGATGTTTGGCCGCTTGATCCTAAAGGTGAAATTTTAACGGTGATTCAGATTGAGAATCCAGAGGGGGTCAACAATATTGAAGAGATTATTTCAGTGCCGGGAATCGGGGCAATCTTTGTTGGTCCCAGTGACCTAGGAATTACGATGGGGTATCCGGATAATCCAGGTGCTCCGGAAATAGAAGAAGCAATTCAGAAAGTACTAAAAGCCTGTAAAAAGAAAAACATACCGGTCGGTATAACAACTGGACCCGGGAGCATTGAAAGACGTCTTAAAGAGGGCTTTCGGTTTGTAACTGTAGGCGGCGATGGTGGCATCAGCCCTGGTACGGCCACTACGCTTCAGCGGGGGCGTGCTGTTAGTGGCAGGGAATAATTATTTATACTCAACTATTAAATACATAATATGTCTTTCATAAAAATTATTTCTCAGAATTTCTTGGCTTTTATAACGATTATTGCGGTGCAATTAAATGCCCAACCGAATCCTTACAACACAGTTGAAGGTGTATGGGGAAAACTTCCGAAAGGGAGAACTTGGGGTTCTACCAGTGCGGTTTTTCCTGCTACAGATGGCAGTGGCAATATTTGGGTAGCAGAGCGGTGTGGTGCAAATAGTTGTGCTGGGCGGGATGATATGCCTATTTTACTATTTGACCAATCTGGAGAATTATTAAAGAGTTTTGGGAAAAATATTTTTGTTTGGCCCCATGGTATACACGTGGATAAAAACAATAATGTATGGGTAACAGACGCCCGAGGCGAAGATGGTATTGGGCATCAAGTACACAAGTTTAGTCCTGAGGGCACACTTCTGATGAGCCTTGGGACCAAAGGCAAATCGGGGAAGGGGAAATATCAATTTAATGGTCCATCTGACGTTTTAATTGCTCCTAACGGTGATATTTTTGTTGCAGATGGTCATGGTGCTGGAGGCAACAATCGGATTGTAAAGTTTAATAGCGAAGGGAAATTCCTTAAGACTTGGGGAAAAACCGGCGCTGAATCTGGAGAATTTAGGGATCCACATGCCCTTGCTATGGATTCGCAAGGCCGTCTTTTTGTAGGAGATCGTGGAAACAGCCGAACCCAGTTGTTCGATCAAGAAGGAAATTATATTGCCACTTGGACTCAATTTGGTCGGCCTAGCGGACTTTTCATTGATGCCAATGATATATTATACTCTGCTGATTCAGAATCCAACGCTACGTGGGGTAATAATCCTGGATGGAAGCGCGGTATTCGTATAGGAAATGCTGTTGATGGATGGGTTACAGCCTTAATCCCGGACCCAGAACCAGATCCTGACAATGCCAGTACTACAGGCGCTGAGGGTGTTGCTGCTGATTCGCAAGGTAATATTTACGGTGCGGAAGTAGGACCCCGTATGTTAAGGAAATATATAAAAAACTAAAATCAGATATTTTTGTATGGATTATTTAATGAAAAGAAGTAAAAGGAATATGAAAATGAAACATATTATTATTTTCTCATCACTATTTTTGATATCATCCTGTGTTAAACCGGTCGCCCTGGACAGTTCTGTTCTCGATGATGCAAAACGGCCAGCAGAAGAACGAGCGCAAGACGATAGTAGAAAAGCCATCGATGTTTATACTTTTATTGGGGTTCAGCCTGGCATGACAGTGGCTGATCTCTGGCCCGGCGGTGGTTATAATACCCACTTGCTATCACGCCTCATGGGCAATAGTGGTAGGGTTTTTTGTATGATGGGGTTTTATGGTAGTGGACGATATGATATGCTGGATAAAATTAAAACACGCATAGAAGACGCAGAATTAAACAACGTAGAAATATTTGACAAACCCTCAGATCTTCCACCTGGCAGCATAGACGTTATGGTTTCAATCCGGAATTACCACGATGCCAAACCCCCTAGGGATCAGTTGTTAAAAGAGCTTTATGATGCATTAAAGCCTGGCGGAATCATTGGTATTGTCGATGTGGCTACGGATCACCCCGATTGGGATGATGATACACATCGTTTAAATGAACAGGTGGTAATAGATGAGTTCACTGCTAATGGGTTCACACTTGAGGGAAGTTCTGACATGCTTAGAAATCCAGATGACGACCATTCTATCTCGGGTTTTACTGAAGGTCGCCACACTATGGACCGGTATTTACTAAAATTTCGTAAGCAGGGTTAGCACGAGAAGCTTTATAAAAAGGTAAAACAATACCTTAATTCAATAATTTCTTAATCATTTCTAATCCGGTTTCGCCGCGGGCAATTCGAGCATGCCCCGGACGATAATTATCTTCTACTATTAGCATTAAAAATTCTATGCTTTCGGATTTTAGTGCAGCTTTGCCAATATCGTCTGCGTTTAATGTCATAGTGCCAATCCGGCTTACCAAATCAAAACGTATGTTATTTTTTCCATTAAAACACCGGTAAATGATTTCTGTACATATTTGTTTAGATGCATCATTGATATCAAAGGAAAAATCATAGTCATTCCCCAAATAAGCATGAGCCTCTTTTATTGCACTTTTCATTTCCTCTGTTTTAAGTAGTGGGCGGAAAACAACCATACGGTTAATCTTACTATCTAAAATATGATCCATAGTACCAGATACTACACCTTCTGAGAGCGCCTCAATAATGTCATCCTCTGGGCTGATCATGTTTCTTTGAGCGGGGGTAAGATTTAATGCAGCCCAATCCTTGGCGTCCCAGTTATTTCGGTTTCCAACGTATATAATGGAATGTGTAAAAACCCCAGGTAAGAAAATATTGCTCAAATAACCCTCAGAAAAGGTAAGTATAATATCTCCGGTCTTAAGCCGGGAAACCACTTGTTCTTTTTCCGCTGGGGAAAACGAAAGTGGTTCGTATACTGGTGATTTTAAATCGCCAACCTGTGTCATCACAAAAGCTCTGATGGCTGCAAGTAGCCCACCGGTTGTTTGTATTAAGCCATCAACCTTTTTTTTGATTTCGCTATGGCGCAAACGATTTTCCAGATCTGTAGACAATATTGTCGATTGATTGAAAATGTTTTCCCTTAGCTTTGTATGTATTTGATGCAATTCTTCTATTTCATCTAAAAAAACTTTATACGTAGCATCATTATATATTCTATTTAGTGGTGTACCTGTAACGTGTAATTCCCGCATATATAGTTCTCTAGCAATATCCAGATCTTCAAGATTCTGTGGATTTGTCAGATTAGAAAAAACGTTATTGAAGGTCTCTTCAGGAATTTCGCTTCGGTAATAAGATTCATTCAATTTATCAACCATTTGATCATCATTTAGATAGGTAGTGATTAGCAACCCACTGTATTTATATAATATAAGAGAAGCAGAGTAACCAATAACAAAAGCCTTCATATTGTCTTGGGGATTTTCGGAGAAAGTTTGGTATCCCCTATATTTGTTAATGATTTCCCAGGTGGAGTTCCGTAAGATTAAGTAGCGGAACAACAAATTTTCAATACGGTCATTTTCGGTGTTAGTTATATATCCTGTTTCGTGGCGGGTTGTTTCCTCCTGTTGCTTCATCATTTCGGCGAACATGGATTCAAAGGCAATCTTGAAGATGGATAACTGCTTAATATCTTTTTGGAAAGTTGGTGATTGGGCGGAAGGCAATGAGATAGAAAGCAATATAAAAATTGGAATATAGATGAAAAATTTAGTTTGTCTGGTCATCGCCTAATTAAAACAATTTAGTTTGATTGTTGTAAAACGTATATCTATAAGGTTAATGAAAGCTTAGTTTTTAGCATTTCATGTTTCAATAATCCCCCTAATAGATTTATTCAGTCAACTAATTTGTAAACTTTGTCTTTTCTACGAGATTTATCTGTCACCTGAACACCGATACTGTCACCTTTCTTAGCGCTCTCCACAGATTCGTGTTCTATCTGTAGGGATTTGACCTCCATTTTCAAATCTGTGGTATGTCCTTTAATGTGAATCATATCACCTACATTTAATTTTCCAGCGGTGATTTCAATGGCGGCAACGGATATTTGACCAAAATATTTAGATACATGCCCGATTTCCTGTTCTTTCATTTCTTACTCCAAGTCTGATTTATATGAATGTACTTATCGTTCAAGATAAAGTCAATTAAATAGCTCAATTATATGTGTGATAACATCAATTTCTTGTATTGCCTCAACATATATTTGTTAGATTTTAAGGAAACTCCATTCTTTTGTAAATGGTACACGACTCATTAGTACTGCCCCTTTTTTGGTGACCAATAAATTATCACTAGGGTTAATTCCAATTCCATTTTTTGAATCATACAATCCTGGTTCCACACTGAACATCATCCCCTCTTTAATAGGCGTATGATCACCTAAAGAAAGGTAGGGCGCTTGGTGTCCTTCAGAATTGAGGCCCGTACCATGTCCAGGCCGATGGTAGATATAGTCTTGCATTCCATTGTCCACCTGATGTTTGTGAACCTTATAAGCAACATCAGAACAAAGTACACCTGGTTTTGTTTCTTCAACCATAATCTGCACGGTTTCGGATACAACGGTCCACATCTTTTCTTGATGGGTAGACACTGGAAGAATCTGATAATTACGATATGCTTCTCCACCACAACCGCCGAGTTTAATATCAGTATTTACATAAACAGGCTGACCTCTTTTGATCGGATTGTAAAATAGCTGATTTGGATGGGGATATGCAGTTGAAACACCTGCCCGCACATATTCAGAGGTTACTTCGACCCCAACAGCGCTATGAGGTTTTCCATCATACTTTATGTCCTTCATCAAAAGATTAATGCCGTATGCCTGGAGCGCCTGTCCAATCTCAAAATCATTTGTATTGGTTCCGTTTGCAAGAATGTAGTCTCGACCAAATGCATGAATCTTATCAAAATAACGGTACGCTCGCTGGGTAAGTGCTATCTCTTCTGAAGTTTTTATAACCCGCATCTCAAGGCAAAGATTATTAATGTTTACGAAACGGGCCTTGGGTAATTTTTCAGAGATCATTTTCATATGATCATCATTAAAATTCATATCTGTAGCAATTAATTTGTTTTCAAAGCCACGATGTTTCAAGCGGCCTAGTAGCCACCCGAAAAGATCAACCCTTTTTCCTTGTACAACTTTACCTTTGTTGGGGAATCCTCCATCTGCATGAGGATAGCAAAAATAATACTCATTTTCTGTGCACCACCATGATGTGATCAAATCTCGATCAATTCCAGGTGAATACCAATAAGCCACATTTTTTTCTTTCATAGGAAATAGCACCCATGTTGAACGTTCACCGCTACCCCTAAAACATCCTGAGAAATAGACCTTATTCACGTCTTTCTCTAATAAAATAGCATCCACATTATCTGCCATAAGTTTTTGTTTGAACTGCTGAACTCTAGATTGATACCATGATAGTGGTAGCCTGTCGTAGCCTTTGGGTGCCGGTTTGGGGTGATTTCTGTCATTCACCAAAAGGGCTTCTGATCCACCTGAATTTTTAGCCAAGGTATTTGCATTTAAGCTTATAGATGCGAAACCCAAACTCATATTCCTTATAAATTTTCGTCTAGATAATTTCATTTGATATTCCTTTTTTAGATAGAAAGTTGGTTAGACACAAAATAAATATTATCTTAAGAGTCACGCTTATTTAGTATAAAAAAGTAAGAATTAAATACTGTAGTAAAAGAAAAATAATATAGATCAGGGGAACCCATTTACCATATGTTAAAAACGTATTAATAGGTTTTATAATTTCTCTATATCGCGTTTTTTTAGTAAAAAAATCTTTGTTAATATTTCCTTTTTCAGATACAGTAGCCTTATACTGCCAAAGGTTGTACCCAAAAGTCCTAACTATGTTTATTGGATCAACGTTAAACGATTCACTTTCGTACATAGCGGTATAATCTGCCTCACTTATTATATAATCACCACGGTCGATTATGTTCATTATAATATTTGAAAAAGTTGATGAAGGCATAATGCAAGGTTCTATACCAAGAATGCAACCGCCCTTTTTTAGTATACGACGGAACTCTCTAAATAATAGTTTACATGTTTTTGAATCAATATGATGTAAGCATAATGATATGAAAATAATATCATAAGCACTATCCTTAACCGGTAAGCGATCACTTTCCGTACTAATAAGAGGTGTTGATATAAAATTGTAATTGGGGAATGCGCGAATTGATTCTAGTATGCGTGTCTTATTTACTTCTAGTCCGATGTAATCATCTGGAGAAAATAATTTTGCATTAGATCCAATGCCTGAACCAAAATCGATTACTTTTTCTCCTTTTGAATATAAATTATTAATGAAATTAAATGTATGCTTTCCCTGTCGTGGAACAAACATATGTTTATACGCAAATGTTTCTAGTCTACTGAAAAAACTCAAAAAATTATCTTATTAAAATAATATTAATTAAACTTGCACTTATGGTTATGCTGTTGTGATTCATATTTTGAAATATAAATATATGTTTGTTCTCCGTAAAATTTGCTATGAAAAATAAACCACTTATTTTCTTTTTACTTATCGCTGCCCTTTACGGGCAATGAGCGCTCTGAAGTAACCCCTCCTTGCCAGTTGGCGAGTCAGATAAAGGAATTGGAGCATTGAAAAAACAATTCTATTATGGAATTCAAAGCCATTTTACTTACCTTGACTGGTGGCATGATCCAATAGGTAAAGAGATCTTTGATCATAGTGGCTCACTGAATACTTTTTTAATACGACCTAGTATATTATATGGAATTTCAGATAAATGGAATTTAATGGTAACCTCAACATTAGGTCTTCGCATGATGAATTGGAATGTATCTGACGCATCGATTCACCATAGAACTGAAACCAGCTTAAGTGAATTTGACAATGCTAATGGAAGTGTTTTGGGAGATTCGAAAATTATTCTAAGGTATTTAGTTAAAAATACCGGGATGCAAAATGGATTCAGGATTTACACTGGAGGTGGTTTAACTATTCCATCAAATAGTGTGTTAACATCAGACCCATATTTTCTAAATAGTAATACTCCGACCAAACATAGACATTTTAGTTTAAGTAATGGCACATATAATTACATTTTCGAAAGTCAGGTTTATTATAAAAGGAATATTAATCCTACGTTTTATGGTGGATTTCTTATAATTGAAAAACCTTTTACAAAAAGTGAATATGGTTATTTACCACCCACCACTACTAGTCTTTCTCTTTCTGCGATTTATAAAAGATTTGACAATATTGATAGTTCTATTGGTTATGGAATTAATATACTGCAAACTAGTCAGGGTTACTGGAATGGTATCCCTGCACCGAATACAAAATCAACTACTGTCAGTCCAAGTATAACGTACCTTTTTAGCACTAAATTCGGTGCGGTTGCTTTGAATCTTCAAAAACCAATATTTATTAGTGGGACCTTTGCAAGTAATGAAGGCGATATAAAACAAGGTAGCAGTGTATGGCAGTTATCAATTTCATTGCGGTTTATTCCATCCACTAAATCGTAGCGCTGTCTTTATAGTATAAACAAAAAATCCCCCTTTAAGAGGCGGAAGCAGGCAGTTGCGGGTGACCTATAATTATAATTGTTTAACGGCTCGGCTGTTCAAACAAAGTCAAAGATCAACGGAAGTAGATAAGTAACAAAAACAAACCAACAGGCATAAACTGGGAAATAACTAACAACTTTTTTTCTTAATAAATCAAAATCAATTTTCTGACGTATAACCTGGATATAAGTAAACACAATACTAATTAGATGAACGAAGACTATTAAATTGGCACCGAGTACGCAAAATCGATTTGGTGTAAGTCCATATTCAACTAAACGGAATGTAATAGCTGAAAGCGCTAGTGAATTAATTAATAAAGTAGCACCTACCAGCAAGACGTTTATGTAATCTGTTATGATAATTTTAGAATCACGACTACGAGTTACAATCGAGAAAACGATTATACCTAATATCAGTATTAACAGTCCGTTACACCCAACAAGAAATTCTCTATTAACAAACGGACTATTACCAAGTATCATCATCGTTATGATATAAGACAAAACAAAAATAAAAAATAGTGGGGAAAAAACTTTTGCTAGTAATACCGCAATCTGCATCTTTCTGTGTAATACTGAATCATAAAGATAGGTTGCCACTAACGGTGTGGAAACAATTCCAATTACCCCAATATTTGACATATACCACTCCACAATATCCATATTCATCAGTTCAAAAAACCCCACAGTAAGACCAGATAGTACCCCACCACTGATCAAAATCAACGTGCTTAACATAAGAAGCTCGCCGCAAAACTTAACAAAGGCAATCCGTTGCTTTGTATCTTGCCATGACTGCTGAACAAAACATATACCCAGTAATATAAGTGTAGTTAACGGTAAATGGATGAGCGCCATAGTAATTGAATCAGAGTGCCAATCCGGCTTACCAAATGATTGCCAGTCCGGTATTAATATCAGATAAATTGATGTCAAAATACTGAAAATTGCCAGCCCAATAGAAAGTTTGAAGTTAGGGTTTTTATAAAGAAAGTAAGTGGCGACTGACAGTAAAGTAAAAAAAGGTCCAAATCTTGGGTAATACCAAGTTTCGGTGAGAAAAATCTCAGGAATTCTAACTAAAAGTCCAAAAAAAGTTGCTAACAACAATACAACTACTATTGGTACGCCAGATGGATTTTCAACTGAACTGTTATATTCTAGACGGGCCCGCCAAACCTGGAATACTTTTGAATCAGGTTTTTGAACAGCAGCGGATAACAAAGTGACTTTGAAAGCTTCAGGATCTGACCAATAGAGGTTTTCCAATCCATCAGGATTATCTTCATTTGCTAAAATTTGGTTTACATTTAATTTTGACATATTTGTCAGTTTAGTGAATCTAATCTATTTAGGGAGAAAGATGTTCCTGTTAGAAAGATATTTAAACTTGTTTGAAAAAAGTTATTATAAATTTTATTGAAAGCACTAAAGCAATAATTAAATACCAATACCAATCTAACCCGAGGATTGGGGTCCACAGCTTGGCAAGCATGAGCCCAAAGAAAAAACCAGCGAGGCCCATTAGTCTTACATCAATTAATGGAAACGTAAATCCCCACATTCTTCTTATAAGACTCATAATATTTTAATTACCAAAATAATCCACCCCCCAAACAATAAAAAAACACAAACATTAAATGAATATGCTCTGTATGGGACATAATTGGAAGTAATCCTTATATAACTGTGAATACCTTTGAAGAGAACGAATAACCAGGCAATCCATAAATCGATGGCACTAACATCATCGATCATATAGAGCACAAGACATAACAAATAAAATAAAATGGGTATTTCAAAAAAGTTTTTATAATGATGACGAGATGTCAACAAATATTCAGGTGCAGAACCTTCATAAGCTCTAAAATATTTGTATTTCACATCTCTTTTTTTTATTGCTTTAACTATCATATACCTCATATGAAACATGACAATAAAATTCATTAAAACAACAGGTAATATTGGATAGATAATTAATATGTTATCCATAATAAAATTTAGAGACTAACCAGATAAACTAAAAAGTCCCCTTGAAAAGTTTTTTTCTATAAATATTTGCTACTGTGTTGCTAGGCAACCTGGCGAAATATCAGTACGGAGATTGTCGTTAAGTACCACCTGACCATTTACTATTACAAGTTCTACGCCAAAAGGATAAGCGTTGGGTTCTTCATTAGTACTGTTATCGGTAAGGTTATTCTTATCCAGAACAACAAGGTCAGCCGCCTTTCCAGGTTCAATCCGACCGCGATTTGGCAGACCAGCTGAATCAGCAGGCAGAGAAGTCATTTTCCGAATTCCTTCTTCAAGAGTAAATATTTTTCGATTAATAACATATTCTTCAATAAACCGTATAGTATAACCAAAGCTAGAACGATTCATGGTGTAATTTGAAAGTGGTCCATCCGTTGCTGTAACGACACCATCACTTTCTACAGAGCAGTAAGGATCCATAAGCAGTTTGTCTAGGTCCTTGGGCGTAGCAAAAATATGTCTAAGCATAACATTATAGAAATCTTTGCCATCCGCTAAAACAAGTTTAAAAATACCTTCGACAGGATCACAACCAAATGATTCCCCTATTTCTACAAAGTTTTTACCTATCAATTCAGGATGTACAATGGAAGATGAAAGATAAAACATCTCTAAACCGCCTAAACGAAGTAAGTAATTAGTAGGGTCAGAAAAATGTTCACGACATTTTTCTAATGTTTCAGGTGAAGCTAAGCGCTGTAAGACTTCATTTCTCTCACCTTCATAAACCCAAGGAGGAAGTAAGGCTACAACCATACCGGGGCCCCAAATATCTGGGAAAGTATCAATCCCAATGGATAACCCTTCGTCTTCTCTAGCACGGGACACCTTTTCGAGAACACGGTCAAAAGCACCATCCTCTGCATAAGGCCTAGGAGCTAGGTGAGATAGTTGTCCGGGAAGCCCAGACTTTCTACATATATTGAGCGCTTCGTCTACTGCTTCTTCAAATAGTTCTCCCCTGTTGCGGATATGACTGGCATAAATTCCGCCATATTTTGCTGAAACAGTGGCTAAAGCAGTCAACTCATCTTCATCAGCATACATTCCAGGTGAATATTCAAGCCCCGTAGAAAACCCTATGGCACCTGCAGACATGGCTTCTTGAACGAGAGATTTCATCTCTTCTAATTCAGATGTTGAAGGTTTTGCGGTCGATTGGCCCATGACTGCCAATCTCACAGATCCATGTGGAACAAGAGGAGCCACATTAGCAGAAATCCCAGGGGATACAAGAGCATCTAAATATTCTTTAAAAGAATTCCAGGAAAAATCAACATTCCAACTCTCGCTGAAACCTACAGTATTGCGTTTTGTAAGATCTACATTATTCACTGGTGCAGGGCCATGACCGCAATTTCCTGTTACTAATGTAGTAATCCCCTGCCGTATGGCACCTTCATTGCGACGATCAGCCATAAGAGAAAAATCAGCATGACTGTGGATATCTATGAACCCTGGGCAGACAACCTTGCCTGTTACATCCAATTCTAAGTTTGCTTCTAGTTCGATATCATTATCAATTGAAATAATAGAACCGTTATTGATAACTATATTACCTGCTATGGATGAAGAACCTGTCCCATCGATTATATCTCCTCCCTTTAATACAAGGTCAACCATACATAACTCCAATTTTAATTAACATATTTAGTAAATATTTTCATAACAGTAAAGTCTTTTTAAGGAATTTCATGATTGGCTCATTTTCTTCACTTCATTTCGAAGAGCCACCAGGGCTATTAGGTTTGCGAATACCATAAAACCCATAAATATATCGGCCCAGTCCCATAGTGGTTTAACTTGAAATATGGCACCCACTCCTGCAAGTCCGCAATAGATCCATCGGAACGGGATAGAAAATCGGATACCTCCAATATAACGAAGAGACTGTTCACAATAGTAAGCCCATCCAACCATAGTTGTAAAACCAAACAATGCTGAAACGATAATTATTATGATGCCACCAAAAGGCAACACACTCTTGAAAGCCATCGCGGTCATTTCAGTACTGATAAGCCCAGAAGACCATGCACCAGTAGTGACTAATACAAGGGCTGTCATAGTGGAAATAACCATAGTATCCATGAATACACCCATCATTGCTATAATACCCTGGCGGTGGGGATCTGAAGTTCGGGCCGCACCATGGGCAATGGCGGCGGTGCCAACACCAGCCTCACTGGAGATGGTTCCTCTACGAAAACCGTAAGCCATGGCTCGAGCGACAGTGGCCCCCGCAAATCCACCAGTGGCCGCAGTTCCATTAAATGCACTATCGATGATAAGAATAATTGCTTCGGGGATTTCTTTTAAGTTAACCATGAGTATAGCTAAACAACTTATTATGTAAATAAGAGCCATCCCTGGCACCAACATTTCAGCAACACGCCCTATTCGTCTAATACCACCAATGATTACAAGCCAAAGAGTTAAGGCTAGTATCATTCCACTAAACCATTTAGGTATGCCGAAATCGCTGAACAAAACTAAAGCAATGGAATTTGATTGCGTCATATTGCCTGCGCCTAAACCACCAAAAAGAGCCGCGATTGCAAAGAAAAGACTCAGACGTCTCATCCCTAAGCCTTTGTTGAGATAGACCATAGGACCACCAAGCATCGTGCCGTCATCAGATTTTTGACGATACTTTATACCAAGTACCGCTTCAGAATATTTTGTTGCCATACCAAACAATGAAACTGTACACATCCAAAATGCCGCACCGGGGCCACCAATGGCAATTGCGGTTGCAACACCCGCAACATTTCCGTTTCCTATAGTTGCCGATAGAGCTGTAGTAAATGCTTGAAAGGGAGAAATATCACCAGCATCTTTGCTAAAACTGTCTCGTTTTAGCGCTCCACCTGAGATAAGTTTGAGAGCTGTCTTGAAATTTGTGATTTGAACAAATCGTGTTTTCCACGTGAGCAATAAGCCAACAGCACAGAGAAAAATAATTGTCCAGATTCCCCAGACAATATCAGAGAGTTGGGCTGTTATTTCGGTAATATAGAAGGACCAACCCATTAGTCAGAGATAAATACAGTATAGTATTTAGTTACTTGACCTTTTTGAAAATCTTATCCCAATTCAACCCAATTAAAATAAATATCAGAAGCGATGAAGGTGAATACTCTCCAAGACTAAGCATTACAATCCAACAAAGAACAATGAGTATGGAAATGGATTCTCTTATTTTTGGTTTTCTTTGGTTTCCCATAGTGATTGAATCTAAGCTGTATTATAAATCAATGTTAGGGCATCTTTTTAACTAGTAAACTGATGCATGCGGCTAGGATCGGAGAAGATAAGTAAATTTCATGAAAAATCCATCAGATTGCCGCTGCAGCGACTGAAATTGGAATCGATTCGGCTCTGTCAACGCCGACCCATAACCAAAAAAAACTAAAGTACCAGGAATTGGCCGATATGAGAAGAGAAAGTCAGCTTCAATGTTATTGGTTGTCTCACTAAGGGCGGGGGTGTAGTCATCATTAGAATCCTTGAAATAAATTGGTAGTTCTGTACGCGAATTGTCTCTTAGGTCATCTCTATATTTAGACGTATACTGGACTACCCCCCTTAAAAAGATGGTAGGTGTAATCTGGTATTCTATTTTTATCCTGGGCA
>DTTO01000011.1 GCA_012964665.1 Fidelibacterota bacterium
CTGCTTTAGCTGCTACTGCGGCGGCTTCTTCAGCTTTCAATTTAGCTTCCTGTGCCTTTTTTTCTGCCTTTTCAGCGCGATTATTTAATGTTTCTTCACGAGTCAGAACCCATTTTTTCATTTCCTTTTCAATCGCATTTTCATCCAAGCCCTGTTTGGTCAAATGCCAACGATGAGCCAGGCCACTGCGTTTCATTAACCCATGGGCAGCTTCAGAAGGCTGTGCACCCAATTTCATCCAATGCAGGATACGTTCTTCATTTAAGCTGTATGGTTTATCTGCTTCAATAGGGTTGAACCAACCCAATTCTTCGATTGCAGCACCATCGCGCTTGTTACGTGAATCCATCACTACCATACGGTAAAACGGTTTGTTTCGCCGTCCAATGCGTTTTAGTCTAATCTTTGTCGCCAATTCGTCGTTCTCCTTAGTTTAATCCAATCATTTCATGTTTCAAATTTTTCGGCAATTTCATTTTGCCCATTTTTTTCATCATTTTTTTCATTTGAGCAAATTGCTTTAAAAGCTGGTTTACTTCCTGCACGGTCCGGCCCGAACCTTGGGCAATGCGCATCCTGCGGGAGCCGTTAATTATTGTTGGATCCCTCCGCTCTACCGGTGTCATAGAACTGATAATTGCTTTCGTCCACACCAACTGCCTGTCATCCAAATCCAATACCTTCATCATCTTCTGATTCACACCCGGCATCATACCCATGATCTGGTTCAAAGGACCCATATTCTGGAGCTGCTTCAACTGGTCACTGAAATCTTCCAGGTCAAAGGTTGCATCTTTGAGTTTTTTCTCCAGCTTGGCTGCTTCATCTTCACTAACCCCCTCCTGGGCTTTTTCTACCAGAGAAACCACATCCCCAAAACCCAGAATCCGATCCACGATCCGTTTTGGGTCAAATACTTCAAGGCCGTCCGGTTTTTCCGACACACCGATAAACTTGATCGGCACACCAATCGCTTCGCTAATGCTTACAGCTGCACCACCACGAGCATCGCCATCCAGTTTAGTAAGAATAATTCCAGTCAATTTAAGGGCGGCGGAAAATGCTTCAGCTGAATTCACTGCATCCTGACCAGTCATCCCATCCACAACAAAAAGAATTTCATGTGGGTTTACCGCTACAGCAATTTCTTGCACTTCAGACATCATTTCACCATCTACGTGTAACCGGCCAGCTGTATCCAGGATAACTACATCGGTATTGGAAGCACCTGCTTCTTCAACTGCACTTTGACAAATAACTACCGGATCTCCCGCACCTTGCTCATAGACAGGCACATCCACCGTTTCACCCACCTGCTGCAGTTGCGCTATCGCAGCCGGACGGTAAACATCCGCAGCGGTCAAAAGGACTGATTTGCCCTGTTTTTTCAAAAGGGCAGCCAATTTTCCGCAGGTAGTGGTTTTACCCGACCCCTGGAGGCCTGCTATCAAGATCACTGCCGGTTTTTTCGAACCGAGTTCAAGCGGCTTGGCTTTCTCACCCAGTAATTTTACAAGTTCATCATGAATAATTTTGATGAATTGTTCCCCGGGCTTCACCGATTTTAAGACTTTGGTCCCTTCGGCACGATCTTTCACCCTCTTCACAAATGCTTTAGTCACCTTGAAATTCACATCCGCTTCTAAAAGAACACGGCGAATTTCCCGTGATGTCTGCTGAATATTGGAATCAGTGATCTTCCCTAAACCACGAAGGTTACGGAATATCGTGTCGAACCGGTCTGCCAGCTGATTAAACATAATTTATCGGCTCAATAAAAGCTTGCAAAATTAATTGTACTTTCTCTGCGAATCAATAAAGAAAGAGGTTATTAGGTGCCTTAAATTTCAATATGAAATTCACTATTTCCCCGACGGAATCAGTACACCTGCCAGCCATAGTTAAAATTAATCAGGAAGTCCTCCCGGCTGTAAGCAGTGTTACTTTAAAGGATATGGAACACTTTCTTTCGATTGTAGATTATTTTCGCATGTTACAGCTGGATGATATTATTGCCGGATTTTTAATCGCCCTCACCCCGGGCAAGGATTACCATAGCCCAAATTATAAATGGTTTGAAAAAAAGTTTGATTCATTCATGTATGTCGATCGAATTGTGATTGATCCCGCTTACCAGAGCAATGGCCTTGGCTGGGCTTTCTACAATAATTTGAGAGATTTTACAAGAGGAGGCTCACCCCGCATCACCTGCGAAGTGAATTTGAGGCCTCCTAATGAAGGATCTATTATTTTTCATGAAAAATATGGCTTCAGGCAAGTTGGAAAACAGGAAACAGAAGGAGGTAAAAAAGAAGTCTCCCTAATGGAATATAAAATAAATCTCAACTAATTCTATATTACCTTTAGAATTATTTTACTTAGTAGGGTAGATCAGGGTTTATACCGTTTCTGTGCTTTCAACAAATACAGGTCTGCTTTTTCCGTATTCCCGTCTTGAGCCAAAGATACAATCCGTACCGCTTCCAGTAAAGGAATGGCCGTATTATCATAATTGGAATAAAAAGCATCCATGGCCTCTGCCACTAAATTGACCTGATAGCCAGCCTTTTTTGATCGGTGTTCATCCACAATTTCATAAAAGCGTTCGATATAGTAGGGCTCAACCCAGTTAGGATCCTGGTTATACTGCTTTTTTACTTCCTGCCTGTGATGGAATTTTAGTTTGGCACCGGCAGCATAAACGCCGTTGACAAACGCGACTTTTTCATTCATTTCCAGTGATTCCCAGTACATCGCCGGTGTACGTTTTTGCCCCAATGAAAAAGAGACCAGTAAACTTAAGATCAGGATAGGTTTAATCATGGTTCAGCTCATCAAATTGATTAACAATCGGCACTCGGCGGCCGATGCCAAATGCTTTAGAAGTTACCCTCAAACCGGGTGCCGCCTGGCGTCTTTTATACTCGTTGATGCGAATCCTCCGAGAAATATCTTTAATGAGCTCCGGATCTGCCCCTTCTGCGATTAATTCAATGGGAGATTTTTCATCTTCAATGAGGGCTGATACGAGGGGACTTACCACGTCATAATCAAAGGGATCCACCTGGTTGGGCCGCAGTTCAGCCGATGGTGGTTTCTCAATGGAATTAATAGGAATACGTTCGGAGCCCGCTTCTTTATTTACCCAGCGCGACAGAGCATAAACATCTGTTTTGGATAAATCCGAAATGACGGACAACCCACCATTCATATCGCCATAAAGGGTACAATACCCCATAGCTAATTCTGTCTTATTACCGGTAGATAATACAAGCCAATTAAATTTATTGGAAAGGGCCATCAAAAGGCTTCCCCGCACCCGGGCCTGAATATTTTCTTCCGCAACACCCGTTTCACTTCCATTAAAACTTTCCTGTAGCGATTCATCAAATTCTCCTATGATCGATTCAATGGAGATTGTGCGATAGTCAATACCGAGGTTTTTTGCCAGCGTTTTAGCATCATCCCTGCTATGATCGCTGGAATACCGTGAAGGCATGGAAACACCATGCACATTATTTGGCCCTAATGCGTCCACTGCGATACAACCAGTGAGGCTGGAGTCAATTCCACCGCTTAAACCCAAAACTGCCTTTTTATACCCTGTTTTACGGAAATAATCCCGAACGCCTAAAACCAGGGCATGGTAAATCTTTTGTTCACGCTGTACGGTCTTTAGTTTGATCGGTACTGGATTCTCCAGATCAACCAACACAATATCTTCCTCAAATGCGGGCCCTTGCCCTATCAGATTTCTCTTCCCATCATAGGCCAGGGATTGACCATCAAAGATCAGCTCATCCTGGGCACCAACCATATTGCAATAAAAAAACGGCAGGGCTGTTTCAGCAACTTTGCTTGCTATTAATTTACTTCGGTCTGCCAGCCTGCCTACACGGTAAGGAGATGCGGAAATGTTTACGATGCATTCCGCCCCTTTTTCTTTCAGTGATTTTACCAGATTACAGGCATAATCTTCATCCCAGAGGTCTTCACAAATCTGCATCCCGATTTTAACCGATTTATTTTCGAACTTAACTTCAATTACTTCCGTGGAGTCTCCGCTTGTAAAATAGCGATCTTCATCGAATACATCGTATGTAGGCAGAAGCCTTTTTTTATAATGCCCAGTGATTTCACCATGGCCGCAGACAAAAGCGCAATTATAGAGCTCCCCATTTTCCCGCATTGGATTACCAATGATCATGGGAATAGTTGTTTTTTCTGCAATCGACTTTAATGCCATTTCAGCCTTATCTAAAAAGCGTCTACGTAGTAACAAGTCCTGGGGCGGATAGCCAACCAGCACCAATTCAGGAAAAACGGTCAGTTCTGCACCAGCTGCCACCGCCTTTTGGTACCATTTCATAATCAGATCCATATTCCGTTCAATGGCACCCACGGTTGGATTAATCTGGCAAAGAGAAACTTTCATTTAATACCGGATCTCAAAATCAATGAATTTTTCAGTGTAATCAAGCCAGGAGATTTTTACATCATCTACCTGCGACATGGCAGGTCCTTGTTTTACTTGGTCGATTAAAGAATCGCAGTCAACCTTTCTGCCTACAGCTTGCACCTCAACCGTACCATCAGCCCGATTCTTGGCGTATCCATTTAAACCCAATTCCCTTCCGGCCCTAACAGTAAACCAGCGAAAACTGACACCCTGAACTTTACCTTTAACAATCAACGAAATAGAGGAATTATCGTTCATTTAATAATTTTTTAACTCTATATAATACTTTTGATACAGTTTTTTCCTTATGTATTCCTTTTATATCCCATGTTCCGTATCCCACCACAGGTTTATCCAGTGAAAGTGCGTAAGCAATTTCACTCAGAGTACCGAACTGTCCGGATATTGCCACAGCCACATCACAGTTGTAAGCCAGGATCGCATTGCGCCCGATTCCAATACCGGTAGAAATGGGAATTTCAATATATTCATTGGCTTCGGATCTATCCATGCCTTTCAAAACCCCGATACAGGTTCCGCCAGCGGATTTTACCCCTTTTGCCACTGCTTCCATGACCCCTTCTCCGCCTCCACAGTAAACCAAATAATTTTCTGCCGCAAGCTGTTTGCCAATCTCAACCGCATCGACAAAAGTTTGTTCATCAATATCCCGGCCGCCAAAAACGGATATCCTGGCCATATAATTCATCAGGGCTCGATGCGGTAAATAGTTCGTGGATATGGTATGGTCTCACGGATGTGTTTTGTACCGCAGATCCAACCCACTGTACGCTCTAATCCCAAGCCAAAACCAGAATGTGGAACAGAGCCATATTTGCGAAGGTCCAGATACCATTGGAGGGGTTCAACCGGCAGGCCGTGCTCATTGATACGTTTTAAGAGGATATCATGGTCATCCTCGCGCTGACCGCCACCAATAATCTCCCCAAATCCTTCCGGGGCAATCATATCCACACCCAGAGCTAATTCTTCATTTTCAGGATCCCGTTTCATATAGAATGCCTTGATTCCCGCCGGCCAGCGATGAATCATTACAGGACGGTCAAATTGTTCCGATATGATCGTTTCATCCTTACCGCCGAAGTCACTGCCATAATTGAAATCAACACCCTTTTTTGAAAGGATTTCGGCCGCTTCATCATAAGTAATTCTCGGGAAAGGAGGCACCACTTTCTTCAAACTAGCTGTATCCCGTTCCAGCACATTCAATTCTTCCTGGCAATGCTCCAAGCACCACTGCACCACATAACTGACATATTTTTCTGCCCATTCCATATTTTCATTCAGATCACAGTAGGCCATTTCCGGTTCAATCATCCAGAATTCAGTCAAATGCCTGCGGGTCTTGGATTTTTCAGCTCGGAATGTGGGTCCAAATACATAGATTTTTCCGAATGCCATGGCACTGGCTTCCCCGTAGAGCTGCCCGCTTTGTGTCAAGAATGCAGACCGCTCAAAATAATCCAATTCAAAAAGTGTACTGGTACCTTCCACTGAATTTGCTGTCAAAATTGGAGAATCCATCAAGGTAAAGCCATTGTCATCAAAAAAGTCCCGCGTGGCCTTGACTACCTGATGCCGCACGCGCAAGATGGCATTCTGAGATTTGGATCGCAACCACAAATGTCTATTGCTCATCAGAAAATCGGTACCATGCTCTTTTTTAGAAATTGGATATTCGTCAGCAATCTGGTGGACATCAATGTGCTTGACACCCAACTCAAATCCACCCACCGAGCGCGGCTCTTTTCTAACAGTACCCGTTACGGTTACTGAAGATTCTTGCGTTAATTCGCTCTCCAATTTAAAAATGGTATCATCTGTCTCAGCTTCGACTACCACGCATTGCAAAAGCCCGGTACCGTCACGAAGAATTAAAAACCATATTTTTCCGATGGAACGGGTATTGTAAACCCAACCATTTATGGTTACTTCTTGCCCCTCAAAATCTTTTAATTGTTGAATTGTTGTGGTCATATCACTCACATTTTAAATTAAATAAGACAAGAAATTACCATGATGTCATAATCTCGTTCAAAACATCTTCCGCAATTTTTATTACAGCCACAGAGGTTGCGAATTCTCGGGGATCACCAAATTCATCATTATCATCGCCATCAATCAGGCCATCCCCATCATTATCAATACCATCGGTGCTAATATCACCGGATAATCCATAAGCACCCCAGCCGGAAAAATTCTTTTTCATCAATACCTTATCATCTCTTACATCATACCATTCTACATCCATATGGATAGTAAAACGATATTCGGTCACTGCTTCTTGCTTGGTAAATGTATAAGGCGCATCGCTCACGCGGGTGATGATGCCACGAAGCACCGATGTGGCCTGGTCTTCATCGGTAACACGGAGGATATTCTCTTCATTAAATTTAGTGAGCAGATTCTCCGTAACCGATTCACTCATTCCAAATTCAGCCGTTTGATTTTCCACGATAGGGATAGCAATAGAATTGATATGGGAAGGTATACTCCCAGCCATTGAGTAATACATGCAACCCGTAAGGGTACACAAAAAATACAAAAGGAAAAGAGATGGGGCTTTTTTGTACTTAATCATGATCTAATTTTAATTTTGCGTTCTAATCCGTACTGGTCAATTTTACGATATAAGGTTCTTTCACTCATCCCTAAAGATTTGGCCGTAGCTCTGCGGTTATTATTAAAAAGCTTCAATGTTCGCTCGATCGCTTCCCGCTCTAAATCATCCATATTCATTTCACCGATGGAACTATTTTTAATAAATAGTGCCGATTCTTCATCGATATGGAGGCTGGGGGTAAACTGTTCACTGCTATGGCTCATAATAGGCATTCCAATCTGATCAGATACCATCGGTCCCTGTGTTGCCAATTGCTTCAAAAATTCCACATCCTGACGTAGAAGAAACAATTGACGCAGTATAAGTTCCCGTTCCGCAGCTTCTGGAGGCTGCTGCATTACGACTGGTAGAGCCAAGTTGGCCCCCGTTTCATTAGGACTAAAACCCATATGCTTTTCCACCATTTCCACTGTGATACGCTCTCCTTTTTCAAGAACAATAATGCTATCGACAAAATTCTTTAATTCCCGGACATTTCCTTTCCAGGGATGATTTTTCATCACACGGATCGCGTCCGGCATGAAACCGCGGTAAACCATATCATTGGATCGTGTAAATTCTAATGCAAAGCGCTCCACCAATAAACTTATGTCTTCAACACGTTGACGCAGGGCCGGTATATGAATTGTCACTGTTTTTAAACGATAGTATAAATCCTGTCTAAACTGACCTTTTTCAACGAGATCAGCCAAATTCTTATTAGTGGCGGCAAATACACGTACATCCGTCTTTTTTGTTTTCGAAGCCCCCACTGGCATTAATTCTCCGGTTTCAAGAACACGAAGTAGTTTTACCTGAGTTTCCAGGGGTGTTTCAGCGATTTCATCCAGAAAAATAATCCCTTTGTGCGCCGTTTCAAAATATCCTTTACGATCCTCCCGTGCATCGGTGTAGGCACCTTTTTTATGGCCAAACAACTCACTTTCTATGATTCCTTGGGGAATTGCACCACAATTCACGGTAACCAACTGTTCATGTGACCGCTTACTGACCTGATGGAGCGCTTTGACTACAATTTCTTTACCTGTTCCAGATTCACCTGTAATCAGTACCGAAATATCCACCGGTGCCACTTGGGCGACCATCTCCAATACCTGTTGAATAGCATCAGATCTACCAACGATACCGGATTTTTTTTGGATTTGTTCAATATTCATGATTCAATTCCTATCAAATTTCTAAAATGCTATTAAAAGGCCTTTTGCAACTCTTTTTCCATTTTTGTGATTTCATCCCGTAATTGGGCAGCTCGTTCAAAATCGAGATTTTCAGCCGCCTCAAACATTTCCTGCCGCATCATATCCACGGCCAAACGTTGATCCATCGTACTGAAATCATCCCCTTTCCGGCTCACATAAGAATCACTTCCCAGTTCATGAATGGAATCCGCAACAGTTGTTGAGCCCATGATTTGATCGATCGATTTATATACAGATTTCGGTATAATACCATGTTTTTTATTAAATTTTTCCTGGATTTTTCTGCGCCGGGTTGATTCTTTAATCAAGTAGTCCATAGCATCTGAAATGCGGTCACCATACAATATGACTTGCCCATTAATATGACGGGCTGCCCGGCCGGCAACCTGCATTAAGGCACTCCTCGATCGAAGAAAACCTTGCTTGTCTGCATCAATCACTGCCACCAATGACACTTCCGGTAAATCCAATCCTTCCCTTAATAGGTTAATCCCTACCAATACATCAAATTCACCCAGTCGCAGGTCTCGCAGTATTTGCACACGTTCCAGAGTATTAATTTCGCTATGGAGATACCGGACACGAAGATTTACCCCGCGGAGATATTCGCTTAAATCTTCGGCCATACGCTTGGTGAGGGTAGTCACCAAGGTGCGCTCATTCTGTTCTGCGCGGGTACGTATTTCACCGATTAGGTCGTCAATTTGACCATGAGTGCCCCGAACTTCTACCAGTGGATCCAATAAGCCCGTTGGACGGATAACCTGCTCAACGACTACTCCCTTGGCTTTTTCCATTTCACGATGAGCTGGTGTAGCCGACACATAAATCACCTGATTCTGAATGGCGTGAAATTCTTCAATTTTCATTGGCCGGTTATCCAGTGCACTGGGTAATCGAAATCCATGTTCCACTAGAACTTCTTTCCGGGAACGATCACCATTGTACATCGCTTGAATCTGGGGAAGTGAAACATGCGATTCATCGATGATAGTCATGAAATCATCGGGGAAAAAATCAATCAATGTGTAAGGACGTTCACCCGGTTTTCTCCCAGAAAAATAACGGGAATAATTCTCAATCCCAGAACAGTATCCCACCTCCATCATCATTTCCAGATCAAAATTGGTACGCTGTTCCAATCTCTGGGCTTCCAGTAATTTGTCCACAGATCGAAGTTCTTCCAGGCGATGGATAAGTTCAAGCCTAATATCTCCAATAATACGATTGATCGTTTCCTGATCAGTGACAAAATGTTTTCCCGGGTAAATAAACTCCGAATCCATCTCTTTCTGTACTTCTCCTGTCAAGGGTTGAAAACGCGTGATTTGATCTATTTTAGTACCAAATAATTCAATCCGAATACCTACATCTTCATAGGCCAGGTAGATCTCAATAACATCCCCGCGGACGCGGAAAGTACTGCGTTCAAAAACAGTGTCATTCCTGAGATAGTGGATATCAACCAGACTTTTTAAAAACTGCTTACGATTGAGCTGTTTGCCTCGCTTTAAGCGAATGACCTTGTTTTTATATTCGTCTGGAGATCCAATGCCAAAAATACACGAGACTGAACTGACCACAATGACATCTCGGCGCTCAAGGAGAGAACTGGTGGCTCTTAGACGCAAGATGTCAATTTCCTCATTGATAGACATATCTTTTTCAATAAAAGTGTCTGTCACCGGTAAGTAAGCCTCTGGCTGATAATAGTCGTAGTAACTGATAAAGTATTCCACAGCATTGTTGGGAAAAAGCTGTTTGAATTCTCCGTATAACTGGGCCGCCAGCGTCTTGTTGTGGGAAATGATCAAAGTCGGTCGCTGTACCTTCTGGATTACGTTACCCATAGTAAAGGTTTTTCCTGAGCCGGTAATGCCTAGCAGGACCTGGTGTTTGTCCGTGTTTTCTATGCCTTGAACCAAGCTTTCAATTGCCTGCGGTTGATCCCCTTGCGGTTGGAAGTCAGAATAAATTTTAAACTCTGTCATATCGGCAAATTTACCTCGGTTAAATCATACGATACAATGGCAGAGATTGCTTTTTATCCATTCAAATATTGCATTGGAATTCTGATTTATCCTTACCGTAAATTATTACAAATGAATATGCAAATTAAATTCCTTCAAAAAAGTATCTCATGGGCCAATTCAATCAACGTGGTCTATATTTTAAACTCACCTTGATTAACAAGTAAATGATCGATTAAATGCGATCCTTGTGTGTACTTTCAATTTGTTTATGTCTCCATATTGCCTGCACCAATAAACCGGATTCCGATCTAATAATCTGGCAAAATAACTGGAATAAATGGCAATCTATGAATATGACAAAGTATTCATTTGGTTTCCGTGCCAGTTGCAATTGCATTGACGAATGGATCCGGGAAGTCAATGTATCAGTCTCAAATGAAACCATTACCTCTGTTATCTTTATCGATGATAGTCTTCCACCAAAAAAGTTGCAGTTTGATCAATGGCACACCATCAACGCATTATTTGATTTTTCAAAAAGCTTCATTGAAGAAGCTTATCAATTTGAAATTCAATACGATGATACCTATGGCAATCCAAAATTAATGTCAGTCGATTGGGATAGTGACGTTGCTGATGATGAAGTGACCTTTTTTGTGAATAATGTAATAAAATATTGACATGACCATAACGAAAGACAAATTATGAAAAACATCCTTATCATATTTTTTGTATCAACAGGTATAGGGCAAAATATTGGCTCTACCGATGCGGTTGAAAATGTATTAGATAATCTCCATTTGTATGCTTCGGAAGCAAATGGGGAAAAATATTTTGATTTATTCGCTGAAAAGGCTGTTTTCTTTGGTACGGATATAAGTGAGCGATGGGATAAGAAAGCATTTCAAGAATACGGTATGGCGCGTTTCGCAAGTGGAACTGGTTGGACGTATTTCATGAAAGAGCGTAATGTATTCTTTTCGGATGATGGAAAGACCGCCTGGTTTGATGAAATATTGATTAGCAAAAAGTACGGTGAATATCGCGGTACCGGGGTATTGATATTTTTAGAAACTGAATGGAAGATCGCCCAATATAACCTCCTCCTTCCTATACCTAACAATCTCATGAAAAAATATGCGGCGGAGATAAAAAATTATTACAAACAAAAATGAATTGGGTTAAAGATATGGAGTATCAATTAAACTAATTCTCATTAATATGAAAGACATACAAATGAAGATCAAACTCTTTACAGCCACATTTATTCTCGTAACAGGATGCGCCAATGATCATAAAGAATATTCTATAGATGAATTTATGAAAACTACATCTTTTAGTGGTGCCAGCTTTTCCCACGATGAAAAATCAATTCTTATTCGAAGTAATCAAACCGGTATTTATAATGCGTATAAAATTGAAATTGAATCCGGTGAAATCATCCAACTAACCCATTCAGAATCAAACTCCATTTACACTTTATCCTACTTTCCCCAAGATAAACGCATCCTCTACCGTAGTGATCAAGGCGGCAATGAAATTTGGCATATTTATGTCCAAAATGAAGATGGTTCTACACAAGACCTTACTCCTGGAGAAAATGCCCGATCTTTATTTTCTGGATGGGCCTTCCACGAAAAAAGTTTTTACTATACATCCAATAAGCGCAACCCGAAATATATGGATGTATACGAAATGGATATCCAGTCATTTGAATCTAAAATAATCTTTCAAAATGATGGTGCGCTCAATTACGCTGATGTATCCAATGATGGTCGTTTTCTTGCTCTAAGTAAAACCCACACCAGGGATAATTCAGATATGTATCTTTATAATGTGAAAAGCGGCGAATTAAAGTTGCTCAGCTCACATGTAGGAAATATCAACCATAGTCCAGCGGGTTTTTCAGTAGATTCTAAATCCCTCTATTTTTTAACCGATCAGGATAGTGAATTCAATTTCCTTAAACGGTATAATATTCCATCCGGTGAGATTGAGACGATTCAAAAGGAGGATTGGGATATCTGGTATAATTACTTTTCTCATACGGGTCGATACCGGGTAACAGGTATCAATGTAGATTCACAAACCGAGATCAAAATTTATGATGATGAGAAAAATAGGCATGTAAGGCTCCCGAACCTACCAGCTGGAAATGTCTCTTCTGTATCGATTTCTAAAAGTGAAAAATATATGGCCCTCTACCACGGCGGTGCTAAATCACCATCGGATCTATATCTATTGGATGTAACATCCAAAGCATATCAAAAACTTACGGATTCCATGAATCCAAATGTGGATCCTGCCTATTTAGCAGATGCAAAGGTGATTCGATTCAAATCCTTTGATGGATTGGAGATCCCAGCTGTTTATTATAAGCCACCCCATGCTTCGAGCAAGAACCGCGTCCCGGCCCTTGTCCGTGTCCATGGCGGTCCCGGTGGACAGGCCCGAGTTGGATACCGTGCATCTAATCAATATCTACTGAATCATGGATACGCAATCCTTGATATCAACAACCGGGGCAGCAGCGGATATGGAAAAACATTCCAGACCTTGGATGACCAGGCCCACGGTGAAGGAGACCTGGACGATTGCGTTTGGGCTATCAATTGGTTGCAAAAACAAAATCATGTTGATGGAGAAAAGATCGGTATCGTGGGCGGTAGTTATGGTGGATATATGGTCATGGCGGCTTTGGCATTTCGACCTGATGCTTTTGATGTAGGAGTTAATATTTTTGGCGTGACTAATTGGCTCCGTACATTAAAAAGTATACCTCCATGGTGGGAATCCGCAAAAGAATCATTATATAAAGAGATGGGAAATCCGAATACGCAAGAAGATTACCTTTATTCAATCTCGCCTCTATTCCATGCCAAAAATATTAAAAAGCCGGTTTTGGTATTGCAAGGTGCTAATGATCCACGCGTTCTACAAGTCGAGTCAGACGAAATGGTGGAAGCAGTTAGAAAACAAGGTGTACCTGTTGAATATATAGTATTCCCTGATGAAGGTCATGGATTTGCAAAAAAGAAGAATCAAATAACTTCTAACGAGGCAATTCTCAAATTCTTGGATCAATATTTAAAAGGTGTATCAGAATAAGCATAAAATAAAATGGTAAAAACATCAATTATGAAAAAGCTTATCTATTTGTCTTGCCTTTTCTTATGTACATGCTCAACAAAAATTCATCAGAACAAACCCAATATTATTGTTATCATGGCTGATGATCTGGGCTACGGCGATGTGGGTGTCTATGGTGCGAAACCAGAAAATGTAAAAACGCCTAATATTGATAAACTTGCCGAAGGCGGATTAAAATTTACCAGTGGCTATTGTTCCGCCTCCACCTGCACCCCAACACGATATTCATTCCTCACCGGATCCTATGCATTTCGGAAAAAGAATACAGGCATCGCACCACCCAATAGTCCTGCTATTATCCAACCCGGGACCGAAACTATTGCCTCCCTTTTAAAAAAGGCCGGGTATAAAACTGCCGTTGTGGGAAAATGGCATTTGGGATTAGGCGGACCTGAAGGGCCAGATTGGAATGGAGAATTAAAACCGGGACCACAGGAGATCGGATTCGATTATAACTTTCTACTTCCAACTACAAACGATCGCGTACCACAAGTTTACGTTGAAAATCATCGAGTTCGTGATCTGGATCCAAATGACCCATTATGGGTGGGTCAGAAGAAACCAAGCCCAGATCACCCTACTGGTATCACGCACCGAAACACTTTAAGAATGAACTGGAACGATGGTCACAACAATACAATCCACAATGGGATTGGGCGAATCGGTTTTTATACGGGAGGTCATACGGCTCGCTTTCGTGATGAGGACTTGGCCGATGCATGGATGAAACAATCTAATAAATGGATTGAAGAAAATAAAGATGAACCTTTTTTCCTATTTTTCTCTTCTCACGATATTCATGTGCCCCGCATGCCCCATGAGCGTTTCCAAGAAAAATCCGGTATGAGTTTCCGGGGTGATGCCATTGTTCAACTGGATTGGAATGTAGGTGAAATTATGAAAACATTAGATCGCCTTGATTTGACAGAGAAAACGCTGGTCATTTTCTGTTCAGATAATGGTCCTGTTTTGGATGACGGTTATGATGATAAAGCCAATGAAGCGCTTGGAGAACACAATCCGGCGGGTCCATACAGCGGTGGAAAATACACAGTTCGGGAGGGTGGTACTCGAACGCCATTCATCACCTATTGGAAAGGTAAAATCATTCCGGGAATTTCTGATGAAATGGTCTCCACAATTGACCTGGCCGCCAGCCTTGCCGCTTTAACAGGTGTCGATTTACCCGAAGAGGGAATGCTTGATAGTTTTAATATTCTAAATGCTCTACTCGGTGAAAAAAGCGCTAAAGGTCGGGATCACATTGTTTCTCAGGATAATGGTCTTCGCGGTAATTACGGATTGCGAGTTGGCAATTGGAAACTCCAGCGCCATGATTCGGAAAGAATGTATAACGGCAACCTTCAAATGGAAGCATGGACTGTACCCCAATACACCCTTTTCAACCTTGCAGAAGATATAAGAGAAATGAATGATGTATATGAAAAATTTCCTGAAGTGGCCATACGAATGAAAAATCAACTTCAATCAATTATCGACAATGGATATACCCGCAAATAATCTTTAGCAAATAAAAATAAAAAAACTATTCGTATTATTTCTGGTACATATCATTAGTTTATTGCGACACATTATAATCATACCGAAATAATAAGCATCAAGCGGGGGTGCCAATCAGTTCAAATTCATTGGACGATTCAATTTTTACATCTATGAATTCTCCTTTTTCTACCGGTGATTTAATATGGACAATATTATCTATTTCAGGAGAGTCAAATTCTGTTCGCCCTACAGAGACAGTATTTCCTTTTTTATCTACTAAGACTTTATAGGTTTTTCCGACCATTGCCATATTTTTTTCAGCACTGATTCCGGCCTGCAAATCCATAATTCGTGCTTTACGTTCGTTCTTTACTTCCGCCAACACATTATCTTTCAGGTCCGCAGCAATAGTGCCTTCTTCCTCCGAGTAAGTAAATACACCTAAACGATCAAACCGTATTTCTTTGACAAAGTCATATAATTCTTGGAATTCAAACTCGGTTTCGCCAGGATAACCAACAATCAGGGTCGTCCGTAGTCGGATATTAGGGATTGTATCTCTCAATTTTTTTATCCGGTTTCGTATTCCTTCTTTACCTAATCCTCTGCGCATGGATTTTAAAATTGAATCAGAAGCATGCTGAATAGGCATATCCAAATAGTGGCATACCTTTTCTGAAGCAGCCATACCTTCAATAATGCGCTGGGATAAATGGGCTGGGTGTGCATAATGCAGACGAATCCAATCCACATTTAGATTTCCTAGTTCTTTAATCAATTTATCAAGATACACTTTTGGTTTCAAATCCCAACCATAACTGGTAGAATCCTGAGCAATCACTAGTAATTCTCTAATTCCCTGATCTACTAGTTTTTCTGCTTCCCACATAATTGATTCAATCGATCGACTTTTTTGTAGACCGCGCATAATTGGAATACTGCAGAACGAACAGCCATTATCGCAACCTTCAGCAATTTTAAGATACGCATAATGGTTTGGAGTCATAAGTGAGCGAAAAAATAAAGGGTCATCCTGCGCAAAATCTTTTCCAGTAAGAAAAGACACAATTTGCTTGTGATTGTTACTGCCAAAAAAACGATCCACTTCGGGAATTTCCGCAGCCAATTCTTCCGGGTGCCTTTCAGATAGACAACCCATTACTACCAATTGGTTGAGGTTACCGGATTTCTTTAATTCAGCAGCCGCTAGTATCGTTTCAATTGATTCTTCCCGAGCCATTTCCAAAAAGCCGCAGGTATTTACCACAATTGTATCTGCCTCTTCCGGTTCTTGAGTAATTTGAAATTGACTCTTTATTAATCCACCCAAAAGTATCTCAGAATCAACTAATGCTTTGGCACATCCCAGGCTTATTATCGTCAATTTAGGATCAGGCATATACTACGATGCTGGGATACCCAGCAGTCCCTGAATATATTCTTGCCGATTAAACACATATAGATCATCCAAATCTTCCCCCACACCGATAAATTTCACAGGAATACCCAATTCCTTATATAATGGAAAAATGATACCACCTTTGGCTGTGCCATCCATTTTAGTAAGAATCGCACCATCCATTTGCACGCGGTCCGAAAATTCACGGGCTTGAATAAGAGAGTTTTGGCCCAAGCTGGCATCCAACGTAATTAAAGAATGAATATTGAAATTCGGAAATCGAGATTCAGCCACAAGGTACATTTTTTCCAGTTCCCGCATAAGATTTTTGTAAGTATGCAGTCGCCCAGCTGTATCAATAATAACCATATCCATTGATCTATTCTGCGCCGCAGATAACCCATCAAACAATACTGCAGAAGGTTGTTGCGACTTTTCATTATAAATAATTTTGACATCTAAACGATTGGCCCAAATTTTTAGTTGTTCCACCGCTGCTGCTCGATAAGTGTCCGCACCAATCAACAATACTTTTTTACCTAATGATTTATAATATTGTGCCAATTTTGCAACGCTAGTTGTTTTACCGGTACCATTCACACCTACAACCATAAGAGCTGTTGGTTTTTTGTGTAATATTTCTCCATTATTATTTTGAGGTAAAATAGAAATTAAGTAATCGGAAACTTTGTGAATTAGATTATTCATTCGGTGCTTCTCCACCACTTTCAAAATCGCTTGAACTGTAACAAAACCCATGTCAGCCGAAATGAGTGTATTTTCCAGTTCTTCAAGTGATTCTGGACTGACTTTGCGTTGTATCACTGTATCAAAGGCTTTAGAAACGGATTTTCTTGTCCGGCGCAGAGCCTGAAATATTTTTCCTATCAGGGCCATCTAGGACATTTTCTTATATTCTTTGACAAATGTTCTGATGTAGGTCACCCAGCTTACAGTCAACAAAAAGGTTGCGACATAAATTGTGAACTCCTTTAGCCAAGGAAAAGCTTGCCAAGGCCATATATGCACCAGCAAAGCCAGGGCAGTAACACCAGCAGCCCACTTTCCCCACCAGTTAGCACTCGATATAAAATCAGAATGATTCAAAAGATAAATAGCTGGTATTGCAATGACAACATAGCGTACCAGATAAAAGGTAAAAAACCAGCCTGGGAAACGATCCACAAGAGTAAGATAAGCTGCGACAGATAAAATGCAGGCAAAATCAGCGATTGGGTCAATCCATTTTCCAAAATGAGTAACTTCATGTGCTTTGCGCGCAACCCAACCGTCCAAAGCATCAGAAAGTATAGCAATTATAATTAGCACAAATGTAATAGTACCCAAAGCTGGATCCCTTAGAGTATAAATGATTGGTACAGCCAAAAGCGCACGGCCAAGACTTATTATATTTGCCAGTGTTAAAATACGAGTCGGATCTGTTATTTTAATTTTATTTTTCATTAATTAAGACAGTTTTATTTCGTGTCACAATTTGTGCATCTATATCATAAATATAATCACAATGATCTGATACAAAAACTTTATCATGAGAAATAAGTATCAGATATTTATTGATTAAAATTTCTTGAAAAAAACGGCTTAAATTCATTTTTTGCTTCCACCCCAGTCCAAAGGTAGGTTCATCCAATATAAGTACATCATATTCACAGTGAGCCAGAATGATAATTAATGCCAAACGTAGGCTTGACCATGGAATATCTAATGCGGATTGATCTTTAATTATTTCCCAATTGATTTGATATTTGTAAAGTCTATTGATGCATTTATTGACCAAATGTGAATTCATTTTTTGGTTCACCACTAAATTTGATACAAGTGATTCTAATGTATTGGCGCCTAACATCCGTTCCGGGAATTGATCTAGCACGGCGATTCGAGGAACTTTCTTTTTTAGGTGTATTTGAATTTCTCCTTTTTCTGGTAAAATCAATCCAGTAATCAATTTTGATAAGGTTGTTTTTCCTTTTCCGTTTTTACCAATTAATCCGATCGACCTTGCCTGACTAATATTACAATTCCAATTATCGATAACAGGATAATCACTTTTGCTATAACTGAATAAAAGATTGTTAAACTTTATGGCCAGATCTCCTTTTGGATGTTGGTAACTATATCGGTTTAAATCAGGTATCATATCTAATGATTGGAAGCTGGATAAACTTAACTCCCATTTGGTATCGCCAAATGCCAAATCCGTGGGATCAGAAGTAAACCATAAAACTATTTTTCCTCTGGAAATTTTGTTTCTGATCCAGTCTACCCAATTCTCTTTAGAATCATCATTTAAAAATGAAAGTCCATCATCAATAAATACCAACCGAGGATTTGTACTAAATGCCGTCACCAGGTTCAGCATTTCCATTTGACCGCCACTTAGTGTTTCAGGATGCCGATTCCAATTATTAACAAAGGGTAAATCGGACTTCAATAGCGCAAGTTTTTCTTGAAGTTCCTGAGGATGAATCGATTGACATTCGGAGGCAAAGGCTAATTCTGACTCGAGGGTATTAGATAAAATTTGATTTTCAGGATTTTGAAAAACAATCTGGCAAGATTCTGGGATAACGATATTTGTAAATGTGAAATTGGATTCTTGCTCATCTTTTAAACCCGAAAGTGAATAAATAAATTGCGATTTTCCACTTCCACTTTCGCCATAAATAACATGGAGACCAGGAGGGAATGAAATATGCATTGAATTTTCGAATTTCTGAAAATTCAAATTAAAGGAAATATGATCAGTCATGAATTAGGTTACGAACAACCCGCGTAGCAGAACCAAGATTACGATGGATCACTTCAGTTGCTGCATAGCTTGCTTTGATAAATGCAACTCTGTTTTCAAATAAATTTTTGATACCTTCATAGAGAGCCGTCCCATTTTCAATAGAGAATCCACCGCCATCGGCAATCAGTTCTTTCGCTTCATTAAAATTTTTGTGATAGGGACCAAAAAATACAGGTAGACGTGCAATCGCCGGTTCCATCACATTGTGTACGCCACTTGAAAATCCGCCCCCAATGTATGCAACTTGACCATCCCAATAAAGCTGAGATAACTTTCCAATGGAATCAACAATGATTACCCTTGTTTCAATTTGATCGGGATTGTTTAAACCTAATCTAGCTGTCGTAAAATGCTTTAATTGAAAAAAGGATTCGGCTTCAGATACAATCCTATCGCTAGGTTCGTGTGGCACCCAAACCAGAGTTAAATCCTTAATATCCCGCATTAAATTTACAATTGAATCCAAAATAACATGTTCATCTTCTGTGTGGATACTGCCGGCAATCAATCGTTTTGGTCTTAAAAGCACAGATTCTGTCCGTTCTGTGGTGAAATTATCGGATTTCTGTTTGACTTGATCATAACGAGGATTCCCTAAGACGCGAACAATCGGACGTTTCATCGGATGCAAGATGCGCTGAAGTCTTTTATTATCCTGTTCAGAAATCGTATAAATTGCCGATAGAGATCCATAAACATTTCGGTAAAAATTTCGTATTACTGGGGAAAGTTTTGAAGTGCCTTCTGAAAATTGAGCGGCAAACAAAGCGGAATGTATACCCATAGACCTTGATACCCAAATCAGGTTTGGCCAGACATCGTAAGCTGCCAGAATTATTTTTTTGGGTTGGACAAGATTTAAGCATTTTCGTATTAACCAGGGAAAATCGAATGGTAAATAGATTTTGCAATCAATATGCTCATCATTTACATGGTTATAGCCCGATGGTGAAAAAAAACTCACCACAGAAAATGACAAAGGCTCTACTTCCTTTAAGCCTGCAAGGACTGGTTTTACTTGCTCAAATTCCCCATGGGAAGACGCGTGGAACCAATAGATAGTTTTTCCTGTACCAGTACGCTCCATAAAGGATTTTAAATCCTGATAAGATCTGAAGCGCCCAATCATTCCTAATCGTATTTTTTCTAGGAATAAACTGCCAGTGCAAAACATAGCAAACAATAGCGGAAGAAGAATAAGATTATATATTATTTTCCAAAAAATCATCAGCCCAATACTTTCGAAACTGCTGATATAACTTGATCAGGCTGAATTCTAGTCATACAATATTGTTCTTTGCGATAACAGGGAATGCTACCATTTTGGGAACAAGGCCGACACCATAAACTTTTTTCTTCTACAACTTGAGAATTTTTTAAGAACACGCCAGCACCAGTTTCCCGTGATGTTGGTCCCAATAAGGTAATCGCAGGAATACCCAAGGCCTCCCCTGCGTGGAGAAATCCGGTGTCACTTCCAAGGACAAATTCAGCTTGACTAACTATAGCTAAAGATTCTCTTAAATTTGTTTTCCCATGGAAATCGACTACAGGCGAATCTGCAATATTTTTTATCCAATTACAAATGTCATCACCTAACCCACCAATCAATACAGGATACATCTGAAATTGATGAACGCAATCATCAATCACTTTTGCATAACGGTCCGCTTTCCATCGCTTTTGTGACCAAGCCGCTCCTGGAGTGACAACAAAATATTTTCCCTTTAAGTCATACTTATATAAAAATTCACGGACATCACTTTTTTCAGCCTCCGAAACAAATAAATGGGTGCCCTTAACGGAAAAATTTTCCGGTAGAAAATCTTGAATTGGTTCATGGAGCCAAGATCGGATTGAAAAATTTTCCTGAAAATCATTTTTATGAAATGCAAATAATTTGAAACGTTTCCAACGTGGTTTTTTTATATGAACATTTTTTGTATTGATAAACCCTCTTCGAATCACCTGGGAACGAGTTGTATTATGAAGATCAATCGCGAGATCATAACCCATCATTTCCATTTCATAACCAATTTGCCTTAGTCTTTTATAACCAGCATTTATGTCCACTGCATGGACTTTATTAATATGTGGATGCCCTTCTAACAAAGGTGCAAATTTAGAGAGTGTCATGAAATCAATCTTCGATTCAGGGAAATATTGCATTATTGTGTTGACTAATGAGGTAGTCTGCACAATATCTCCAATCGAACTGAAACGCAGGACCAGAATGGTCCGAGGGAGGTTCATAATGAATCAGCCTGTACGCTGAACGTTGAAACTAATCAGGTCCACCATAGATTGCTTATATGGAGAATCTGGATAAGGCGAGATGGCATCCAATGCCTGGTGATTAAATTCTTCTATTTTTTGTTTAGCATAATTAAACCCACCAGCAGAATGAACCATCTCTTTTAAATCATTTAAATCGCTGATGGATTTTCTTTTTTGGGATAATATTTTTTTAACGTGACGTGTTTCTGATTTTGAAAGCGTCTCATAACAGTGAATAAGTGGCAGAGTTAGCATATTTCGCTTTACATCCGCACCCATATCTTTTCCTGTTTGTTTTTCGTTTCCTAATAAGTCAAATAAATCGTCTTTCACTTGGAAAGCCATTCCCAATTTAGTACCGTAGATCATCATCGCTTTTCGGTCTTTTGCCTTTCCAGTGGATGTAATGGCACCCAATTCACAACTTGTTGAAACCAGTGAAGCCGTTTTCTGGTAGATCATTTCATAATACACTTTTTTTGTCATAGATTTTGTTAATGATTTTTCAATTTGAAGAATTTCACCTGCACTAAGTTTTTCGGCGGTGTCTGCAATCAACTGTAAGGCAGAAAAATCTCTTAGACCCACCATATTGATTAGCGCCTTACTTAACATAAAATCACCCATAAGTACTGCAATTTTATTTTTCCAAAGACGGTTAATAGATGGGAATCCACGACGTTTTTCCGCTTCATCAACTACATCATCATGAATTAATGTGGCAATATGAAGTATTTCAATCAATGCTGCCGCGCGATAACTATTTAGGGTAGGCTGGCCACAAATACGCGAAGCTAAAATCGTTAACACAGGGCGAATATGCTTTCCTTTGTGGCGAAGAATATATTTACCAATAATATTAATCAACCGTACCTCAGAGCGAAGTGCATTGCGGAATTCTTCTTCGAATAGCTTGATATCATCGAATATTGGCTCGGTAATATGTTGTAAAGATTTGAGTTCTTTTTTCATCAAGATAAATTACTCTTTTTTCTTTCGATTAACCAACCAACTCACAACAATACTGATTTCATATAAGGCCATTAGAGGAATTGACATCAGGAGCAAGCTTATCGGATCCGGCGGTGTGATAAATGCGCTCAATATTAAAATAACGATAGCAGCATGGCGACGATAATGCCTCATAAATGTTGGTGTTAATAAACCAATTATGGATAGAATAAAAACCAAGACAGGTAATTCAAAAATGAGCCCGCTTCCTATCATTAGCCAAGTAATAAAATTGAAATAATAATTAATTGAAAAATTATTTTGTATTCCGGGCATGCCAACAGATGTAAAGAAATCCAATGAGAAAGGGATAGTAATAGTGTAAGCGAAAACCAGTCCAGTCAAAAATGAGAGATAGGTAAAAATAATCAGCGGCGTTACGTATTTCTTTTCATTCATATATAAACCAGGAACAATGAATTTCCACAATTGATATGTTAAAACAGGAATAGCTAAAACAAAACCACCAATCAGGGCGATCCCCCACTTGATCATAAACATTCCTTGAACTTTCAACACTTGCAAATCCATCGGTGTTGTTAAGTCTCTGGTGGGTCTTATTAAAAAATCTATGAGTGGATCAATATAGAAAAATGTTATCAGTGCCCCCACTAACACCGTTCCCAGCGATTTAATAAGTCGCCAACGTAATTCCTCCAAATGGTCTAGGAAAGGCATGGACTTTGAAAGCTTATTCATTGGCACTGTCTAGAAGTCTTTTGACCACTTTGTACGGCGATTCATTGGTCATACTTAAATTATGAACAGAGGCCTCCAATTGATCCAATCGTTCTTGCGACCAGAATTTACCAAGAAGTCGATCTTGAATTAAATTCAATACTCTATTACGGTGGCGATCCGAATATTTCTGACTCATCAACCCTTTTTCTATCATTACTTCGGTTAAATTGGTTAATCCTTTGTAGAGTTCCGAAATTCCTTCATTTCGATCTGCAGATGTATTATAAATCGGTGGTTCCAAATGGTCTTTCTTGGTAGTCGAATGTAGAATACTTTTTAAAGATTGAGCCAATCGATCAGCTCCTTGACGGTCAGATTTATTTACTACGAAAATATCAGCAATTTCAATCAGGCCCGCTTTCATCAGTTGAACCTCATCTCCCGATTCGGGCACCAGGACAACTATCGTTAAATCAACAGCTTTGGCTACATCGAGTTCTCCTTGGCCCACACCAACTGTTTCAAAGATTACCACATCTTTACCGCTAGTGGCAAGAATATCACCCACATCCTGGGCTTTGCGGGCCAACCCACCTAAATCGCCATGGGATGCCATACTTCTGATAAATACATTATCATCCCATATATAATGATTCATCCTCACACGATCTCCTAGAAGCGAACCCCCGGTAAAAGGACTGGTGGGATCTACAGCCACAACTCCAACACTTTTACCATCTGATATAATCTGCTGGATTAACTGATCAGTAAGTGTACTCTTTCCTGCGCCGGGAGGGCCGGTAACACCAAGCCTTAATGCTTGGTTAGCATGGTCATGTAACTGCTGGAAAAATGTATCCGGTATTTCAGCGTTATTTTCTATCTGGCTGATGACCCTTGAGAGGTAACGGTGATCGTTCGATCGAATTCGATCCAGCGTATCAAAATCCATTATAATGCAGTATTATTTAGGAAAATACTCGACGGAAAGCATCAAAATTATAAATCGTAAGATTCTTATTTTTCCGTCTAACCAATTTTTTATCTTCTAGCAGTTTTAAGGTGCGCGATACTGTTTCTCTGGATGTGCCTGCCATGTTGGCAATATCTTGCTGATAAGGTAGGTTTTTTACAGTAACATGACCTTGTTTTATTGTACCTAATTCTCCTGCCAGTCGAATCAGAGTAATTCCAATACGATGTTCGGAATCACTGAGTGAAAGGCTTTCAATCTGCTGGTCACTTTTCCGTAAACGAATTGCCAATTCTTCTAATAATGCAATGGCTATTTTTGGATACGATTCTAAACAATCCAGGAAATCACTGCGAGAAAGGGTTAGTACTTTTGCGTATTCATTGGCAACAATATTGGCTGAACGTCCCTCGCCATCCAAAAGAGACATTTCACCAAAAAAATCACTTTCTCCTAACATAGCCAGAATAACTTCCCTGCCATCAGCACTAAGGCGAGTAACTTTGACGGCACCTTGAGTAATAATAAAAAATGTTTCACCCATACTTTCTTCTAAAAGGATCATCTGTCCTTTTTCATAAACCCGGGGCACCATATTTGATGCAATCTTTGTTAAATCTGAATCTGTTAAGTCAGTAAAGATAGGAACATTGCGAAGATGGTCGGTTTTACTCATATCCAAAAATACACTTTAAAAGACAATAGATGAAAAAGGTAAAATTAAGACAATTCCAATTAACCAGCTGTGATCAATGTCACAGAATTAGTGTTTATTTTCCTTCTGAAAACTGATTGGTTAATTTTACCTCATTCCTCCAAATCTACCAATAATTTTACTAGTAGAGTAGCATCATTTTCAATAATTTTGCCACCGAATTTTTAATAAATACTTAAGGATTAAAATGGACAGACATCCGCAACAGATCAAACGAGAACGCCAGGATAAAAAACGTCATGAATTTAATGTGGCCAAAATATCACATATGAAGACAGCAATCAAACGTGTATTAGAGTCCAATAATGCAAGTGAAGCGGAAGGTCTTTACAAAAATGCCGTCAAAACTATCGATAAGATGGTAAGCAAAGGTCATTTAAAGAAAAATACCGCTGCCCGCAGAAAATCTCAGATTACCCGGCATTTTAATTCTTTATCTAATTGAATAATTATTAGAATATAATCTATATATAAAAACCCCCTGCATTTGCAGGGGGTTTTTTATTTTTTCTTATCGTGTTATGGTAAGCCTGAAAATCCAAGACAGATTATAATATTTTCTGCCTCAGACTCAAAACGACAAAATTATTTAGCTATCCGAAACCTGATAATTGGGTGCTTCTTTCATGATTTTCACTTCATGAGGATGGCTTTCCTTCACTCCGGCTGAAGTGGTTTGTATAAATTCAGCCTTACGGTGGAAATCCCTAATATTCTTAGCACCACAATAACCCATGGATGACCTTAGCCCTCCCATAAGCTGGTGTATTGTATTGCGAACAGATCCACGATAGGGCACCATCCCTTCGATCCCTTCTGGCACTAGTTTGGTCGCCTCAGCTCCTTCCTGAAAATAACGGTCACCACTTCCCTGCTGCATTGCTCCTAGTGAGCCCATACCACGGTAAGATTTATATTGACGACCTTCAAAAAGGATAAATTCGCCGGGGCTTTCATCCATTCCTGCTAAAACACTACCCATCATTACAACTTCAGCACCAGCAGCGATGGCTTTGGCTAAATCACCACTGTATCGAATTCCTCCATCGGCAATCACGGGTATATTATGGTTATTTGCTTCATCAACACAATCCATTACACTTGAAAGCTGGGGCACACCCACTCCGGCAACAACGCGAGTAGTGCAGCTAGCACCTGCACCAATGCCCACTTTTACACAATCCACACCAGCGTCAATAAGCGCTTTTGTTCCGCTGGCAGTGGCCACGTTTCCAGCTATGATTTGTGTATTTCCCACGGACTTCTTTATATTTTTCACAAATTTTAATACGCTTGCCGAATGACCATGGGCAGTGTCAATCACAATTATATCTACTTCTGCATCAGCTAAAGCCTTGGCCCGTTCCTTGGCATTTTCATTCACGCCAATTGCAGCACCAACCCTTAGGCGACCATTTTCATCTTTACAAGCATTTGGAAAATCTTCTTTTTTCTGGATATCTTTTACAGTAATTAATCCGGCCAAACTGCCTTTTTTATCCACCACTAATAGTTTTTCGATTCTATGTTTCTGCAATACTTCTTTGGCTTCATCCAGGGTAGTCCCTTGAGGTACAGTTACCAATTTTTCTACTGTCATGCGGTCCCGTATTGACAGACTATCATCTGTCTCAAAACGAATGTCTCGGTTGGTGATAATTCCAATCAGTTTTCCCTTCTCTACTACAGGTAATCCGCTGATGTGATAATTTGCCATGATATCCTTTGCATCCCGAATGGTCTTATCAGCAGAAAGAGTTACTGGATTCACAATCATACCGCTTTCGGAACGCTTCACTCGGTCTACCATTACAATTTGCTTTTCGATCGATAAATTTTTATGAATAATCCCGATACCACCTTCTCGGGCCAAAGCAACAGCCATATCGCTCTCTGTTACTGTATCCATCGCGGCGGATAGTAAGGGTATATTCATAGTAATATGATTTGTCAATCGGGTCTGTAATTCAACATCCCTAGGTAGAACGTGGGATTCCTGAGGGACCAGCAAGACATCGTCAAAAGTTAATGCTTGTATAAATGGAGGTCTGTTCTTCATCATGCTATAAAACGTTTATACGCCGAGAGACACTGTTTACAATTTTACCGGATTGAATAAGATCATTAATAGTTTCAATATCATCTGCCAGAGGATGATCATCTGTTGTCAGCATGTGATGGCGTCTTAATAGATTCATCATTGGAACCAAGCCTTTACCCGAAGACATTTTTTTATGAAAACGGTGGTTCACATTCGCAGCGGTTAATAACTCAATCGCTAAAATAGCCCTCACATTATTTAGAATACGCAAACATTTCCGCCCTGCCCAAGGCGCCATGCTGACAAAGTCTTCCTGTCCAGCCGAAGTTGAAATGGAATCTATGCTTGCTGGATGAGCCATAGTTTTATTCTCCGAAGCCAATGCTGCAGCCGCTACTTGAGCTATCATAAAGCCAGACTCCAACCCAGGATTGACCGCGGCAAACATGGGGATCCTGTCTCCAATTCCTTTCATGATATAATTGATACGCCGCTCTGCTATTGCACCAATTTCGGCCATAGCAATGGATAGGGTGTCCAAAGCCTGGGCTACAGGTTCCGCATGAAAATGACCGGAATTCATCACCTCTCCATTCGGAAATATCAGTGGATTATCTGAAACAGAATTCAATTCATTATCAATAATTTTTTCAGCATTAGTATACACCTCACGGCTGGAGCCATGAACATGAGGAATACATCGGATAGAATATGGATCTTGAATGTTTCCACAATCCTCATGGGATTTAACAATTTCACTATCGACAAGCATTTGATAAACATTAGTGGCAGATTGAACTTGTCCTTTATGTTTTTTTAATCGATGAATTTTAGGATTAAATACGGTTCGGGTTGAAAGACTTGCCTCTGTTGTTAAAGCACCGGTGATATCGGCTGTTTTCAGAATGATGTAAGATTCGGCTAAGGCACGGATACCTAGTGCAACAGAAACTTGTGTTCCATTAACAAGGCTCAAACCCTCCTTTGCTTCCAATACAATTGGGTTCAAATTGGACTCCTTCAGAGCGATCATTGCTGGAACAATTCTGTCCTGATAGTGAACATCCCCTTCGCCTATCATACCTCTGGCCATATGTGCCAAGGGCGCTAAATCGCCTGAAGCCCCCACCGATCCTTTCCTTGGGATTATAGGAAGAATATCATGGTTAAGCATATCTACCAAAAGTTGAGCCAATTTAGGCCGTACACCGCTATAACCTTTCGCGTAAGTCATTAACTTGAGCACCAACATAAGTCTCGTAACACCTAGATCTAATGGCTTACCGATACCACATGAATGGGAACGGACCAGATTCAATTGAAGCTGTTTGAGATCCTTAACACTAATAGATACATTGCCGAGTTTTCCAAAACCAGTATTTACTCCGTAAACCTTGCGTTCTGTTTTGAGGATTTGCTTTAATACTTTATTGGATTCACGAATAGATTTTTTTGCACCTGGAGAGAGGCGGACGCGAATAGGACCATCTAAAAACGGCGCGAGTTTTTGCCAGGAAATTGATTCCTGAGAAATAAGTTGTGTTCCCATTAGTAAATTTAGGCTATTTCACGAACATGTAACAAGCAGAGACAAAACCAGTTTTTCTTGTTTGTCTTTCCCCTAACTTTAACTTTACAATGGAATCTAGAGAACTTAAGATAAGATTAAGCTTATGAGATTTTTTCCTCATTACTACCATAACATTTTTTGTTAATTAAATTAAATCCTTAGCTTTATAAATGCCCTCATTGATATTTTTTCATTTAACACAGGAGACTGTTTACTATGAAGTCCAAATCCATAAACCTGGCAATTCTAGCGCTTACAATTCCATTGTATTATTTAGGATGTTCAATGGGTAATACCGAAGATTTTAAGGTCCGAGTAGACCGTTTTGCCGATATAGAGATTCTTCGTTACCAAGTACCAGAGTTTGAAAAACTTTCTTTACGCCAGAAAAAATTTGTCTATAACCTTTCCGAGGCAGCGTTGAGTGGTCGAGATATTCTATATGACCAAAACTATAAACATAATTTGACCATTCGACAAACAATTCATAACATCGTTGAAGGCTATAAAGGTGATAAAAACACAAAGTTTTGGAAGCAGTTCATAGTCTACGCAAAACGCATTTGGTTTTCTAATGGTATACATCACCATTATTCAACACTGAAAATCATTCCAGAATTTAATAAGTCCTACCTTGCTGAACTGATCAATAACACCAATGGAAAGTTTCCACTGAAGAACGGTGAGAGCACGGATGAATTTATCGAATGGCTTACACCAATCCTTTTCGATCCTGAAATTGATGGGAAACGTGTTAACCTCGACCCTGAAGTAGATATTATTTCTACGTCAGCTAATAACTATTATGATGGCGTTTCTCAGGATGAGGCGGATATGTTTTATTCAAATATGAAAGATCCCAATGACTCTACACCTATCTGGTACGGACTTAATTCCCGTCTTACAAAAAAGGAGGGCAAGGTAGTGGAAAAGGTCTGGAAGTCCGGAGGCCTTTACGGCGATGCCATTGATCAGATTGTCATGTGGCTAGAAAAAGCCAAAGAGGTCGCTGAGAACGATTCTCAAACTAAGGAGTTGGAAATCCTGATTGATTACTATCGCTCGGGTGACCTTAGGACTTGGGATAAATATAATATGGCCTGGGTAAAAAATACAGAAATTGACATCGATTACATAAACGGATTTATAGAGGTCTATGGCGACCCTAAGGGTATTAAGGCATCTTATGAATCGGTTGTGGAGATAAATGATTTTGAAGCAACAGCCCGTATGAAGACCCTTTCAGCAAACGGACAGTGGTTTGAGGATAATGCTCCTATTATGGATTCCCACAAACGGGCAAAAGTTCAGGGTATCACTTACAATGTGGTAAGTGTGGCCATGCTCGGAGGTGATGTGTCACCCAGTTCACCGATTGGGATTAATTTACCCAACTCCAATTGGATTCGATCCAATTTTGGATCAAAATCTGTGAGTCTGGGAAATATTACGGCAGCATACGATAAGGCCCGAAGTGGCGGTTTTGTAGATGAGTTCGCCTACACGGATAAAGAAAAGGAACGGTCCAAAGAGTACGGATCATTCGCAGGAAAGATGCATACAGCTATGCATGAGGTATTAGGACACGCCTCAGGCAAACTTGAAGAAGGAGTTGGAACACCAAAAGAGACACTGAAGAAATATGCTTCTACTATTGAAGAAGGTCGCGCCGATCTTTTCGGATTGTATTATATCATGGATCCCGAACTTATAGAAATGGGTTTGGTGGACTCAGACGAAGTAGGTAAGGCGGAATATGATGGATATATTAGGAATGGACTCATGCTCCAGCTTAGGCGTCTGCAACCTGGTGAAAAAATAGAACAGTCGCATATGAGAAACAGAGCATATATTTCACATTGGGCTTTTGAACAAGGGCAACCAGATAATGTCATTGAAAAGAAAATAAGTGATGGCAAAACCTATTTTGTAATAAACGACTATGAGGCACTGCAGAAGCTTTTTGGTGAGCTACTGCGAGAGATTCAGCGGATAAAATCACAAGGTGATTATGAAGCGGCAAAACAATTAGTAGAAAAATATGGCGTAAATGTGGATCAGGCTATTCATGAAGAGGTACTTGAACGAAGTAAAGCACTGAACATTGCACCGTACGCTGGGTTTATGAACCCTCATTATCAACCTGTGACTGACGAAAATGAAGCAATCACAGATATTATGATAACCTATCCGGATAACTTCCTAGAACAGATGCTCTATTATGATAAGCATTATGCATTATTACCATTAGAGAACAATTGATACAGATCCCATAACGTGGTAAAACGGCGTCCTTAAACTGTATGATTTCTATCCTTGGAATCCCTTTAGATCAGAATTCATCTTTTCTCAGAGGGCCCGCTAAAGCACCTCAACTGATTATGGAAGCTTTTTATTCCGATGCTTCCAACATGTTTGCAGAAAATGGGATCGATTGCGGGGATCAGTCAAAATTCACTAACCTTGGAGACATGCAACTGCCATCAGGGAATTCGGCCATGAATTTGATCAAAAAAACAGTCGCAAAACAACTCGATAAAGATCAGATGGTGCTTTCCTTAGGTGGCGATCATTCTATTACATTTCCAATCATACAGGCCTATGCACAAAAATATAATAATTTGAATATTTTACACTTTGACGCTCACCCTGATTTATACGACAATTTTGACAATAACCCTTATTCCCACGCATCTCCATTTGCCCGCATCATGGAAAATAATCTTGTGGATCGACTGGTCCAGGTAGGTATCAGAACATTAAATACCCATCAAAAATCTCAGGCCGAACGCTTCGGGGTAGAAATCATAGAAATGATAGATTTTAACCCCGAGGCCGTATTTATATTCGATGGCCCAGTTTACATTTCAATTGATATGGACGGTCTTGATCCAGCCTTTGCACCAGGCGTATCTCATTTTGAACCAGGGGGACTGTCCACACGCGATATTATTCGGATCATTCATCAGCTAAAAGGTAATGTTATTGGCAGCGATGTTGTAGAATACAACCCTGACAGAGACATCAATAACATGACAGCCATGACAGCAGCCAAACTGATGAAAGAGGTCCTCGGAAAAATGGTGTTATTATAGATTTTACTGCGAAAAGCGTGCGACAATATCCATGTACCGCTTTGACCCTTCCCGCAGTGTCCTTACCTGAGTAGTAAAATCGACTTCATATAATCCAAACTTCATTTCGTAACCCTCTGACCATTCAAAATTATCCATTAGAGACCAGTAATAATAACCGCGAATATCCGCACCTTCTTTGATAGCTTTAGACACTGCATAAAGATAACGCTCAATATATCTTCTACGACGGTCATCTTTTTTATCGGCAATACCGTTTTCTGTAATAATTATAGGCACATCGATGTCCTTAGCCCTTTTAATTGAGCGATAAATTGCTTCCGGATAAATGGGATAGAACATATCGGTCATTTCTTCATCAGGATAAAATTCAAAGCGGAAAAATTCCTTGGTATTTAATCGGGATTTTACCCGCTGGTGAGAATAGTTATTAAGACCAATAAAGTCTAAAGTACCGAGACCACTTTTATTAATGTATTTTACTTTATCCATGCCCGGCATACTGAACAAAAATTTACCGGTTTGAAAGTAATCTAGAGCACTTTGATTAAATACCTCATCTAATATGCTGCAAACAAACCAATCCAGGGGATTCCAGCGGTTATAAGGATCAAAAGGAAAAACATTTTTAACAATACCCACTTGATAATTTTTTCCATCTACATGGCTTTTCAATGCTTCATACACCCTTGTGTGTGCAACTAGTAAATTTTTCATGACTTCACCGGCCAGTTGAGGATCCTTCTTCCCGGGAGGCCAGACACCATTGAAATACCCCTGGCTGGTATAGACGGCCGGTTCATTTATCGTACACCATATTGCCACATGATCTTTAAGCGAATCGAACACGCGTTGACTGAACCGGACGAAATACCGAATATTTGCTTCATTTTCAAAGGCGCCCATATCTTCGAACCACAGGGGGTTGGTAAAATGGTGTAAAGTGACTACCGGTGTGATTCCGGCGGCTTTCAAGGCGAGACATACATCGCGATAATGCTGGATTGCAGACTCATCGAAATTTCCTGCTTCCGGTTCAATTTTACTCCATTCAACCGAAAAACGATAAACACCAACCCCTAAAGCCTTGATCAGCTCAATGTCTTCTTTATAACGGTTCCAGTGATCGCATGCTACTATTGAACGGTCACCATTATGGATTCTCGGAGTGCCATCTTCCTTGAGGCCCCCTTCCCAACGGGACCAATTATTATTGCAATTACCTTCTACTTGATGGGAAGATGTGGCCACACCCCACTGGAACCCTGGGGGAAAATCTATTGTATCTACTTCAATTTCATTCCAGTCCCAACGAGTTTCAGGGTGACGAACCTGCATAGTTATAACATAGATAAAAATCAAAGCAAACGGAGCTGCCAGTATCAAAAGCCATGGTTTAGTTTTAAATGATATCAATATTGAATCAGTTTAATTCATCCACACTGCTAAATACGGTCATGTCTACCGGAATGGCTTCGCTGAAAGCTATTCCATAGCGTTTGTTGACCACTCGATCATCCATCACGATAAAGATACCCTCATCATAACTTGTACGGATCAGCCGGCCGAAACCCTGGCGGAAGCGTATCACCGATTCTGGCAGCGCATAATCCATAAAACTGTTACCCCCCTGTGACTGGATCAAATTACCATACGCTTTGACCAGAGGTTCTGTTGGAACATCAAATGGCATCTTGACAATAATAAGGATCTCCAATAGTTCACCAGGTAGATCTACACCCTCCCAGAAGGCGTTCGTACCCAATAAAATTCCGTTGGCAGATTGATGCATACCTCGAATAAGACCTGTGCGGGATGATTGTCTTTTCTGCGCAAATATTGGCAAGCCTCTACTACCCGCTTGCCGCTGTAATAATTGATATGTGCTTTCCAACTGGGCCCGGGATGTAAACAGGACCATCATGCGTTTATTATAGCGTTGATGACAAGAATAGATCATATTTGCTAAAGCATCGGGGGTTTGTCCATCCGTACCAGAATATTGATAATAGGTAACCTGTTCGTTAAAATGGAAGGGGCTTTCAAATACGGCTGTTTTCAAGTCGTCGAATTCCACACCGTTTAGACCTGTCCTTTGGAGAAAATAATCAAATGATAAATCGGTACGAAGGGTTGCACTTGTCAGTATTGAATGATCCAATTCTTTAAATAATCCACTTGACAGGTCAGGCCCGATATCGACTGGTGCTCCCTGGACCATAAGGATCAATTGGGTCTGGCCACGGATATTTTTGAAACTGCCTTCATACCAGTACACCCAATCATCGTCTTGGTTTGTCGTTAAAGCCTGAATAAGAAGTAAAGAATCGGTCATTAAACCTTCTCCACGATCGAATAATTGATGAAGTTCCAGAAAATCTTCCCTGGTTTCGTCAATATCCAGTAATGCTTCCCGCAACCTGCGTACCTGGTTTCTGGCACCATGGAAACCACGATTCACTTGTTCGATATCACCTTCCAACGGTCCAAATTCTTCTGCCAGATTCTCAATAATAAGCTTCGTTGAATATTTTGCTTCCGGATTAAATCTATGTAGACTGTTTCCAACAAGTTTTTCGAAGAATATTTTCATTGATTCCCGACATTTTTTAATAGCTCTCCCAAGTTCATTCCTTAACCCTTCAAAATCAGGGTGGAGCGCTCCTAGGGATTTCAATTGATTATTCCAGCGCCCAGAATGGGAATGCTCAGGATCAATTCGGTCCAGAAAATACCCTAGGGACCGCTGATCTAATACGGCGGTTAACTGGCGATAAGCTATCTTGGCTACGTTGTGTGCTTCATCAATGACCACCAACTGGTGTTCTGGAAGAAAACCCATCCCTTCTCCTGCTTCCACCCGTGCTTTAGCTTCCGAAACTAATAGGGCATGGTTTACAACAATTAAATTAGCGTTGTAGACCATTTTTCTTAAGGGGCCAAAAAAACACCCGTTATTACGAGCACAAATTGGTGAAGTGCAAAACCCGGGTTCACTTTGAACCAGTGCCATGAGCCTGAAAGTATATCCATTGGTAAACCCGGGGCACTCATCCATATCCCCAGTCTGGGTCCATTCCAGCCAAACCATTAACGGGACGAGGTACATAGCTTCCTCAGCGTTTAACATTTTATCGAAACTGCCAATCAGCCAGTTCAATCTGGACTTACAAATATAATTATTTCGGCCTTTCAGCACTACGGCCTGGACCGGCGCATTAATAGCTTTCGTTAATTGCGGTAAATCTTTATTAAATAATTGATCCTGAAGATGCTTGGTATAACAGGATATAATTATGGGTCCATTTTCCGGATTGGAAATATTACTTTTAATCACAGGAAATAAATAGGCCATACTTTTACCCAAACCTGTCCCCGCTTCTACCACGCCGATCCCACCAGGGCTGGTTATAATGTCATCGATAAACTGACTATAGTTCACCTGGTTTGGGCGATCTTCATAATTGTCATAAGATTGGCTCAGGTATCCGTTCGGACCAAATACTTCCTCACTATTCATAGATTTGATATCATTCTTACCTTCGCGGATAAAGATATTGGTATTCTCCGGCTTGGAAATTTTAGACTGGATCAGTCCATTTTTTAAATCACCTGTTTGGGTAAGAGCGTTGGCAATATCTATGAATAATTCTTTATTATGGACTTGAAATGGCTTGAGCAAGGCCACAATTCTTGATATTAAATCAAGGTTATAGCTGGCTGCTTCCTCGATGAATTTCACAAAAATTTTACCGCAGTTCTCTGTATCATATTCAGCCCGGTGTGCTCCTTCCGTAGATAAACCAAAATAATCGGAAACAGCGCTTAAATTATGTGTTGGCTGGAAAAACAGTAATGCCCGTGATAAAGTGAGCGTATCATATAATTTTCGATCGCTTAATTCTTTCTGATGTCTTAAGGCCATTTCCTGGAGAAATGAAAAGTCAAATGGCATATTATGGGCCACTAATGGATAATCACCTATAAATTCGAAAAGGTTATCCAAAATATTATTTTCAGCAGGTGCATCTGCTACCATTTCATTTGTGATTCCCGTGATTTCCTCAATCAGTTTGGGAATTGGTATACCGGGATTGATCAGTGTTGTAAATCGATCTGCAGGGACTCCATCTTTAAATAGAATGGCTGCTACCTCCATAACCCGATCAACCTCAACCTGCAGGCCAGTCGTTTCAAAATCGAGGGCGATAAATGCTTCTAAGTGAAGTACTTTTAAAAGGTCCGAACGGTCCATTAACGCGCAGCCGTTTTAATTATTTTGACCGGCGTGTATATCAACTTTAAATGAAGGATGTACGGTTCCGTGACAGAAATAATGATAATAGCGTAAAATCCAAAATAAAAGAATTACGGGAAATAAAAACCAAGGAAATCGCATGGCCAAAAACATGGCCGGGATAAAGACAACATACATACGGCAACGCTGCAAATGCCTGACTGCAGCTGGAAATATCAGCGCCACGAGCGGAAAAGGAGAATAAACAGCGGCAATTGTGCTAATCATGGGGTCATTATTGTATGTTCCTGCAACCGTGGCCAAAAATGTCAGAAACACAATAATTGATAGCATAGTCGCCATTTTTACTTTCAATGGTACTGACTTTTCACCCACATCATTTATCATGATTGGAATTGCATAAGTTAAATGGCCAACGATAAAATAAATCAAGTAGGGCAGCCCATAAGTCAAAACCAAATAATCAAACCCTTTTGGAATGGTGCCCAGTAAAAACAGTATAAACCCCATCAAAAACATCCATAATCCTGACTTTACTGAATCAATCTTTTGTGTTAAGACTGGAAACCGTTTATCCCAATAGGTAGCAAAAGCAAGAATTACTAACAATACATACGATAATGAGGACCAATCCCAATAAAACCATCGGTCTTCAATATGGTGAGTCACATTGGCACCGGCCAGGACCATGCACCACACTCCGAACCACCGTTCCGGATTCAGAGCCGCAAATCCATCTAATTTGCGAAATGTATTCGATAAGGTCTGGTATCGGTTTGATCCTCGGGGGAAATACTTTTCTGCCAGCAAAAATTATCCAATCAAAGCCTTGCCAAAGATTTCGGCATATACTTCATTAAAAATGATAAATGCTACCACGGCGGCCGCGATTGTTAATACTATTTGAACTAACCCGGATGAAATATTGGTATCTTCCATACCAATTTTAAGCTCTGCCATAAAATTGGGAATACCCCATTTTCTTAAAATGAAAATCGCTGTAAGCATTCCACCAATTGGCAACATATATTTTGCGGATAAATAATCCATTACATCAAAAAATGTCATCCCAAGAAATTCTGTGATATTGACTCCACCCCCCATTGATAAGGAACAGAATACACCTACGACCGTTATAACGGCACCGAATTGTATCGTGGCTTTTTTTCTTGACCACCCTTTCTGATCAATGAAATAAGCGGTAACTACTTCAAGAATTGAAATTGCCGATGTGAGAGCTGCCATAAAGAGCAAGACGAAGAACATTGTTCCCCATAAAGTACCCCCAGCCAATTGTGAAAATACGGAAGGTAAAACGACAAAGATCAGACCCGGACCTTCTGCAGGATTTGCACCTAAAGCAAAAACAGTAGTAAAAATAGCTATGCCTGCCAGCATGGCGATTGCCGTGTCAAGTGCAATGACCCATACGGCTGAGTTCAATAAATTTTGTTTTCTATTCAGATAACTGCCATAAGTGATCATGGTTCCCATACCGAGGCTTACTGTAAAAAAAGAGTGTCCTAATGCTAAAACAATGGAATTAGCCGTCAAGTCCTCAAAGCGTGGGTTAAATAGAAAGGAAATCCCTTTCATGCCTCCTGGAAGCGTCATACCGCGGACCGCAAGTACAGCTAGCAAAACTACAATAAGCGGCATCATTATTTTTGACCATTTTTCAATTCCGCCCTTTACGCCATTCACAATAACCCAAACACAAAAGGCCATGAAGAATACTTGATATATAATTGGGCTCCACGTATCCGTAATAAAAGTATTGAAAACTTTCCCAGCAGCATCAGGATCCCCTGCTAATTCATTGAAACCACCAGTGATAGAAACAATAACGTATTTCAAAACCCATCCACCGACCACACCATAGAATGAAAGAATAACAAAAGCTGATGCTACACCAAGAAAACCAACCCATTTCCAGTTCGTGCTAGGAGCTAATTGCTCGAAAGCACCAACCGGGCTTAATTGTGTTTTTCTTCCAATGACAAATTCGGCAATAACGATTGATAGACCAACAACGAGAATACATGCCAAGTATACTAGGGTAAAGGCCGCCCCGCCATTTTGCCCAGCCATATGGGGATATTTCCAAATATTTCCAATTCCTACCGCTGAACCTGATGCGGCTAGGATAAATCCCAACTTTGAACCCCATTGTTCACGATTCTGACTCATTTTTCCTGATTACCTTCCTTATTAGGCTGCTCTAAATCCTCATTCATTACTTCTTTAAATGGATGTAAATGTGCTTCTACTATGGCATCTAAAAGACCGTAAATATAGACAAAACCAATCCACCATCCATATTTGTTTCTTTGTTCTAAATAGTCTTGTTTTATCGCACTGTCCGTACCAGAATAATTGTTATACTTATTGGCATTATCTGCATAAAAGTAGGCTGATCCAATCGTTAAACCAACAAATAGAGCCCCCTTGATTGTTTCGCCGTTATAAAACTGTCCACCTCCAGGAAACATAAGTGCTCTTTTCATAGCTTGCTGAGGTGTTCTTTTTGAAAGACTGTCCACTTCCTGGCCAAACAATGGTAAAATGATAACAAAGATCAGAAAACGCTTTTGTTTCATCTAATAACTATAATGCAGCAATACACTCAATTTCCACATCGGTCCCAACCGGCAATCCGGAAACCTCTACCGTTGACCTTGCCGGTGCATTATCTTCATTCAAATATTGATTGAAAACTTTATTCACTTCAGCAAATCTGCCCATATCCGTCAGGAAAACTGTAAATTTGACCACTTTGGATAGATCGGATCCAGCTCGTTCTAAAATTGCAGATAGATTACGAAAAACCTGTTCAACCCGAGACGTAAGATCACCTTCAACCAACTGGCCCGTATCCGGATCAATGGCAATCTGTCCAGCAGTGAATACAAACCCATTGGAAATTACTGCTTGGTTATAAGGACCAATCGGGTTCGGTGCATGAGCGTCAGAGATAACTTTGCGATCCATTTTATTCCTCCAAATTAATTGAACGCAGCACAGGCAAGGCCGATTGCAGGGTCAAACTCTCTTTTTCCATCGGTATTTATCTTTCTGAGGATGAATTCACCAACAACACCAACTTGCGCTTCAAAGAGATGCCCACCTTTTACATCCATACTGTGATTACTGATTGTAATGTGGGCATGAATGAATGGCTCCCCGTCTTTTAGTAATACATTACCCTGATAGGATGTTAATTCCCATATTTCATCAAATTTTTTGGTTACATATTCTTTTTGTGCCAAGTCATAGGCACCCACTTCAATTTCTTTGATTGCACCGATACCTGAGAGTTGTCCATTAATAATACTTTGATCCTTGCAAAACTGAGTTAAGGTAGCCATAATCGGCTCGTCCTGCTCGAGGTAAATGATGTAAGTGTCGCCATCTTGCCTGTACTGCATTTTTCTGAATCATTCCTGTATTACTTTTTTAATGATACCTAAACTTTTAGCCATAGCACTTTTTAAGCCTTTGGCATCTTGTCCACCAGCAGTTGCCAGGTGAGCTTTTCCGCCGCCGCCGCCGCCCATCTCATTGCCGATTAATCCAGCCAAATCTCCCGCATTTACGCCTCTTTTTACCAGATCCTGACTTACAACAATAACAACCAATGGTTTTTCAGCTTCAGCTCCAAGCACGCCCACACCACTTTTAAGTACCGTTAATAAGGAATCTCCATATCCTTTCAATTCATCCATAGATCCTGCATCCGTCATTTGTATTACAATACTTTGGTCACCAACCAATTTGGCCTTTTGAACCAGTGATTTGGCATTAAATGCTGTACCCGATTTCTTTTGGCGTTTTAATTCTTTCTCTATTTTCTTTTTCTGCGCCAATAGTTGATCGATACGTTCAGAAACTTGTTCTATACCAGAATTTAGCTGGCTTTGAATATTGCCAAGGGCAGCAGCCTGCTCCTGGATATATTCCACTGCTTTCGGTCCGGTAACAGCAACGATCCGGCGTACACCGGATGCCAGAGAGCTCTCTTCTGTTATTTTGAATAAACCAATATCCCCCGTGCGTTCCACATGGGTTCCACCGCACAGTTCCATGGAAAAATCAGCCACAGTGACTACCCGTACTTCATCTCCATATTTTTCGCCAAACATGGCAACAGCGCCTTGTTTTTTCGCTTCATCAAAATTTTTCACTGAAATATCTAAAGCATTATTCAATAGGATTTCACGATTTACCATGGTTTCTATTTCACGAATTTGTTCAGCAGTCAATTTTTCAAAATGGGTTAAGTCAAATCTGAGATAATCGGGATGCACAAGAGATCCTGCCTGGTGGACGTGATCACCCAATATTAACTTCAAAGCCTGATGCATCAAGTGTGTTGCCGTATGGTTCTTACGAATATTCTGCCGACGATCGACATCAACCAAACACTGGACTTTTCCTTTTACTTTTTCATCGATTGTACCCTGGCAGTAATGAATCGATGTACCACCATTATTTGTTACATCTTCGACAACAAGTTCAACATCATTACCTTTAATAGTGCCTGTATCGCCAATCTGTCCGCCGGACTCTGCATAAAAAGGTGTTTTATCCAGTATAACCAGAATCTGATCATTTTGATTGGTATAACGGCGAATCTGAGAATCGGTGGATAAAGTTTCATACCCTTTGAAATCTGAGTCCTTTCCCTTGGAAACATGTTTCCATTTTAGCTCATCCACTTCTGCAACAAATTTACCAGAGGCTTTGGCACGTTTTTTCTGTTGATCCATTTCAGCAATATAGCCTTTTTCATCTACATCTAGCCCTTTTTCCCGAGCCATAAGCTGAGTGAGGTCCAATGGAAATCCATACGTGTCGTACAAACGAAATGCCTCCACACCTGAAATCTTATTACCAGAAACATTTTTTAGTACTTTATCGAAATGAATCAAACCACGATCCAATGTATCATTAAAAGACGACTCCTCTGCTTTAACCACTTTTTCAATATGGGCTCGTTTTTCAACCACTTCAGGAAAAATATCGCCCATTATTTCACCTACGATATCGATCAGATTATAAATAAAAGGCTGATGCTGATCCAGCATCCGACCAAAGCGGGCTGCCCGACGCAAAATCCTTCGAAGAACATATCCTCTTCCTTCATTCCCCGGCATACCTCCATCGGCAATGGAAAAACTGAGCATCCGAATGTGGTCAGAAATCACTTGAAATGGGACAGGATTATCCTGATATGATTTTCCAGTTAAATTTTCTACTTTTTGAATAATAGGCATAAATAAATCAGTAGCATAATTACTCGTTTTATTTTGCAAGACCGAAACGATCCGTTCGAACCCTGCACCCGTATCTACATGTTTGGCCGGCAGATCCGTAAGACTCCCATCTTCCATGCGATTATTCTGAATAAAAACTAGGTTCCACAGTTCCCAGTATTGATCAGAAACATTAACACTTTCTGACCGCTGTTTATTCAGGTCCTCTCCAATGAAATAATGAATTTCTGAGCAAGGACCGCAGGGACCCGTTTCACCCATTTCCCAAAAATTATCTTTTTTGTCAAATTTGAGCACTCGGCTAGAATCAATATCAGTTACTTTAGGCCAAAGCTGAAATGCTTCTTCATCATCATTATACACCGTAGCCCATAACCTGTTTTTATCCAGACCCCACACTTCCGTAAATAATTCCCAAGCCCATTGTATCGCTTCGGCTTTGTAATAATCGCCAAAAGACCAGTTACCCAGCATTTCAAAAAATGTATGATGAAATGTATCCAAGCCCACCTCTTCGAGGTCATTATGCTTTCCGCTCACACGGATACATTTTTGGCTGTTGACGACACGGAGGTGTTCTGCTTCCTGCTGACCAAGAAAAATCGGTTTAAATTGGTTCATACCTGCGTTTGTAAAAAGCAGCGTCGGATCATCAATTGGAACTACGGGAGAACTGCGAATAAACCGGTGATCTTTCTCTTGAAAAAAATCGATAAAAGCGTTTCGTATTTCCTGGCTGTTCATCATGTGTTAATCAATTATTATGTATCGTTTACCAACTTTAATAATATGTTCAAAATGAAAATGAAGTTTCGATTGTTGTAATATCAATCGTTTCATTATCTCCGCTAATCTGCCCGTCACCATTCATATCCCGGAAAGATCGCCGAAAAGTGTAATTCAACACCAATCCCTGACCAAAGGAAATACCCAATCGATAGCCTAAGATTGTGCTTTCAGTATACTCGAATTTAAATGGATCCGGTACATTTCTCTGCTGATAAAACGCACGGGCTGATTGAATTTTGCTGATTGCTTTTTTCAGACGTAGGGATGCTAAAAAAGTTTGATTTTTATTATCAATAAAATCTTGCTCTCCAACTGACCATATTTCCCCCAGCATATCATGGTATGATGCACTGGCTTCCATGGGTCCCATACTCAATATCATGCGGGTAAAATACCCTTTTTGTTCTCCAAAACGTCCTAATTTTGATTCCTTGGTCTTTAAATTGATTTGGTTATTTATGCCGGATGAAAAACTAACCCGTTCAATTTCATAAAGTCGGTTCCAGTAATTGAATTCAAAACGGCCATCTGGAATCATGCGGTATTCGAAATTCAACCGCGCTGGTCCAAACCGGGACGAAATACCAAACGGCACCAACCCCATACCCAGGCTCCATGATTCACCTGATTGAGGGTGAACCGTTTCACCGATCATTTGGGCCATTTGCGCATAAAGAGAAACAGATAAATTTTCCTGCGTTACCAAGGGATAACCGATGTCCATAGCAATGGCCATAATGCCATCAGAATCTTCGCTCAAATTCAGTGGGTTCCCTTTTCGAGCGATATCCTTATCCAAAATCACCGTTTCACCATTCCAATTTGGTATGCGGCTATCCAGTGTATCGGTAATACCATCACCATCAATGTCCCACTCAGCCGGATCGTTATCAGCCAATCCATCGCTATCGGTATCCACCCACCAGGATTTATCATTAGGAAAATCATCTACCACGTTTGGGCGCCCATCTCCATCACTGTCCTTCAGTCCCAAATATTGATTTCGGTCTGTGACAAATGAAATACCAATCGGTAAACCCATGATTTTTCGGGTCGCTATCCGTGATCCAAATAATCCTATGTTTTCCTTGAAGTCATTTACGAATCCTTCTATATTTATAGATTTAGGGTTATATTCAAAATTAAATCCCGTTTTTCTAACCTGGGGATAAAGCATCGTATTGGAATAACCACTGACTAAAATACCATAACCTAAATCAACCTGATCTAATGCGCCGATTTTTCCGTAAACATTATCTCCTGGAAAACCATAACGGATATAATATATTTTATCAATTAATGTATTCTTAATCGCGTTAGGAGAAGAGAAATCCCATTCATCCTTATGAATGTTTCCTTCCGCATCAAAATAAATCACCAGATCAAGTGCTACACCCCATTTTCCAAAAGGGAAAACGGGCCGCATGGCAACCTGATTCCAAACCTGACCATCAATGGTCACCGCACCAACAGCGCCCTGATTCTTAATCTGAGCTATCAAAGGTAGAGACAGAAGGGAAATAAGGAGAAAAATGAGAAATTGGTTCCGAGGCATTCTCATAAGATGCATGAAATTACCTTGAGCCTCCTTTGGGGTTCAATCTCTAAATCCCCATTCCGCACATCATAGTTCTCCCCTAAATTCTCACCTCACATGTCCAAAAATACAAGTCCTACAACAGAAGAATTACTTTCCTTTTCCCGTTCGGAAACAAAAGCGTATATCTTTTCTTTACAGGAAAGCCTTCAGAAAAAACTCAACAGCGGCTTAACAATGGATGACATTCTTGATGAAGAAGATCCTTTTGATGCTCTCGAGCTCCTTCTTCCTCAAGAAGTATATCCTATCTTAGTTTTGGCAATGATAAATAATATCCGTTCTAATACGGTTATAGAGGCAATTTTGGAAGGCCTTGAAAGAGGTATTGAGGAATATCGGAACAGAACCAGCCAGGATTTGTAACTTTACCATGCGCTTTATTCTGATTTTGTCCATCACCATACTCCAAGCCCAATCTACTTGGATATCGGATTTAATCATTTCTGATAAAAAGAATGGAGTATTTATCAAAGTGCGTTCCAATACCCCCTTAAAGCCAGCCCAGGTAACAGGCTGGTTTAATGAATCCACGTCATGGTATTATATGACCCTACACCAGACTATTGGTGATACCGCTCAATTAGAATCGTCAAAGTTATCTTACCCGGTTACACGTATTGAATGTGTAAAGGCAGGCGAATCACTTCAAATTGGATTTAAAATGGCAAAACCAATAGAACAATTTGAATTTTATTATGCCAACGACCCGCCCGAATTGCTGGCCTCTCTTCGATTTCCCCTTTCGGATGTATTAGTGGCAATGGAACAAGAGAAACCGAACATATCCCCTTTTCAAACCCAATCTTCAATACAAAGACCACTATGGATTAAAGCAGTCTATTTTATTGGCGCAGGGCTTACAGGAGCAGGATTCCTTGCCGGTGAGACCCAAAAAGGGTGGGAAGTTCCTATAGGTATGGGTTTAATCGCCTTTGCATATGTTTATGAAAACTTCATCGTAAAGAAAATAAAATGAAAGAGCTCTTACCCTATTTTGCTTATTTTTACGTAGCCGGCCTCATATTGATGGCTATATTCATTCGTTTCTATTTGTATAAAAAAAGAAAGCGCAATCACCAGAAAGGTCATGAATAGGTCCATTGTCATATATTTACTCTTTCCTTTTTTATTGTCGGCAGAAATACCTCAAAAATCTGCAGAAGCTGTTATTTCAGCATTCTCAGGCCTATCTGTAAGTAAGCGACATCTTACGCCTCATTTATTGGAGATTGCCAAAAATGGGATGAATTTGCCCGTAAATGACCGTATTCAATTAGAGGCCTTGGGCTTCAATTTTAGTTCTTCTCTTGTTTCAAGAATCGGGATCCAACGTCCGGAAGCAAGTGGCCTAGATGAATTCTATGATAGTGGTTTTTTTCGTTTTCATTATACAACTACTGGTTGGCAACATGCTGTGCCCCTAACTGACGCTAATGCCAGTGGTATCCCGGACTATATAGAATCCATGGCAAATATATTTAACCATGTTGCCCAAGAGCTCCATGAAAACCAGGGTTATATAAGACCGCCAGGAGATGGTTATTACTCTGGAAACCTAGATAAAGGTGGTTCTGATCATTATGATATTTATGTACGTGAATTACCCTCTCGTTACTACGCCTATACTCAACCAGAGGACTTCGCACAGGGAAAAGGTGATAATGAAAAGTCTAAACTGATTGTTGAAATGAATGCATTTACCAGTTACATGGCCATGCGAAATAATTATAAGAACTTCCCCTTGGAAGAAATGGAAAATATAAAAGTATCCGCCGCCCATGAATATTTTCATGCCATCCAGTTTGGTTATGATGGCTGGGAAATGCCTTGGATTTTGGAAGCTTCTGCTGTTTGGATAGAAGAAGAAATTTATGATGAAATCAATGATTGCTACCAATATATGCAAGATTGGTTTGAGCAACCAGACCGCGCATTAGATGAAAGTGGTTTTCATTGGTATGGATCATTCATCTTTTTCGAATATATTGAACAACATATGGGTGGTACGGAACCCATCAGAATAATCTTTGAAGAATCTGTAAAAGCAGACAGTCGCAAAAGAGATGGAAGCCATGCAGCTATCGACGCTTCTTTAAATCAGCAGGGATATTCTTTTCAGCACGCCCTGAATGGGATGTCTATAGCAAACAAAATCATGTCTTCATTGCCTGCGGAGGGCGATTACATCTATGAAGAAGCGGAAGCTTATCCCGTGGATGGTCCTGCCATTTTTCGTACAGTGAGCTTTCAAACCAGTAAACAGGATACCGTATATTCGACCAGTTTGGATCGATTTTCCAGTCAATATATTCAAGTAATAACCCAATTGCCGGTTTTAATTGATTTGATCAATAATAGTGGTTCTTTATCCGATTTGCAACTGAACGCAATCCTGAGAAAAAAAGATGATTCATTTACCGTCATATCAAGTCCCTCAATTAATATTGATCCTGTTGATTTAAAATCAATCCATCTATCCGTTGTAAGTCAGGATACGTTCAGTGGGAATTGGGATTATATCTTAGCGATACAGGATGGAAAACCTGGTATTACAAATGCAAATATTCCGGTAGAATTCAAAATAGTAAATCCTTATCCGAACCCCTTTAATGGCGGGGTGCAATTCGCGGTATATATGATGAAAGAAGTACCTGTTTCCATTAATATTATCGACTTAAGTGGAAAACAGGTAAAACAGTTACATAACGGTAAATTAACAGCCGGAAATCATAATTTCAGCTGGTATGGAA
>DTTO01000012.1 GCA_012964665.1 Fidelibacterota bacterium
GATGTAGATTATTCATTCATCAGCAAAGGAATTCACCATGTTTGAAACAGGACTTTTAAAAGGGAAAAGTATTATTATTACCGGTGGCGGCACAGGATTAGGAAAATCCATGGCCACACGGTTTGCTGAATTAGGAGCAGATTTGGTTATCACCAGCAGGCGTCAAAATGTGATTGATGAAACAGCGGAAGAATTACGTCAGCATGGAGGACAGGTCTTGGCTGTTCCCTGTGATGTCCGGGATCCAGACCAAGTACAGCATATGGTGGATGAAACTGTTAAAACATTCGGTAAAATCGATATTTTATTGAATAATGCTGCCGGTAATTTTATAAGCCCCACAGAAAACCTGAGCCCAAATGCATTTAAAACCGTTGTTGATATTGTCTTAAATGGCACATTCTTTTGTACTCAGGCCGCAGGAAAAGTGATGCGTGAAAATAAGGGCGGCGTCATTTTAAATATTGTCACAACCTATTCCTGGACAGGGTCAGGATATGTGGTGCCCTCGGCCTGTGCAAAGGCTGGTGTATTAGCTATGACACGCTCTTTGGCTGTTGAATGGGCCAAATACGGGATTCGTACAGTCGCCATCGCGCCAGGACCGTTCCCAACCAAAGGCGCATGGTCCAGGCTGGCACCTCCAGGGCTGGGCATCGAAAAGAAAATGAAAGAGCGCATTCCGCTCAAGCGTGTAGGTGAACACATTGAACTGGCTAATTTGGCCTCTTATTTGATTAGTGATCAGGCAGCATATATCAATGGTGAAGTGGTCACCATTGATGGTGGGGAATGGCTCAAAGGTGCGGGAGAAATGAATGAATTAGAGCGCGTTCCAAAAGCGGCTTGGAAAATGCTACAGATGAGGCGAAAAAAGAAAAAATAATTACCGGGCGAGTTCTAATACCCAGCGTGTAACTGACTCGCCGATTGACATATAAAGTATTGTCGTATATAAGAAAGCAATTCCTACCAAAGCAAACGGCGTGATTCGGACTTCATGTGCATATTTTTGCCCCTCATGGATCTTTTCATGCCAGAACCTTAAACTGATTATCGTCCAATAGGATAACCCAAGACCAATAAGGAAAAAGATAAAAATAATAAGATGATCCGTCCGGGAGAGACCGTATAACCAGCGGGAAAACTTCAAATTTTTTCCACCAGCATAGCAGCGCCAAATACCCCAGCAGAATCGCCAAGTTTGTTTTTCAGGATGGGCGTAACTACAGTTTCGCTGAATGTTTCCTTATAAGCTGATGCAGCACCTTCCGAGTAGAGCAGATCAATTTTAGACAGGCCGCCACCTAAGACAATGACATCCGGATCAAGGATGTCGATCACATTAGCCAAGGCCCTTCCAAAATTGAGCATAAAGTTTTCTTTCCATTCTGGATGGACCCGGTATAATTTTTGATCAATAATGTCTGTAACCTGCTGAAACTCCCCGGTCAGTTGTTTCCATTCTTCCTCTAGCGCTGTCCCGGAAATATAAACCTCTGCACATCCCTGGTTACCGCAATAGCAGTCCCTTCCTTCAGGGTATAGCACATGATGTCCCCATTCGCCAGCGATGTGATTAGCACCTTGGTGAATATTTTTATTAATCACAATACCAGCCCCGCAGCCCGTGCCGAGAATAATGCCGAATACAACATTGTATTCCTGTGCGATGCCTAAGGTCGCTTCTGCCAAGGCGAAACAGTTGGCGTCGTTTTCCATAAGTAAAGGTAAGCCTAGAGCCTTTTCTAAATCTTCTTTGAGAGGCTTGCCGATCAGGCAAACTGTATTGCTGTTTTTTAGCATTCCGGTGGCATGGTCAATGGCACCGGGCGTACAAATACCGATAGGGCCATTGACATCTGCGAATTTTATTAATGTTTCTGCCACAAGTACAATTTTTCCAATAATGGCATCGTATCCATTCTCACGTTCTGTCAGGATACGTTCACGTTTTAGGACATTATTTTGTTCATCCAGCAGTACACCTTCAATCTTAGTGCCGCCAAGATCAATGCCTATCCGATTCAATCCAATACCTCCTTTAGAATGGAATTAAATTCTGATAAAATAGCAGCCGTTGCACCCCATATTTTATGTCCATTGAAATTATAAAAAGGCACCTTTGCATCATACCCACTTATAGTCCAATCTTCAATCATGAGTGTTTTTTCATCCATTAAAGTTGATATGGGTACATGGAATAAATTATTCACTTCCATATCATGGATATTCGTTTCTGGTCTTTCTTGGGTCCAGCCCACAAAAGGATGGATCATAAAACCGGTTGCTGCTGTGAAGTAAGGCGTGAGGCTGCCAATATAATTTACCGCTTGTTTTGGTACGCCGATTTCTTCTTCTGTTTCCCGGATAGCTGTTTCATGGAGTTTTTCCCCTTCTTCCCAGGCGCCCCCCGGGAGGGAGATTTGCCCCTTATGATGTTCAACTTCATTGGTTCGTTCCGTAAGAAAAAAGTGGATATCATTGTTATAAGGAAACAATAGAATTAGTACCGCCGCAGGAATGGCCTTCTCAATTGAATATGGAAATTCCACATTAGCCGAAACGGTAACTTGTGTTAACTGCTGGGCCTTTTCCCCGGGTAAAGGGCTATTAATTTGCTGCTGAAGCTTTAGGGAAAGTTGATCAATTGTTATCATTATAAACGAAAAAGTTATTTCATTTTTCATAAAACTCCTGAAGGTTTATACTAAATCATGGGATATAAACATATAATATGGGATTGGAACGGCACTCTATTAAATGATCGGCAGTTTTGCATCAAAATTATGAATGGGGTCCTCAGCCGGAGGGATATGGATGAAATGACAGAGGAGTGGTTTTTAGATAATTTTTGTTTTCCAGTGAAAGATTATTATGTCAAACTGGGGTTCGATTTTGATAAAGAGCCTTTTTCTATTTCTGGCACCGAGTTTATCCATCAATATATGAAAAGAATTCATGAACCAGATTTACATTTATATGCCCAGGAGTCACTGAAATATTTTCAGAATAATAAATTAAGCCAATCCCTTTTATCTGCTTCCAGCCAGACGATGCTGAATGAAATTTTGCAGTATCACGATATCCACGATTATTTTATAAAAATTGTTGGCCAGGATGATCATTACGCCCATGGAAAGGAATCTTCCGGTAAAGCTTGGATGGACGAACTTGATTGTGGTCCCCATGAAGTGTTATTGATTGGCGATACCATCCATGATAAAGAAGTAGCGGATGCCATAGGCGCTGACTGTGTCTTGGTTTGTCATGGCCATGTAAGCCGATGGAGACTAGAAGAAACTGGCGCTTCAGTATTTGAAAATTTGAAAGGTGTAATCAATTGGTTTGAAGGCCAGGATAATAGCTGACCAAAAAATATTTAGTTAGAAAAACCCTTTCAAAATAAAGGGTCTTTTCTAATTAGCTGGAGGCGTTTTCGAAAAATCCAATTTCCAAATATATTTTAGTTCCTCCAAACTTCCTGAATCAATGCCAAGCTGATGTTCACGTCCATTCAGGCACCAAGGTTCATTCTCGCAAACATTCCATTCATTAGTGAGGGTAAGCTCGTCTTCATTTTTTTGGTAAATATAGGCAATTTGATAATACCAGGTACCATGAGCTG
>DTTO01000013.1 GCA_012964665.1 Fidelibacterota bacterium
TGGATGCTTTAATGAATATTATCAACTGGGATAATGTAGCACAACGATATGACATTGCTTTAAGACTTAAATGAACCGCCTCTGGCTCAAATGAAGGATTAGAAAATGTTACCAAAAAACCATGGGTATTCAAGAAACCCCCTTCTTTTTATAATTGGCTTCATTGTTTGTCTAATTGCAATATTAAATTAAATATATTTTCTAATACCTCCTCACGGAGGCTTTTTTGTTTGTGGGATAATTCGATGGGCGGAAATTTTGTAATTCGTATAGTTTCTTAGGAGTATAAATCTCCATTAAGGTACTTTAATCCCGAATCACAGGCTAACGTTACTACGTGTTTTCCTTGTCCCATTTCCTTAGCTAATTGCAATGCACCTACTACATTAAGGCCAGTAGATGTACCTGCAAATATTCCCTCATCTCTTGCTAGCGTTCTAGCCATAATTCTTGATTCTTCCTCATTTATACCTCGTGCCTCATTGTAATTATTTTTGTTCAGAAGTGGAAGCTCAAATCCAAGGCCAATACCTTCTACATGATGTTTTCCGTTCTTGATTCCTTTTGAATAATAAGCAGCAGTGTCTGGCTCAAGGGCGACTACTTTTAAGTTACTATGTGACTTAAGTAAAATATTTGAAACTCCCATCATTGCTCCAGCAGTGCCTAATGATGCACAAAATCCATCTATTGGATAGTCAAATTGATTTTGGATTTCATTTCCCATCACCTCAAAACCTTTAATTACATCTGTGTTATTTAACTGATCTGTAAAAAAATAATCATCTCTTCGTGATAATTGTTTTGCTCTATCAATCATTTTTTGAATTAGGTCGGAGTTAATTTTTCCTGAAGGACTGTTTATAATCTCTAAATTTGCACCAAATATCTTCATTGTTTTTAATTTTTCAATGGCAAATGCATCTGATGAGATCACATGGAAATCGTATCCTTTTACTGCGCATATGAAAGCAAGAGACGATCCAGTGCTTCCACCTGTATACTCAACTACTGTCATTCCAGGTTGAAGATCGCCCCTCTGTTCAGCTCCCTCTATCATTGCTAGAGCCATTCGGTCTTTATAAGATCCTGTTGGATTAACATATTCAAGTTTTATCCAGACATTTGCTGAATCTGATGGAATAATTTTAGATAATTTAATTAATGGCGTGTTTCCTATAGCTGAAAGAGCATTTTTAGATAGTTTCATGACTTAAATTAATTTCTTTATTTATCAATTAAAAATATTATTAATCTTTATCGGGCTCATAATCCGAAGGGTGGTTTTATGTTTTGTAATAATCACCCGGATTAGTGTTTAATCTTGTGTAAAATTTTGTAAGTCACACATTTGAATTATATAACTTTCCATATTGGAAAGATAAAGCTTTCCAATATGGAAAGTTATCGCTAATTTACTTCCCGAATTGAATAACTAATATGGAGATTTAAAAATCATGACTAATGAAAAACACAGTGCTGCATCCAGTGAAGCACATAAAGCGCTTGATACGATACAGCAAATGAAGCGGTCGGCGATGCGAAGAGCGACACCGCCGCGCTGGTTTGGTGTTGCGATTGCACTGCTGATGGGTACGCTGGTGACACTGGCTGTGGCGGATATGAGGCAACTTCAGGTGCTGGTTATTTTGGGCATTGGGCTAGTGATAGTTTACCAAAGTCAAAAGTCTGGAGTCGCGCTTAAAACATTGCCAATAAAGCTGGTTGTTATCACCCTGATTTTGTTGTTGCCTATGTACTTTGGCACAATAGTCGTTGGTCAATTGATGACACCTGTGCTCGGACAGACATTGGCTGCCATTTTTGGTGGTGGGGTATTTGCCATTGCCGTTTATTTGTTGAGTCTTATTGAGCGTCGCTTGCATTTGTCAAAATCCGCTGCAGGTAAAAGTTAATGAGTCCCCCTCTATTTGATGCCGTTATTCACGCACCCAACCGATTGCAAATCTGCGCTTTTTTAGCGCCGCTGCAAGAAGCTGAGTTTCAGATACTGCGTGACGAACTGGATGTCAGCGACTCTGTGCTGTCAAAACATATCAAGCAGTTGGAAAATGCAGGGTACGTTAAGCAGCGCAAAAGCACGGTCAATGGTCGCCAACGCACCTGGGTGTATTTAACCGGTGAGGGACGTCAGGCGTTTAAAGACCACATCGAAGAATTAAAAAGAATCGTTGGCTGACATTAGTCCCCGCCCTTAGCGGGGTTTTTTATTTGCGGTGGTGGTGGTAGATTCGCAAACGGCTGTTTGTGATGATTAAATGATATTCTTACGTGATCCCAGTGCTTACCATGGGGAAAAAAATAAAAGACCATTTTTTGAAGGATGGTACCATAAACTGGTTACGGGTGACGGTCAATCACTGGCCATAATTCCTGGTATTTATCGCAGCGGGTTTAATAATAATCAAACAGCTTTTATTATGATTTTCGATGGTGATAAAGGCGATGTATTCTATGAGCGATTTGAAGTTCAGCAGTTCAGTTGTAGTACATCCAGTTACAGTTTACACATTGGATCAAACTACTTTTCATCACAAAAAATAATCTTAGATATTGAATCAGAGACTCTTACAATCAAGGGACAGGTCACTGCAGATAATTTGAAACCCTGGCCGGTAACTCTATTTGAACCGGGCTGTATGGGTTGGTACGCTTATGTGCCCACTATGGAATGTTTTCATGGCATCCTGAGCATGGATCATACCTTAGATGGCGAAATTGAATTTAATGGTTCTAATTATGATTTTGTTGGTGGTCGAGGCTATATTGAAAAAGACTGGGGCCGCAACTTTCCTGAAAACTGGATCTGGGCACAATCAAATAATTTTTCGAATAATAATTTAAGCATCACTGCATCATTGGCAACTATCCCCTGGAAAAACACATCTTTTGCTGGATTTATCGTTGGTTTATACTATAAAAGTAATTTTTATCGTTTTACAACCTATAGAAATGCGGTTACCAAAGAAATCCATTACGATTCTAATAAATTTTACTGGCAGTTAAAGCAGAAGGATCTCATGTTGGATCTAACCATTGAAAAAGGGCATAAAGCAGGCTTACTATATGCACCTGGTAAAATTGATATGGTTCCCAGAGTGCATGAATATCTTGATGGTAATATTTATCTAAAGTTATATGACCATAAAGGAACGATTTTAGAAGACCAAACAACATCGGCAGCTGTAGAAATGATCGGTGATGTCGGCAAATTGATTAATATGGCCCGATGATTAAAATCGGGTTTAAATTAACAAAAGAAAAGACGAGCTATGAAATGTTTATCATGTTCCCATAGTTGGAAAAGAACCAAGCTTGCTGAATATGTCTCTCTATTGGCATCCTGCCCAAATTGTGGCAGTCGCCTTTTAGCAAGGAATGATTTTATTCTTTCAATTGTAAATGCCATTAAGAAAGTTTTTTCTAACCCTCGATGAAACGCCTCTGGCTCAAACAAAGGATTAAAATAAATTTTTTTATCCCATTTATTATAATTTTTCTTTTTACTTCATGTGCTAGTGTTACTATTAA
>DTTO01000014.1 GCA_012964665.1 Fidelibacterota bacterium
ACAGTCGAATAAATCCAAGTTTCTTAAATGACACTCTAGAAATTTGAATAATCAATTCTGTTTTACTCCTTTACTAATAATATCTATACTTTTTCCCCAGGAACCTGAGCCAATCCAGGCAGGCGTGGCTCCGCCATCTGGAGTTTATGCTCCGGGTATCAATGTTTTGCATTATGATGTAGAAATTGGGCTCGGAAAAGAAACAGATTGGTTTGCTGGAAAAGTTAACGTGAAAATTGCCCTGGATGAGGATTCGCCAGTACTCCCATTGGATTTTTCAGGGCTAGAATTGCTTCAATTATCTGTACAAGGTAATAAAGCAATCTATTCTTATCAAGATGGTGTAATTCGAATTCCATTGAAAAATTTCCAAAAGGATGATACGGTTGTTGTTGAATTGTCATATCGTGGTATTCCAGATGACGGCCTCATCTTAAATAAAAATTTTCACGGGGAAAGAACAGCCTTTGTTGATAATTGGCCAAACCGAACACGGTTTTGGCTGCCTACAATTGATCATCCGACAGATAAAGCGACTGTTCACTATACCATACATGCGCCAAAAGAGTGGAAAGTCATTGCAAATGGATATCTTTTTAAAGATAAGGTTATTACGCCGAAAAATTCCATTGGACCAAAGGAAAATCGCTTGACATGGGAATGGGATGTTACAGTACCAATCTCAACTTATAATATGGTTATCGGGGCAGCGGACATGGAAGTTAGAACGGTTGGATTAGCAGCATGTAATAATGCACCTGCTTCCCAAAGAGAAGACGGATGTATTGAAGTGACCTATTGGGTTTATCCGCAGGATGTGAAAAATGCTGAACCATCTTTTCGTCGGGCAAAAGAAATGGTTGATTATTTTACTGAGATTATTGGACCATTCCCATTTGAAAAATTGGCGAATGTTCAGTCTGCCACCCGTTTTGGAGGCATGGAGAATGCCTCAGCCATATTCTACTCTGAAAGCGGCATTGCAAAAGGTCGCAACATTGAAGGTACCGTTTCCCATGAAATTGCCCATCAATGGTTTGGTGATGCTGTCACAGAAGCAGATTGGCACCATTTATGGCTATCTGAAGGATTTGCTACATATTTTGGTGTATTGTTTTTCGAACATTCTGAAGGTGTGACTGATTTTCGTAATAGAATGAATAATAGTCTCCAGCGAGTATTGAAATCAAAGGTTACTAATCGCCCAATTATTGATAAGGAAGTCAATGATTTATTTAAATTATTGAACTCGAATAATTATTCAAAAGCTGGATGGGTACTTCATATGTTGCGTGGTATTTTAGGAGATGAGATATTTTTCAAAGGTATTCAGGAATATTATCGACAATATCTGTATAAAGCAGTATTAACTGAAGATTTTCAAAAAATAATGGAAAAAACTTCCGAACAGGATTTAAGTTGGTTTTTTAATCAATGGATTTATGAACCGGGGTATCCAATATTCAATATAGAAGAAAATTGGGAATCAAATGATGGAACAAAAGGGACTTTAGAAGTTAAAATCCTTCAAACTCAAAGATCGGATTGGCCAGTGTTTAGGATACCAACTGAAATATGTTGGCAAAGTAACCAAAATAATGAATGCAGAAAGATTACAATCACGAAAAAAGAGGAGACTTTTCAATTTAATTCTGTTTTCAAAGCAACACAGCCCATTATCGTTGATCCAGATGGTTGGGTATTAAAAGGTGATCCAAATTTTAAATGAAAAAAATTAAGTTAAATCACTTTTTCCCCCTGTTTCTATTTTGTCAAGTCATGGGCCAAAACTGGTTTCAGTCTCAGCTGATTGAAAGACAGTTTAATCAAGCAGTAGCGCATTATAATGAAGGAAGGTATGCTACCAGCGAATCAATCTTGAATAAAATATTATCTGGTGAATCGAATGTTTACGAAGAATCTTCACTTGTATTATTAATAAAATCTCAAATTGGTTTAAATCGTAATCAATTAGCAAAAGAATCTTTGCGCCTCTTTTTAGAAAGGTATCCTGAAAGTATCTTTTTGAAAAACGTAATGGAAAGCTTGGGTGATTTATATGTGAATGAGCATAACTATTCATCGGCATACCGGATGTACCACCGTGCTAAGAAACTTTCTGATGACTTAGAATACAATAGTAAAATCAATTCAAAGATTCTACGTCTAATTCAAATAAGGTTACCCAATAGGCTTATAGATGAGCTGCTTACTCTGGAAACAGACCCTGTCATCAGAAATATTCATAACATTGCAAAAGCAAATACTGAAATATTAAATGGACGGCCGGATGATGGTGCATTTACATTAAATCAAGTTGAATTGAGCCATCTCCCTGATTTCTATTTTCCGTTTTATGAAACGTTACTTCGTGCATCTTATGAACCTTCCAATTTAGTAGTCATGATTGGCATTGTATTACCTATTTCTGGTATTTATGCAGAAAAAGGAAATGCATTTTTAACTGGATTTTATAGAGGTGAAAAATCAAGTGGACTTAAGAATCAACGCCTGACTATTCTAGCGTATGACAGTAGGAGTGACGCACTTGAAACAGTTAAAGTTGCCACTAATCTGGCGCGCCTCAATCAAATTTCTGCTCTTGTTTGTCCACTAAATGATCCGTTATCCTTAGCAGTGGTAAGTGCTTTAGAATCGACTGATATTCCAATTCTGCTAGTCAGTCCTCAACAAAATGATTTAAGTGAAATCAATGATCTCGTTTATCAAATTAATTCAACGGTTGCAATGCAGGGAAAAGCTGCAGCCCATTATGCGGTTAATGTATTAGGATTAGATAGTTTAGCGGTCATTGCTCCGGTGGATCACTATGGCGAGTCCCAAACCGATGCATTTATTGAAGAAGTTGATCGATTAGGAGGAACGGTTGTAGCTACAGAATGGTATTCTGGCCAACCAAAAGACCTGGGAAGACAATTTAAATTTTTAAGGGAAGTAGCATTTAGTCTCTTACCGAAAGAGGAATCGTTTGATGAGGCACTTGGAATGGAGATTGATAGCTTAGATGCATTATTCGATATATCAGCTGAGGACTTTTTTGACCTGCCAAAACCTGAAAAAAAGAAAATGTCTGCTGCGGATTCGGTCAAAATTATTTTAAATACAATCCAAGGTATCTATCTTCCAATTAACAAAGATGATTTAGAATATATTGGCCCTCAAATTCCAATGTATAATTTAAATACCAAAATAATTGGAAATGAGAACTGGCAAGACCTCCAAGTATTGCAAAAAGAAAATATTGGTCCTTATCTTAAAGGGATGTCAATTATTACAAATTTTTACAGACCCGGGCTTGATTCCACATCCTATGAAGGTGATTTGTTGAATTCCTATTACCGTGGATATAATACGGCACAATTATTAACACAATTGGATCTTGATACACAAACGCGCCAATCCATCAATCAGTCGTTGCGATCAATCGATTTTTTTCCAGGGGAAGGATTCTACTATTCGCCTGACCGCTCCAATCTCAATGTTAATGCTGCCTTTCAAATTCTCGAATTTGATGGAAAAGGTTTCATACATCAGGGTGTATTCCATGGAGATTCACTCCGTTTAGTATCAACCCAAAAACCTTAAAGGTAATTTGTGAATTATATTGATTATTCAGATTGGTTTGATATCGACGGATTTCACGCTTTTTTTTCTAAGAAACAAGTCGATTGTTCGAATATCGAAAAGCGGAAGGAATTTGTTGAATCTTTATCGTTTGATCATAATGGATTGGTGATGCTTAAGCAGGTTCATTCTAATCAAGTTCGAAGGGTTAAAAACCCGGGAATTTTAGAAAGTACCGATGGAGTGATATCAAACCAGAAAGGCATTGTATTAAGCGTTCAGGTTGCAGATTGCATTCCATTATTCTTGGTTGATCAGAAAACGGGTTATTTTGGATTAATTCATTCAGGGTGGCGCGGGGCTGCGGCAGGAATCGGGACAAAGGCAATTTACCAATTCCAGAAGACCGGTAGCCATACAGAAGATATCCTGGCACTAATGGGACCTTCAATAAACCAATGCTGTTTTGAAATCGGTCCACAGGTGAGCAATAGATTCGATCCATATTTTTATATTAAAGGTACTCGCGACCGCAAAATGTTTGATTTAAAAGGTGCCCTAAAATATCAGTTAACAAAATCGGGATTGGAAGTCGGCAATATCATGATTGATGATGCGTGTACGTATTGCCAAGAAGAATTATATTTTTCCTTTCGACGCGATGGTGACAAGTCTGGACGTATGGTAGCCATAACAGGTTGGCGTTAGTCTTTCTTTTTATTCTTTAGTCGTTCTTATAAATTCACGCTTAAATTTTCTTTCAAATGACACTTTCTGACGCAATTATACTGGGTATCATTCAGGGAATAACTGAGTTTTTACCCGTAAGCAGTTCCGGTCATTTAGTTATTGCGCAGGTCTTGTTGGGCATCAATATGCCGGGGAATGTATTGGAAGTGATCACCCATATTGGAACTCTTTTTAGTGTCATATTTGTTTTTTGGAAAGAATTAATTTCAATTATTAAAACAATTCAAAATTCTGCTACAAAAATATATATTTTATTATTATTTATCGGTACGCTCCCAGCAATAGTGATCGGGTTGGGCGGTAAAAATATTATTTCTGGCTTCTTTGACTCAATTTATGTTGTCGGAGGCGCATTGTTATTTACGGGCATTATTTTATTGGCTACTCAAAAGTTATCGTTGAATAATAAGCAACTGAATTGGAAAAAAAGCCTTGTCATAGGTATCGCTCAAGCCATTGCAATTATTCCTGGCGTCTCCCGATCCGGTATGACGATTTGCACTAGTTTGGCTTTAGGAATTTCTGGAAAAGATGCGGCAAAATTTTCATTTCTTTTAGCAATTCCTGCTATTTCAGGAGCAGGTTTAATGATAGCTTTGGATATGAAAGGAGGGCCCAATTCAATTCCATTACCACAATTAATGACTGCTTTTATCAGTTCATTTGCTGTTGGGTATATTTCTTTAAAATGGTTATTAGGTTTATTAGAAAGTGGTAAGTTTCATCGTTTTGGCTATTATTGTATAACCGTTGGATTGATTACATTCTGCATGGGTTAAGATGGTACGATATAAAATAAATAATATTCCGTTTAACAAATCTATTCAGTTATTAGAAAAAGGTAACATAAAACCTATATATTTTTTAATGGGAGAGGATCAATACCTCCAGCAATTATTTTCTGAGAGACTAACAAATATCTTATTTAAAAATGAAACCATTCAAAAGATGATGCTTATACCGGATGAAATGAAATCAAGTAATATTATTGATCTTTTGACTTCTGCTGATTTATTCAGTACTAAAAAACTTTTTTTGCTCCGTAGTCCATCTACCCTAAAAGGAAAATCTAGAGATGAATTACTTGAATATTGTAGAAATCCTATCAATGGTCATTTCCTTATTATTATGCAGGATGAGTATGGTGCGAGTAATAAATTTTTATCGTCTTTAGTTGAGATAACAAACCCAATCTCTTGTTCTACACCATTCGATAATGAAATGATTCATTGGGCCAAAAATTTCTTTCAAGAGAATGACATCAATAATGTACCACTAGACATTTTAAAATCTGTCATTGAAATTGCGGGAGATTCGCTAAACCATTTAAAAAATGAAATTGATAAAATTGCAATTTCAACGGGATCAAATAATGAAATAAAAAAGTCCGATATTGAAAAATTTTCAGGATGGAAAAGAAAATTTCGACAATTTGAGTTTTTAAATTATTTGGGCCAAAAGAAACTGAAAGAATCTATGCAAATCGGCCGTGCATTGGTCTCGCAAGATGTATCCATGATAAACTTAATATACCCGCTTACTGAATTTTTTCAGGAATTATTATTTTTAAAAATTTCCCAGGGAACAAATAGAATAAAAAAAGGTTACACCAGATTATCACCTAGTGTGAATAAGCAGTTACCCAATTATGCAAACCGGTATACCAGTAAAGAAATCATTCTTGCACTTAAACGATTGGCCCGCATTGATCGGCAACTGAAAACGTCCCGGATTAAAGATGAATCAGCTATCACCGAATTTGTCTATTCAACCCTTAGCAATGGATAATCAATTCCGTTATACGGATGAGGAATTAATTGCACGTTTCCAGGAAGGTGATGAACAAGCTTACATCGAATTAGTAAATCGCTACCGAAACAAGCTCATAACATTTGTTTATCGTTTTGTAAATGAATTTGAACAAGCAGAGGATATTGTCCAGGATGCATTACTGAAATTGTACACCCATAAGCATTACTACCGGAATATTGCCAAATTTTCCACATGGATTTATACAATAGCCGGTAATTTAGCTAAAACGGAATTGCGAAAGAAAAAACAACGTAAAGTAACAAGTATCAGTCAAATGGGGCCTGAAGACCGTGATTATGAAATTCCATCTGTTGCGCCTGATACGGATGAGGCGGCGCAAAGTGAATACATTGAGAAAACAATACAGGCTGCAATCCAAAAACTTCCGCTTCATTTTAGAACAGTAACTATCCTACGAGATATTCAGGAACTTTCATATGAAGAAATAAGTAAGATAGTAGATGTTCCACTGGGAACTGTAAAATCTCGAATTAATCGGGCAAGACTTCAGCTTCAAAAAGAATTAATAGATTTAAAATAGGAGAATATATATTAATGGATCGCTACCAATTTGAAGATGCCATTTCGGCATATTTAGAAAATGAATTAAGTTTATCTGAGAGACAGGCATTTGAGACGTATATGAACGCAAATGCTGATGCCAAAGAACTTGTAGATACAATCAGGTCGACAATGAAATCGATGAAAAATTTACCTGTAATCAAAACTTCTGATAATTTTATTTCGAATCTGTCAAGAAGGATTGAATTCGAGAAAAACCGACCTTCAAAAAAGATAGTTAAACGGCCTTCAAAATCTTTGTTTGGATTCACACCATTGTATGCAGGTCTAATGACCTTGCTAGTGGCTTCTTTTATTACTGTTGGTGTAAACCTGTGGCCCGTAAATGAAAAATCGGTTGATATTGCACCGGCTTTTACGGAAAATATTTCCGAAACACCGAAACCGGCTTCTACGCTTCCAACTGTACCACCAGATAGTAAAACTATTCTAACTGCTGCAAATGTAGATTCAGCTGATTCCACAGTAGATAAAAAGAAAAAATATAAGTTGGACGATAAAGTTAAGTTTGTAAAAGACCAGCATTAATTAACAAAAAAATAAATTTAATTAAATCCCTGTTGTTGATGTATTTTACTTCAGGGATTTTTATTTTTTGGTATGCCATACTACCGACAAATCGCCGTACTTACTCTATTTTTCTTAATTCTGTTCATATTTATTTATCCTAATCAAGACAGTTATATTTATCCTATCCTCAAAGGTGTTGCCATTGGTGGTCTCGTTGTTATCTTTATTTCCTTCGCATTTCCGCAAGTTTTCAAAATTGGGGAAATACAAACAAAGGACATAGAAGATTCAGAAATTGATCTAAAGGAACCACCCTTTTCTATGACTGTCAAAACCCAATACAAAAGATTGTTGTTGCAAATACTTGACTTGGTTGGAAATGTTAATGCCAAGTTTTCTGCTGCGATATATATGATTGATTCTGAGAATAAAGGATATACTTGCCAGGAAAAATCTTATCCTGATTTTTCAGATTTTATAGAAACTGAGAATGAAATCTTAGCTGAAACAGTCAAAAAAAGAAAACCAAGTTTATTTAAAAAGGGTAATAAAAACACAGGCTGGGATGAATTGCTTGGTTCGAGGACTTGGCGTGGTAGTGAAACAATAATGGGTTTTCCTATATTTTATGAAGAGAATATCGTTGGTGTTTTAATGGTATATATGGATCATTTTTCATCTATACTTGACCGAGATCAGGAAATTATAGAAAGGCTCAGTCAATTTATCACTAATGGAATGGAAGATTTAGAGCACATGGAAGCTCTCATCATTGACAATCAATTTAATTTACGCTTGGCAAATTTATTTGATCAATTAGAAGTCAAATCTGATGAATCTAAATTATTTGAATCTACTCGCAGTGTATGCCGTTCCTTTTTTCAGTATGATAAATTGACCATTGTTTTATCAAGTGAAGATAAAGAAAAAGGTGTTATCAAACTTGTGGATGGTCTACTTGATGATGCTGATGTAGGTGAAGAATATAAAATTCAAAACAGCCTTCATGGAAAGGCCATCCAAGATAACACAATTCTCTGCTCGAATTCATGGTTTGATGAATATCCCGATATGGGGCGTTTTAAATCAGGCGATATGAATGAATATAATTTTATGTCTGTTTTAAGCATTCCACTTAGATCAGATGGTGAAGCCATAGGTGCGATTACTTTGGAACGGTTGAGTTCAAAGGCCTATTCTGATACAGATGTAAGATTACTTAAATTATTGAGCAGAAAAATAAGCACCATCCTGAATTGGCATAGGGAATATATAAAAGTTCACCTTACATCAATCCATGATGGGTTGACGGGGCTTCTAAATCATAAAGCGTTTCTGAATCGATTTGAAGAAGAAATCAGCCGTGCTGGAAGATTTAATCAAATGTTCGGATTGATTATCTTGGATTTGGATAAGTTTAAGTCGATTAATGATTCATATGGCCATTTATATGGTGATTATGTACTTAAGGGGGTTGCAAAAATTATTTCCGATAGTGTTCGTACTATTGACATAGTAGGACGCTATGGTGGAGAGGAATTTACTGTTTTACTAATCAATTCTGATATTCAACATTGTATACCTGTGGCTGAAAGGATTGTAAAGTCAATTGCAGAAAAAACGTTTTTAAAAAGTGGTATTGCTGCCAATATAACAATCAGTGGAGGAATGGCTGGATTCCCTCGTCATGCCGAACATGTCCAAGATTTGATTATTAAAGCAGATAAGGCGATGTATGAAACAAAATCTGTCGGTGGGAATGGAGTGACCATCACCGCTGATGCCTAATAAATTCCTTCCGTTTTTCGGAACATCAGCGTTTCTTAAATGTTTAGATTCCCGAGAAGAAATTCAAATGAAAATGAATCAATTAATTGTTATTCTTTTTTTAATACTCGGGTTCATTGGATGTGGGACGTCGTCAGCTAATACCCCAAGCCCACAAAATGAAGTCCAAAGCAAGCAGAAATTAGAAAAAGCACCTAATCCTGAAGGATTACGCCATTTTATGGATGGTCAGATGATGCTGAATCAGGGTGATTTCGCCCTGGCAATTTTAGAATTCCAACAAGCATTGGAATTGGATCCTGGAGTTGGAGCGATTCATACATCCATTGCACAGTGTTATTGGAATTTGGGTAAAGGGGCCATGGCTGAAAAACACCTTAAATTAGCGCTTGCTTTAGATCCTGAGGATAGCCAAGCACTTAATATGTTAGCAGATCAATATATACTTCAAAAAAATTATGAAGGAGGACAAAAATACTTTGAAGAATTGCATAGATTAAAACCAGACGAGGTTAGATATATTATTGCATTGGGTGAACTTGAAAAAATAAAAAAAAATTATTTGGAATCATTAGAACTATATCTGAAAGCCCATAAGCTTGAACCATCTCGTTTAGAATTATTGGAAACTGCTGGAAGATTGGCGCTTCAAATCAAAGATTTTGATCGTGCCCAAGCTATTTTTAAACAATTGACTATACTTGACCCGAATCAACCCAGATTAATGGGAATGTTTATTGACCTTGTTATGAATTCAAAAGATTACCAGGAAGGAATCGATGTAATAAACTCTTTAAACATGAAACATGGCGAATCTCCTGAGAGAATGGCTCAAATGGGATTGTTGCTGTATAAGATAGGGCAAAAAGAAAAAGCGATAGATTTACTAGAGTCAGCTATTGAAGATTTGCCTCAAAACACGAATTTTTATTTTTCATTATTTGATTTATACATGGATGAGAATGAAAATGAAAAAGCATCCAAGATCGCCGATCAATTAATTACGAGTTTTCCTGAAGATTGGCAGGGTTACTATAGTCGATCCCTTGTATATATGAATGAGAAGAATTCTAAAGAAGTCATCTCACTTTTGGAGCCTGTCTCCGATACTTTTGAAAAAATTTATTCAATTCAATATTTACTAGGATTAGGGTACAACCAATTGAAGCAATATGAAGCAGCAAGAAAATATTTCAATCGGGCATTAACAATTCGCCCCAATTCCCCTAATGTGCTTCATTCTATTGCCATTTTATATGATGAATTGAAGGAATGGGATAAATCGGATGAAATTTATAATCAGCTGATCCAATCTGACAGTTCTGATGCACAGGCGTGTAATAATTATGCCTATAGCCTTGTGGAGAGAAATCAAAGTTTAGATAAAGCACTCAAGATGGCAAAGAAAGCGATCAATATAGAACCCGAAAATCCATCTTATTTAGATACCATTGGATGGATTTATTTCAAATTGAATAATCATGAGAAAGCAAGAGAATATATAGAAGCATCTATAAAAATTAATGGAGATAATGCTGTTGTCCTTGAACATCTGGGAGATATTTTCATGAGAATACATAAGAAGGATGATGCATTAAAATATTATCAACGGGCCTTGAATTTGGATAAAAATAATGCCCGGTTAATTAAAAAGGCATCCACTGAATAAACCAATTTATACATTCATATTATTCATCCTGATTACAGGGTGCACGCAGTTACCATCTATTGAATCTGAACCGTACTTAGAACAACGGACAGCCTTTCCAAATATAGATGATAAAAAATCCTGTCGGGGGAAAGGGTATATTATTTCGGAAGGAGAAATAAAAGGCCGATTGAATTTTACTTTTACAACTACTCGGGATACGGCCTATATTCAATTCAAAGATTTAATTGGGAGAAAAACGCTTTTTCTCATTTTAGGTGATAAATCGATTGATGCGTGGGACATGCTCCATAATCAACGATATGATAAAGCTTCAATTCTTCTTTTCCTGCCATTCTTTGAAATAATTCAACCAAATGATATGCGAAGATTCCTATGGGGAGAAATTCCGAAAATTTTTTCTGATCCAGAGATAATAAAAAATCAATCCGAACAAATATCGGGTCGAATTCAATTTCGATCAAATCAAACGGAGCATGGCCCATTGGTTGAACATGTCACTTTTAACATGAAAGATGAAAGACAAAAAATTGAAATGGTATTAATGGACCGAGAATATGATGTGCAATATCCCCATCTAATTCGGAAAATTCCAGATTCAATCCCACCAATAAAGGTAAATTCATGAATATTTCAGTCATAATTCCTGTTTATAACGAAGTAGGATCATTAAGGGAACTTTATCATGAGTTAGTACAGGCTCTGGCACCATATGAAAAATATGAAATTCTTTTTATCGATGACGGATCTAGCGATGGCTCTATTGATGTCATCAAGGAATTAGGTGAAACGGATACCCATATTAATTTATTTCAATTTCACCGGAATTATGGGAAATCGGCAGCACTGGCAGAGGGTTTTAAATATGCTGAAGGTGATCAAATAATTACCATGGATGCAGATTTACAGGATGATCCTTCGGAAATAAAAAATTTAGTTCAAAAGCTTGAAGAGGGTTTTGACCTTGTTTCAGGATGGAAAAAAAATCGTAAAGACCCATTATCAAAGAAGTTGCCATCCAAATTATTCAATTTTGTAACTCGGTTGTTTACTGGGGTTAAAATCCATGATTTTAATTGCGGTTTAAAAATATATCGCAAAGCAGTGATCAAAACATTAGATATTTATGGAGGGAGACATCGATATATTCCTGCCTTAGCAGGACAGAAGAAATTCAAAGTGGCTGAAATAGTTGTCAACCATCGGTCCCGTATGCATGGTGAGACCAAGTATGGTGGATCTCGTTTTTTTCACGGGTTATTTGATTTGATATCGATTTTATTTTTATCAAAATACACACAGAGCCCGCTTTATTTTTTCGGAAAGATTGGAATTTTTACCTTTCTGATTGGATTGGGTGTTGATTGTTATGTTATTTATCTAAAGTACTTTTTAGGCGAACCTTTTGCAAAACATATGGCACTACTGATGTTAGGTGTGCTGATTATTGTTATCGGGATTCAATTCTTTTCCATCGGTTTGGTAGGTGAAATGATTGCCAACTCAAATCAGGATAAAGAATCCCGGATAAAAGGTATTTTTAAATTTTAAACGTTTAAACTTACCCTGATGCGTATTGTGCTTGTGGGACCGTTTCCGCCTTATCGTGGTGGAATCTCTATGTTCAACCATTCCTTGGCAAAGGAATTATCTAAGGGACACGAAATCCATCGGGTTTCATTCTCTTTGCAATATCCCAAATCATTATTCCCGGGTAAATCACAGTTTTTTGATTTTGAAGAAGAAAAAGCAGAAAGATTGATCAATTCAGTCAATCCATTTTCATGGAAAAAAACAGTAAAATATATTAATAATACCGAACCAGATGTGGTCATTTTTCAGTATTGGATGCCCTTCTTTGCTCCGGCATTTTCATCAATTGCTAAAGGAATTAAGAAAGGATCTGGTGCCAAAATCTTAGTGAATTGTAATAATATTACTCCTCATGAACCTCGAACAACTGACTCGCTGATGACTGCAAAGTTTTTCAGTTATTGTGACGGGTTTATTGTTATGTCTAAAACGGTAGAAGAAGATTTACTTCGGATTAAAGCCGATCCAAAATACAGAAAAACACCGCACCCGATTTATAATGTATTCGGGAAATCCATGGATCAAGAAAAAGCAAAAACAATGATTGGAATCGAAGCCGAAAAGGTTATTTTAAATTTTGGACTGATTAGAGATTATAAGGGCTTAGACCTTTTAGTCGAATCTGCCAAATACCTTAAGGTGGAATTGAATGATTTTAAAATTCTTGTTGTGGGTGAATGTTATGGAGATGAAAATGATTATATTCAATTAGCCGAAAAAAATGATGTTTTAGATGTCATTGATTTTCGTTTTGAGTTTGTGCCTCATGAAAGTGTTAATCAATATTTCTGTGCTGCTGATTTGGTCGTTTTACCTTATAAATCCGCAACCCAAAGCGGTGTTGTGCCTATAGCTTATCATTTTGATAAACCGGTAGTTGTATCCAATATCGGAGGATTACCAGAAATAGTACGGAATGGGGAAACGGGATTCATTTGTGAACCAGACGCAAAACAGTTTGCTGAAGGGATTATAAAATATTATAATTCTGACCCGGGAAGATTTTCAACATTTATTTCAGAATATAAAGAGCAGTTTTCCTGGGAGATATATGTAAAAGTTTTGTTGGAGTTAATTGAGTTATAATGGCAGGATCTGTCAATTTATTTGTATTAAACTGGAATGGCCGAGATCTGACATTGGATTGCCTTTCTTCCCTTGAAAAGGTCATCTATCCAAATGTAAAAATTCATATTATTGATAATGGGTCCTCCGATAATTCCGTAGTATCAATACGAAATAAATTTCCTGATTATGAAATAATCGAATTAGCGGAGAAT
>DTTO01000015.1:0-8586 GCA_012964665.1 Fidelibacterota bacterium
CTGGAATCCGGGTCAATCCCAAAATAGAATAATCCCTGGAGATATTTTAAAGAGAACCCCAGGGCAAAAGATTCAAAAGGAACCGCAAAGGAAAATGCCATTTCATTCATACCCATAATCTCATAGCCAATCGTCATATCGATTTCAGGATTACTAGCGTTCCCTTCCAGCATCAACCGTGCCATTCCTGCTGGTAGGCTGTACGAACCCATATAAAGAAGATTAGCAGTTACAGCCATGTTTCCGGAGGAAAAATTGATTCCTGGAATGGCGAATAGTCCATTGATATCAAAAGCCAGTCCTCCACTTCTCTCCAAACGATTGATAATCAGTGTTTTTTCATCACTGTCCAGGGTATCTCCGCTCAAGGCTCGCATTGCTGCCATGGACAGATAATTATTCCCCATCCCAAAATCAATGCCCCCAATCTGCATCATAAATGGCTTTTCAATTTGAAAAGCGATCAAAGCCGGGTTATAACCGACGGCATATATACCATCGGCAATGGTTGTAGTCGCACCGGCTAATGCGACCGCACGCGGGTCCCGCGTTTGGCCATAGACATGGGTCAATAAAAAGAGGCTGAATAGGGTTGGGCCGAATCTTTTCATTGCTTGTACGGGTTTTTTCTTATTTTCACAATTTCGGAGACACTTTGAATTTTCCCGCTGCTATGGCTGATGGTAAAATACCATCCGCTCATATCCCGCGTCTTTCCATCCGTTGATTTCACCCGGATGCGTACGCTGTCGCGTAGGGCAGTGGCCATGGAATTAATTCCTGTCGTGCTGCTCGGCGTCCAATTATAGGCATTATCCCCCTTTACATTTTCAACATCTTTGGCAATTTCAGTCCAACCTTCATCTTGATTGACATCCGGATCGGTTCCCGCATAATAAGCCAAATCAACTTTATCTACCGTTCCAAATGTTTTCCATTGGATGGTGACTTCCTTATCTTTATTTAATGTCTGGTTTCCATTGGGATACTTGATTACAATTTCATCGGGTGCCGCACTGGTCATACCGGTACTGCTCAGTTTAAAGGTGATATTAGAATTGATATCGATATAATCGGATGATGAAATAAACACTTTTTTTCCATCTGAACCGTTCAGATGAAACCGGGGGGCCATATACGGCTGTCCCGGATTAGTCATCAGCCGGATGGTATGGGTACTTACTGGACTGCTGTATACTGCAAAGCCGGGTTCCTTTACCTGACCAGCCCGGGCACCTGCATTAGTTGCTGGATAATAACTGAGCGGATCTGGCAGCGGAATGATTAATAAGGTATCCACATAGGAAATAACAGTATCCATCGCGGAGCCAGTCGCTTTCACCAAATAAGCCATACCATCGACACAATCGGAAAAATCATCCATCACATCAAAAATAAAATAATTTCCGGTAATTGGATTTAAACTATCGCACTTGGATACAAGATAAACGCTATCTGTACTGACCCAATTTTGTTTCACCACCATGGAATCTTTAAAGTCTGAAAGAGCGGCAGCGGTGGTATCTAAAGGGAAATAGCCGGTGTTTGACATCAACATTGCCAGTTCTCCTCCGGATGGTATTTTATTTTCTACAGTCAAATCCAAGCTGGCAGACTGAAGGGTAGCACGAATCCGATTTCGGTCACTGTGATTCATTTCCTTTACAGCCGTATTAGTTACGGACAAAAATGTCATGGGTCCCATAATGACTTCAAATGGTGCTATCAATCTATATTTACCGCCGATGTGCATCCCAGCACCCAAGGAGCCGCGCCCATCAATTCTGACCCGGGAAAGCACATCAAAAACAGCTGGATTTGAAGACATCAGTTCCACAATCGTCGTTTCACCACTTTTTGGCGGCACGTTAGTGCTGTCATAATAGGTCACAGATGATGGTGCTTTATATTTTATGGTTGTGGTACCATCCCGCGATAAACGGGTAATTGTTTTACTCGTGTCACCCGCAATGGTAGGGCTGGCTAGAGTCGATAAAGCCTTTACCTTCATAGTATCACCCTTTTGATTCACTCCAATCATGTCAAAATCCAGTATTACCGGCAAACGAATACCATTCAGCATTTCAATTTCTAATTTTGTGTCTGAAAATTGCATACCGGAAAAACCCAACGGCATGCCTACAATGCTGAATTTTGTTGACGGAAATTCCTGGATAATATTGGCTTCTATGGATTCAAAATGCAGTTCTTGTAGTGTCACCTTCAAGGATAAAGCACCCATATCTGTTCCATCCAATGGAATTTTGGCGCTTTGTGCTGGTAACGTTGCAACCGCATCAACTGTTAATTTAGATAGAGCAGAATCTTTCCCGGCTGGGTTGACAAATGAATAGCCATCCAGATCAAATGTCTTGGTCAGAGTCATCCCTTTTTTCAAAACAGTATCAATTTTCGTTGAATCCTTTCCTGCCGGCGGGAGGAAGTTCTTGAAATTCATAGAAAAATCAACATTCAGCGGATAGGTACTGATAATGTTGGTAAGATTGATTTCATTCACGTCAAACCCGCTATTTGTTTTCAATTGCCCTGAATAGATCTCAATATCAGTTGGAAAATTAATTTTTGGTAGAGAAATGGGAAGATCAGTTTTTTTGACTTGAATGATTGCCGAGTCTAACCCTGCGATACGCATACGGATCGCCACATTCACCTGGACACTGTCACCTGCACTGATCGTCACAGCGTTATTGGCTGTGCTTTCAATCCCAAACCCAATACTCATTCGAATCGCACCGCCTAAACTATCCTGGCTCAATGAAGTGATCTCAGGGCCAAAACTGGCATCCTTTACTACCGATGCCTGAGTGTGGTTTGCCAGCGTTTTAGGCGGGGAGGTGATATCTGTGACTAAAGATACGGTTGGATTGGTCACATTGGTAGGCAGCCCATTATTGCTTATGGTTGTATTGAAATCGCTTATACTACTGCCTGCATCAGTCTGGATCACCATGCCATCAATAGATTGAATAAAACTCGGTAACTGGTTGGCAGGGATATCTGGTAAATCAATGGTAATTTCAATGGTGGTATCCACCGCCGAAGCGATCGTATTCCATACATCTTTTGTTACCGACTGCGTTTGGGATGGTGGAACGGAAAAGACTGTTCCCGAATCATTGATCAGTTTACCTCCAGGGGCAATGGGAATGGCCAGATTGATGGATGTATCAATGGAAAAAGAAAAGTTAGGTGCCGTAACCGGAGCCTGGGAATATTCAATATTTTGATTGAGTTCAATTTCTAATATGTCCGCCCCAATAGTCGTGTCCGGCAATGCACCTTCGAACATGATTTGCATCCCCAGTGAATCAGGCGTCGAAAAAATTTGTTTATTATCGATCATTCCTTCCAGGGAATACTTCTGTTGCACCAATGGAAAGGATAGGTCAAAAAACCAGGTCGGCATTTCAAAGGCCATGGGATTTTGAAAATCACAGCTCAAAGTGAAAAAAGAAAAAAGCGCAATCAACGTTTTGGATATGCGCTTGCGAAAAGATAAAATAATATTTGTGGGATTCTTTTTCATTTTAATCGGGTCATCTACCGGATGAATCGTCTTAGAAATTGACCTGAAATAAGGAATTTTTACTACAAAAAAAGAGCCCCTTTTTCAAGGAGCTCTTTTCAATACAATTAATAAAGGTGTAATTAGCGATTAATAGCGGTAATGATCTGGTTTGTAGGGTCCTTCTTTTGGTACACCAATATAATCTGCCTGTTCATCGGATAATTCTGTCAAGGTCACACCCAAATGATTTAAATGCAGGCGTGCAACTTCTTCATCTAATTCTTTTGGCAGGCGGTAAACACCTAACTTGGGCGTATCATTTGCCAATGCGATCTGTGCCATGACCTGATTAGTAAATGAATTGGACATGACAAAGCTGGGATGGCCGGTGGCACAGCCCAGGTTAACCAATCGTCCTTCCGCTAAAATGAAAATCTGATTTCCACTTTCAAATGTATAGCGATCCACCTGGGGCTTGATCACTTCTTTGGTTACGGTTTTATCTTCATTTAACTGGTTCACCTGGATCTCATTATCAAAGTGACCAATATTGCATACAATGGCTTGATCTTTCATCTTTGACATATGATCCAATGTTATCACGTCCCTGTTGCCTGTTGCGCTAACAAAAATATTTCCCTCATGCAGCACTTCTTCAATGGTTGAAACTTCAAACCCCTCCATTGCAGCCTGGAGTGCACAAATCGGATCAATTTCTGTAACCAGGACACGGGCACCATAACCACGCATGGATTGAGCACATCCGCGACCTACATCACCGTAACCAGCTACGACTACGGTCTTACCGGCCACCATGACATCCATGGCACGTTTTAACCCGTCAACTAAAGATTCGCGACAGCCGTAAATATTATCAAACTTGGACTTGGTGACAGAATCGTTCACATTATAGGCGGGAAACAGCAGGTTGTTATTTTTTTCCATTTGCAAAAGCCGGTTAACCCCCGTTGTTGTCTCTTCGGAGACACCAATTACACTTTTGGTAACTTTATGCCAGTGATTCGCATCTTTATCCAGTATATCCCGCAATAATTTTTCAATCACCTGTTCTTCTTCTACCTGGGTTGTGATTTTCGGCGATGAATTATGTTTGGCATAATAATCTTCGAGATCAAATCCTTTATGGATCAGCATAGTAGCATCACCACCATCATCTACAATCAGATCCGGTCCTTCGCCCCCGGGAAAAGTGAGTGCCTGCATGGTGCACCACCAATATTCTTCTAGTGTCTCTCCTTTCCAAGCAAAAACAGGCACACCTGTTTTTGCAATGGCTGCGGCGGCATGATCCTGCGTAGAAAAAATATTGCAGCTGGCCCAGCGTACATCAGCACCCAATTCAATCAAGGTTTCAATCAGTACAGCAGTTTCTACCGTCATGTGCAATGACCCGGTCACTTTTTTCCCAGCCAATGGTTTTTGCAGCCCATATTTCTCTCGGGTGGCCATTAATCCAGGCATTTCCTTTTCGGCAATTTCCATCGCCTTTCGGCCTGAATCCGCAAGGGCAATATCTTTAATTTTATAAGGTAAATCAGTTACAATATTTTCAGTCATTTCAGCAATTTCCATGATTCAATTCCTTTCGGCAACAGCTGATTTTAAAATGTCTACCATATCTGTTTTTTCCCAGCTGAATAACTCATCTTCCCTGCCAAAATGGCCATTCGCTGCCGTTGGACGATAACGGGGATACTTTAACTTTAAATGGCTGATAATTCCACCTGGTTTCAGTGGAAATACAGATCCGGCAATTTCTGTTAATGCTTCGTCTGAAAGCTCGCTCGTACCAAATGTTTTTACATAAAAGGATGTGGGTTCCGCTACACCAATACTGTAGGAAAATTGTACTTCACATTTTTCCGCTAGATCTGCTGCTACAATATTTTTGGCAATATAGCGTGCCATATACGCAGCAGAGCGATCCACTTTTGAAGGATCTTTTCCAGAAAAAGCGCCACCTCCGTGAGGGGCATATCCGCCGTAGGTATCTACGATAATTTTACGCCCAGTCAATCCCGTGTCTGCTTCCGGGCCACCAAATACAAACCGGCCAGTACCATTGACAATAAAAGATTCTTCATAAGGCAAACCGCATTCATCTAACACTGGCTTAATGACTTTTTCAATCACTTCACTTTCCACAAAGTCGTGTTCGGCCTTTTCATCTCCATACTTATCCAGCATATTATTATGCTGGGTTGCAATAACAACTTTTGCGATGGAAACCGGTTTACCATTTTCATACGCAACAGAAACCTGGGACTTGCCATCCGGACGCAACCATGGGATCGTGCCGTCTTTTCGAAGTTCAGTTAAGCGTTCCACCAACCGATGAGCCAAGTGAATGGGCAATGGCATCAGTTCCGGTGTCTCATTGCAGGCATAACCAAACATTAATCCCTGATCACCTGCTCCCTGTTCTTCATGCAGCCCGGTCCCTTCATCCACCCCTTGAGCAATCTCCGAACTCTGTTCGTGCAACATAGATATTACCTTGACGTTTTCATGATCCATGCCATATTCTTCATTATTATATCCAATTTCGCTCAATGTCTTCTTAACCAATTTTTCCACATCTACAGACCCATTGGAACGGACCTCACCGGATACAACCACCGTTCCTTTCGTTGCCAAAGTTTCACAGGCAACATGAGATTCAGGGTCCTGTGCTATAAAGCCATCCACAATAGCATCAGAAATTGCATCACAGACCTTGTCCGGGTGCCCTTCTGAAACTGATTCAGATGTAAATACAAATTTGCTCATAAATTTTTCAATTCTATTGTTTTCAACTCAGAAATTACATTTTCTATATTACAGACTCCAAAGCATTGAATAGATATCAATGCATTAAATATTTCCCAACATTTTCTGCTTTTATTGATCCAGGACCGGACCAGCATTGCGAACTTTAGCATCTCCCAAATCATACTGCTCAAAATTTTTCTGGAACTTTTTAACCAGTTCCATTGCAGTGGTGTGATATTCATCCTGATCTTTCCATGCCTTTGACGGAATAAGCAGATTGGGGTCGATATCACCTAAGGTCTGAGGTACCATCATTCTAAAATATGAATCAACTTCCATATTCGAATCATTAATGCTACCATCTAGGATTGCATGAATAATTTTTCTTGTAATTGGCAAAGAAATGCGTTTTGCGCCAGATTTGGCATTGGCCCCTACCCAACCTGTATTTACCAAAAAGGCCGGTACATTATACTTTTTCATCTTATTTCCAAGTAAGGCTGCATATTTCAACGGATGCAAGGTTAGAAATGGACCGCCAAAACAGGGCGAAAAAGTGGCCGTAGGTTCCGTAACACCCCTTTCAGTCCCTGCAACTTTCGCTGTATATCCGCTGATAAAGTGATACATGGCCTGATCCGGGCTTAATTTTGCTACAGGTGGTAAAACACCGTAAGCATCACATGTCAGAAAAATGATTGTTTCGGGATGGCCTGCCACCGCTGGCTTTCCTTTTCCAAAGACAGAATTATCAATATAATCCAATGGATAGGAAACCCGTGTATTTTCCGTCTTTGATCCATCGTCATAATCAACAGCACGGGTCGTCTCATCATAAACAACATTTTCCAGTAATGCCCCATGTCGTATTGCATTATAGATGTCTGGTTCATGTTCCGGGTTTAGATGGATGGCTTTGGCATAACAACCACCTTCAAAATTAAAAATACCATCTTCTGACCAACCATGTTCGTCATCCCCGATCAAAGGTCGCTTGGAGTCCGTTGAAAGAGTGGTTTTCCCTGTACCGCTCAATCCAAAAAATATGGCGGGATTATTTCCATCATCATCCACATTAGCCGAACAATGCATGGATAGAATTCCCTTTAAGGGAAGCATGTAATGAAGAACGGAAAAAATACCTTTTTTCATTTCACCGCCGTATTCGGTACCCCCAATAATGGCTAACCTTTTCCCCATGTGGAAAATGATGAATGTTTCTGAATTCATCCCATATTTTTCAAAGTCTTCATTAAAAACGCTGGAAGCATTGATAATTGTAAAATCAGGCGTAAAACCATTTAACTGGCCCGCTTCAGGACGAATAAACATATTATGGACAAAATGGGCTTGCCACGCCTTTTTGGCAATCATTCGTACCTTGATGCTATGTGTTGGGTCAAAACCGGCAAAACCATCGAAAAGGTATGTCTTAGCGGTATCTGTATTATAGTAATCAATCACCTTCTGGTATAAGGTATCAAAAATAGATTCATCCACTTTACGATTTACAGGCCCCCACCATAGATTATTTGTAGAAGTGGGTTCGTCTACAAAATATTTATCTTTTGGTGAACGGCCGGTATACTTTCCAGTATCAACCATGGTTGCACCACGAGGGCCAATAACACCTTCACCATTGATTACCGTTTCTTCAATCAATTTTTCAACAGATAAATTGCGATGAACTTCCTCTACACCGGTAATTCCGATAGCATCCAATTTTAAATCTTTACCTGTAACGAGCATTGTTCCTCCTATTTGCTCCCATGTGGGTGTGCTTGTTTATATATCTCTTTCATTTTTTCTGGCTGAACGTGCGTGTAAACCTGCGTGGATGACAAACTATTATGTCCCAATAAATCCTTTACCGCTCGAATGTCTGCCCCTTTATCCATTAAATGCGTTGCAAATGAATGACGCAAAATATGAGGCCCTAGTCTTTTCCCATCAGCAACAATTTTAATATAATTACGAATTCTTCTTTGTACGGTAAGTCTGAGAATACGCCCCCCTTTGGCATTTACAAATAATGGTGTTTTGCCCCACGCAGAATTAAATGATACTGCACGGTTTTTCAAGTACTTTTCTAACCATAATTTCGCTCTATTTCCAAATGGAATCAACCGCTCTTTGTCTCCTTTGCCATGGACCTTTATCATTTGGTTTATGGAATCGACCACACCGATATCAAGCATAATTAATTCATTCAATCGTATACCCGTACTGTAGAATAATTCTAATATCGCACGATCTCTTACGCCAATTTCAGTTGAAACATCAGG